>CAZLEQ010000004.1:0-105418 GCA_964558575.1 uncultured Acidimicrobiaceae bacterium | reverse complement strand
AGGATCTCGTCCTTCGACCAGAAGCCGGCCAGCGGCGGGATGCCGGCGATGGCGATGGTGGCGATGCCCATCGTCCCCGCGGTCACCGGCATCTTCCTGAGCAGGCCACCCATCTTGTGCATGTCCTGCTCATCTCTCATGGCGTGTATCACCGAGCCGGCCCCGAGGAAGAGGAGCGCCTTGAAGAAGGCGTGGGTCATGAGGTGGAAGATCCCGGCGACGTATGCGGTGGCACCCACCGCCAGGAACATGTATCCGAGTTGGGAGACCGTCGAGTAGGCAAGCACCTTCTTGATGTCACGTTGGGCCAGGGCGATGGATGCGGCCCATATCGCGGTGAGGGCACCGACCGTGGCCACCGTGACCTGGGCGACGGTGGACAGTTCGAAGATGGCGGCCGACCTGGCGATCAGATAGACGCCGGCGGTCACCATGGTCGCGGCGTGGATCAGCGCTGAGACGGGGGTAGGGCCCTCCATCGCATCCGGCAGCCAGACGTAGAGGGGGATCTGAGCCGACTTGCCGGCCGCGCCGATGAGGAAGAGGAGGCCGACCGCGGTGGCCAGACTCGAGGTCAGCTCGGAGCCGGCTCGCTCGAAGATACCGGAGTAGGAGAGGGTTCCGAAGGTGGTGAAGACGATCATCAGCCCGACCATGAACCCGAAATCACCGATCCGGTTGACCACGAAGGCCTTCTTCGCCGCCGGGGCCGGGCCCGGCCGGGTGAACCAGAACCCGATGAGGAGATACGAGCAGAGACCGACCAGCTCCCAACCGAAAAAGAGCATGGCGTAGTTGCCCGCCAGGACCAAGGTCAGCATCGAGGCGGCGAAGAGGTTCAGGCTGGTGAAGAAGCGATGAAAGCGCTCGTCGCCGTGCATGTAGCCGATGGCGAAGACGTGGATGAGCGCGCCGACACCGGTGACGATGAGGGTCATCAGTGCCGAGAGCGGGTCCCAGAGGATCTCGAGGTTGGCGCCGATCGCCGGCATCCACTCCCAGAGGAGGATGTTCTCGGCGTGGGCACCGCCCTGGATGAAGGGGACGGCGGCGATCGCCGCCACAAGGAACGACCCACCGATGGCGGCGCTGGCCAGCCAGCCGGCGAGGGGCTCTCTGATGAATCTCCCCAGAAAATGGAGGAACACCGCCCCCGCGAGCGGCAACGCGATGATCAGCCAGAGGAATCCGGTCATTGCGATTTCCTTCTGTATGCCCCACGGCCGGTATACCGGCCCCCATGCATTAGGAAGCCGTTCACCCTCTCATCTCCGACAACTCGTCGACGGACGCCGAGGACCGGAGGCGGAAGATGGAGACGATGATGGCCAGGCCGACCACCACCTCGGCCGCGGCCACGACCAGGATGAAGAACACCGCCACCTGGCCGTTGATGTCGTTGAGGGCCCGTCCTGCCGAGATCAGGGTGAGGTTGACTGCGTTGAGCATCAACTCGATGCACATGAACATGATCAGGGCGTTGCGACGCAGCAGCATCCCCAAGGCTCCGACGAAGAACAGGGCGGAGGCCAGACCCATGTACCAGCCCGGATCGACCATCAGCTCTCTCTCCGGCGATAGTGGGCGAGGGCGATTGCACCCGCCGCGGCGACGGTGAGGAGGAGCGCGGTGGCTTCGAAGGCGAGGATCCAGTCGGTGAACAGCGGTCGGGCCACCGCCTCGACGGTGCCGTTGGTGGCCGACGGGACGGTCGTGGTGGCCGCCGGCACCCAGTCGAAGTTGCCGAAGAAGGTGAGGCCGGCGGCGAAGAGGATGATGACCCCCGCCACCGTGCCGACGATCCAACGCTGGAACGGCAATGGCTCCTCCCTGGTCTCTTCCTCGTCGACTCCGATCAGCATGATCACGAAGAGGAAGAGGGTGAGCACCGCCCCGGCATAGACGATCACCTGAACCGCGGCCACCAGATGGGCCAGTTGCAGCACGTAGAGGACGGCCACTGCCAGCAGAGTGGCCAGCAGACCCAGGGCCGAATGGACCGGGTTGCGCGCCACGACCACCGTCACCGCTCCCACCAGGGCTGCCAGGCCGAGCACGACGAACAGCAGTGCCTCAATCATCCGAAGGCTCCGAACGGGCGTCGATCTCGTCCTGGCTCGGTTCGGGATCCCACGAGGCGGGGCCGGGGGTGTCTTGCCACATCTTGACGCCCTCGTAGGCCGCACTCCCCGCCGAAGCGGTGGCTCGCACCCATCCGTCGGCGGTGAGCAGCTCCTCGTGGTCGATCAGAGGGTCGTCGGGGAACATGTGGGGGACGTTCCCCTCCCGATCCATGAGCAGCTCGTCACGGGTGTAGATCGAGTCGGCGCGGTTGGTGGTGGAGAACTCGAAGAGATGGGTCATCGTGATCGCCTCCGTGGGGCACGCCTCCACGCAGAGACCACAGAAGATGCAACGCAGCATGTTGATCTCGTACACGTAGCCGTAGCGTTCTCCCGGCGAAGTGGGGTTGTCCGGGTCGTTCTCACGGCCCCGGACGTATATGCAGTGAGCAGGGCAGGCCCCGGCGCACAGCTCGCACCCGATGCACTTCTCCATCCCGTCCGGATACCGGTTGAGAACGTGGCGTCCGTGGAAACGCTGCGGCTTCTGCCGCTTCTCGTGCGGGTACTCGGTGGTGACCATCTCGCGGCCGGTGATGGTTCGCAGCATCGTGCCGCCGGTCACCCGCAGACCCTTGAGTAGTTCGGTGATCAGACCCATGCGCTACCCCCAGGGCATCCCGAATTGGCGGAAACCGATGGCGACCCCCGAGACGACGATCCAGGTGAGGGCGGCGGGGATCAGCCGCTTCCAGCCGAGTGACATCAGCTGGTCGTAGCGGAGACGGGGAAGCGTGGCTCGCAGCCAGAAGAAGATGAAGACGATGAAGTAGGTCTTGAGCAGGAACCAGACCGTGGGCAGGATCGCCGAGAGGAACGCCGGCAGTGTTCCCTCCCACGTGGGGCCGTTCCAGCCACCGAGGAACAGCGTCGCCGCGATCGCCGACATCGAGAAGATGTTGACGTACTCGGCGAGGAAGAACATGGCGAAGCGCATCCCCGAGTACTCGGTGTGGAAGCCACCGACGATCTCCTGTTCCGCCTCCACGAGATCGAAGGGAGCCCGGTTGGTCTCGGCCACGATGGCGATCATGAAGATGACGAACGCCACCACCTGTGGGAACACATTCCAGCGGGGAACGATCCCGGCCCAGGTCCCATCCTGGCGGGCGACGATCTCGGCGAGGCTCAAGGTCCCGCCCTCCCCCTGGGTGGCGGTGAACATCACCACGGCCACCATTGCCAGACCCATCGCCGCCTCGTAGGAGATCGCCTGCGCAGTCGCCCTGACTCCACCGATGAGTGGATACTTCGAACCCGACGACCAGCCCGCCAACACCACCGCGTAGACCGCTATCGACGACATGGCGAGGATGAAGAGCAGGCCGATGTTGAGGTCGGCCCCCTGAAGGGGGATTTCGTAGTCGCCGATCGTGAATGGAGCACCGAAGGGGACCATCATGAATATCAGGAATGCCGGTATCACGGCCAGGAACGGTGCCAGGAGGAAAGTCCCCAACTCGGCCTTGCGCGGCGTGATCGACTCCTTGAAGAACAGTTTGAGACCATCGGCCACGGTCTGCAGGATTCCCCACGGCCCGGCTCGATTCGGTCCGATTCGGCTCTGCATGTCGGCCACTATCTTCCGTTCCGCCCAGACATTGATCACCGTGGCCCCGAGGAGCAGCACGAACACGAGGAGCGCTCGGAGCAGGACGATCCCGACCTCGGCCCAGTTCATCTGTTCCTTCCCTCTCCCGGATCGAGGACTTTCACCCTGACCACTGCGTCGGTGCCGAGCGAGGCCCCGCCGACCTGGTTCATCGGGACGTAGACCACCCCGCGCGGGGTGTCGTGATCGAGCACCGCGGTGAACTCGCCCTCGCCCTGACTGGTGGTCACTTTGACCTTCGCGCCGTCCTTCACCCCGAGGCCAGGTGCGTCGGAAGGGTTGATGCGGGCGATCGCCCCAGGAGCGAGCCGGTGCAGCGAAGGGCAGTGACGGAGACGCACTCCATCGTCGTACATCGTCCGTGCCCGGTGCAGCGTGAACTGGGCACCGGGTGCCGCCGGCCCGTCGAGGACCACCGGGATGTGGTCGAATGGCTGGTCTCCCTCGATGGGGACCCTGACACCGTCACGAGCCTCCCACTCCAGGAAGTCATGGGTCACTCCCGCATACAGCGGGAGGGTCTCGGAGACCTCCTTGGCGATGGTCTCGGCGGAGGCGAGGCCGAGCGAGATGTCCATACGGGAGGCGATGTCGGCGATCGTGGACCAGTCGGGACGGGCAGATCCGGGAGCGGGACGCAACCGGTTGACCTTCTGCACCCTCCCTTCGACGTTGGTGATGGTCCCCTCCTTCTCGGCGAAGCCGGCTGCAGGGAGGATCAGGTCGGCGTGGGCGTTGGAGTCGTTGTGGAACAGGTCGATGGAGACGACGTACTCGGCGGCTTCGAGAGCATCACGGGCGATGCGAGGATCGGGCATATCGCGCAGGGGATCGGCTCCCACCAGGACCAGGCCGCGGATTTCACCCCCATCGAGGCCTTCCATGATCCTTCTCGTGTCCTTTCCGGGTCGCGGGGCGGCCACCCGGCCGGGAAGGAGGTCGGGTGCAAGGCCCATGTCGAGAGCGCCGTAGGTGTTGGCGCGCCCGTGCAGCGGCAGGATCTTGGCGGTTCCGGCCGTGTCCCGGACGGTGGCAGCGACCGACTCGGCGAGATTGGGGCCGTCGGCGAGGGTGGCCATGCCCACGACGGCCACCACCCGCTCGGTGGAGAGATGCTCAAACACCTCCCGATGGGCGCCGCTGGTGAGCTCACGGAGGAGATCGAATCCACCTCCGGGCCGATAGGTCAGCTTGTGGGTGACCCGGTCGTCGAGACCGGTGACGCGGGGATGGACCACGACCAGGTCCTTGCCCAACTCCTGAGCCGCTCTTCGCACCCGCAGATAGAGCGTGGGATGCTCCTCTTTCAGGTCGGGGCCCCAGACCAGGATGGTGTCCGCCTCGTCGAGATCCGAGATCTGGGCCCGGTCGACGCTGGCGGCGAGAAAGTGGGCCGAGAGGGAATCGTCCATCCTGCAGTCGACATTCGCCGTCTCCAGCACCTCTCGGGCGAACCTGGCGACGGCGTAGGCGTCTTCATTGGTCCCTCCGGCCCCACCGACCACGGCCAGGGCATCGCCTCCGTCCTCTTCCTTTATCAGGCCGAGACGGGTGGAGACGATGTCCAACGCCTCGGGCCAATCGGCCGCGACGAACTCGCCGTTTCGCTTGACCAGAGGACGGCTGAGACGCTCCTCCGAGCCTAGGTACTCGAAGCCGAAGCGGTCCTTGTCGGAGAGCCAGCCGTGGTTGGTGGCGTCGGTGTCCACCCCGGTGTAGCGAAGGATCTCGTTCTGGCTGGCATGGATCTCGATGCGAGGGTGGGCGGTGTCGAACATCGAGGAACTCTCCACCTTCTGCAGGTCCCACGGACGGGCCCGGAACCGATAGGGCTTGGCGGTGAGGGCCCCTACCGGGCACAGCTGGACGGTGTTACCCGAGAAGTAGGAAGAGAATGGCAGGTCGGGGAATGTGTTGATCTCGGTCTTGTTCCCCCGGGCGATGAACTCGATGAGCGGGTCTCCTGAGATCTCATCCGAGAACCGAGTGCACCGTGCGCAGAGGACGCATCGCTCCCGGTCCAACAGCACCAGGTCTGAGATCGGGATCGGCTTCTCGAAGGTCCGTTTGATCTCGACGAACCGACTCTCTCCCGGGCCGTACGCCAGAGCCTGATCCTGGAGCGGGCACTCCCCACCCTTGTCACACACCGGGCAGTCGAGTGGGTGGTTGATCAGGAGATATTCGAGGATGGCCTCCTGGGCCTTTTTCACCGTCGGGTTCTCGGTGTCGACCACCATGCCGTCGCTGACCGGATTTGTGCAAGCCGTCACCATCATGGGGCCGCGTGGCGTCTCGATCTCAACCAGGCACATCCGGCACATCCCGACCGGATTCATCCGGGGATGCCAGCAGAATCGGGGGATGTAGGTGCCCTTGTCCTCAGCCGCCTTGATCAGCAGCTCGCCCTCGGGCACTTCGTGCTCCACACCATTGATGGTGATATGGACCAGGTTGTTGCCGGGAGACATCACTCGCCACCTCCCGCGCGATCGACGTCGGACGCGACCTGGTCAGATGATCGCCCGGTCACCTCTGGGGGGCGACCCCCAGACCCCCGCTCGCGGCTCGCCCCGATGCTCACCGACTGGGGGCGATCATGCTCAGTGTGGTAAGAGAAGCGCGCTCCGGGCAACCAGCAGCCGCCGTGCGACACATGCTCTTGCACCTCGTCTCTGAAGTAGTCGCGGAGGGCGATGATCGGCGAGACGGCCGACGGGCCCAGGGGACAGATGGTGGTCATCTTCGGGGGCCAGGCCAGATCCACGCTGATCCCGTCGGAGACGTCGACGAGTAGATCGAGGTCGACCGTCCTGCCCTGGCCGGTCTCGATCCGGCGCAGAATCATCTCCATCCAAGTGGTGCCCTCGCGACAGGGGGTGCACTGCCCGCAGGACTCGTGGGAGAAGAAGCGGACCACGCGCTCGGCGGCCCGGACCATGCAGGTGTCCTCGTCCATGACGATGACCGCTCCCGAGCCCAACATCGATCCGGCGCGGGCCGTGGCGTCCTTGGTGATCTCGAGGTCGAGGTGCTGGTCGGGAACGAACCAGGGTGCCGAGGCTCCACCAGGTATCCAAGCCTTGAGCTCCTTGCCGTCGCGAATGCCCCCTCCGATGTCATAGATGAGCTGGCGCCAGGTGATCCCGTGCGGGAGCTCGTAGTTACCGGGGTTGTCGACATGCCCTGACAGCGACATCATGAAAGTCCCGGTGTCGTCACTGTCGCTGACCTTGGCGTACTCCCCCGCCCCCATGGCGAGGATATGGGGCAGGTTGGACACGGTCTCCACGTTGTTGACGATGGTGGGCATCATGTAGAGGCCCTTGGCGGCGGGGAAGTAGGGAGGTTTGAGCCGGGGCTCGCCGCGCAGTCCCTCGAGCGAGTTGATCAGAGCGGTCTCCTCACCACAGATGTAGGCGCCGGCGCCGAGGTGGACGGTCACCTCGAGGTCGTAGTTCGAGCCGAAGATCCCCTCGCCGAGATATCCCCTCTCGTAGGACTCGTCGACCGCGGCCTGGACCCGCCGCGCCGGCTTCGAGTACTCCCCGCGGATGTAGATGAAGGCGTGGTGGACCTCGTTGGCGATCGAGGTGATGATGATGCCGTCGATCATCTGGTGCGGGTCGCGCTCGAGGAGCTGACGATCCTTGAAGGTCCCCGGCTCAGACTCATCGGCGTTCACCACCAGGTAGGAGGGACGGGCCGGGGCGAGGAAGCTCCACTTGAGGCCGGCGGAGAAGGCCGCTCCGCCACGACCGAGGAGACCGGACTCCTTGACCTCTTCGACCAGCGCGTCGCGGGTCATGGTGAGGGCCCGTTTGGCCTCCACGTAGCCGCCGGTGGCCTCGTATCGCTCGATGGTGTGGGAGTCGGCGGGGTGGCTGGTCATCCGGCTGGTCACGACGAGCGGGGTGGTCATCGTTCCGCTTCCCTCCCCACGGTGCCCAGGGGCTCGAATGCGGGATAGGGCCCGACGGCGCCGTCGGACTCGGCTATGGCCCAGTCGAAGCTTCGCCTCTCACCGAACAGCTGCTGCATCTCGTCGGTGTTGACCGTCTCCGGCGTCGCCTTCCTCAGCCACTGCACCAGCTCACGGCCTTTTTCGGGCGTGACCCCTTCTATCAGCTCATAGTTGACCTGGACGGCGGGAGCTCCGCCACATGCCCCGATGCACTCGACGTGCTCCACCGAGATCAGCCCAACGGAGTCGGTCTCGCCATGGGGCACACCCGACTCGTCTTCGACGGCGTGGAGGACGTCGTCGCCTCCGAGGAGCATGCAGGAGATCGAGGTGCAGCAGGAGATGAGATAGCGGCCGGTCCGCTCTCGTTTGTACATGGTGTAGAAGCTGGCCACGGCCAGGACCTGGGCTGGTGTGATCTCGCACCACTCGGCCACCTCCCCCATTCCCTCTTCGGTGAGGTGGCCTTCCTCCGCCATCGCCAGGTAGAGCAGGGGCATGACCGCAGACCGCTTCTCCGGATACCTGGAGATGATCTGGCGGGCTCGCTCTTGGGTGGCCTCCGACCAGTGACTCATCGGTGCCGGAGAATAGGGAGTTTGGGTTTGGCTAGTGAAACCAGGAACAAGCCGACTGCGAACCCTGGGTTTCCAGCCCCGCTCACCGAAGTCCAGCGCCCGGAGTTCGAGCGACCGTCGGAGCTAGCGGTCGACGTCACCCATCACCGGGTCCATCGAGGCGATGGTGGCGATGGTGTCGGCGACGAGGCTGTCGGCCATGGCGATGGGCAACCCCTGGAGGTTGTAGAACGACGGGGCGCGGGTGTGCATCCGATAGGGCCGCGCCTCACCATCGGAGACCAGATAACACCCCAGTTCGCCGCGGGGTGACTCGACGGCGACGTAGGTCTCCCCTTCCGGGACCTTGAACCCTTCGGTGAACAGCTTGAAGTGATGGATAAGCGCCTCCATCGACTCGTCGATGCGAGCCCGCGGTGGAGGGGTGATCTTGCGATCACCGATGCGATAGTCGCCCTTGGGAATGGTGTCCATGACCTGCTCGACGATCTTGAGCGACTCTTTGATCTCCTCGACCCGCATCCGGTAGCGGTCGTAGACATCTCCGTTGGAGCCCACCGGCACGTCGAACTCGTATTGATCGATTCCCGAATACGGGAAGACCTTGCGAAGGTCCCAATCCACACCCGTCGCCCGAAGCAGGGGGCCGGTGATCGAGTAGGCGATGGCCTCCTCCGGCGAGATGACACCGACTCCCCGGGTACGCGCCACCCAGATCGGGTTCTCCTCGAGCAGGTCGTCGTATTGGCGGAGCCGCTTGGGCAGGTCCTCGAGGATGTCGGCGACATCGTCCTTCCAGCCCGGCGGCAGGTCGACAGCCACGCCTCCAGGCCGGATGTAGTTGTGGTTCATGCGAAGCCCGGTCGCCTTCTCGAAGAAGGCGAGAATCGACTCCCGCTCCCGGAAGCCGTAGATCATCATCGAGAGGGCTCCGACGTCCATGCCGTTGGTGGCCAGGGCAACGAGGTGGGAGGAGATCCGGTTCAGCTCGGTCATCAGCACCCGGATCGCCTCCGCCCGCGGCGGGACCTCGACGTCGAGCAGTCGTTCGACGGCGAGTGAGTAGGCGAGCTCGCAATGGAGGGGAGCGAGGTAGTCCATGCGGGTGACGTTGGTGGGACCCTGGCCGTAGGTGAGCTCCTCGGCGGTCTTCTCCATGCCGGTGTGGAGGTACCCGATGATGGGCTTGGTACGCCTGATGACCTCGCCCTCGAGTTCCAGCTGGAGACGGAGCACACCGTGGGTCGATGGATGCTGGGGGCCCATGTTGACCACCATGCGCTCATCGTCGGCCACCTCGTCGTCGAACACGTAGTCATCGGAGACCGTCCGGCCGAACTGATCGTCGAGCCTGGCCTGGGAGTCCTCGAATTCGATCTCCTGGGCTCCCTCATCGGTCGGGTGGAACCCGGGCTCCTCGGTGCCGGCGACCCAGATGTCGTGTGTTTCCTGCGGGGCGTCCGAGGAGGGTCGGGCTTCCTCGGTCGTCTCCGTCTTCTCGTCGACCATGTCAATCCACCTGATGTGACGCCTTGAACTGAACCGGGACCGACCCCACCCCGTAGTCCTTGCGGAGGGGATGTCCCTCCCAATCGTCCGGCATGAGAATCCGGGTGAGGTCGGGATGGCCCTCGAAGTGAATCCCGAACATGTCGTACGCCTCGCGCTCCGCGTACCCGGCACCCGGCCAGATATGGGTCAACGAGGCAACTGCCGGATCGTCCCTGCCGGTGGTGGTGATCATGCGCAGACGGAGCTGGTGTCGCATCGAGACCAGACAGGCCACCACCTCGTAGCGCTCCGGCCGCTGCCGAAGCCAGTCGACCGCGGTGACGTCGGAGCAGACCTCGAAACCGGCATCCTTGGCGGCTCGAGCAAAAGCCTCCCATTCGTCGCTGGGAACCCGGGCGACGTCCTGGCCGTGGGATTCTTCCCAGTCGACCGATTCGAAGGCCGTGGCCAGCTCCTCGAGGACAGGGTTCATCGTCTGATCTCCCCGGCCATGATCTTGTCGTGGAGGGTGAGGATCCCATGCATCAGGCTCTGCGGTCCCGGAGGACATCCGGGCACGTAGATGTCGACCGGTACCACCTGGTCGACCCCCTGGACCAGGGCGTAGTTGTTGAACATCCCACCGGTGCTGGCACAGGCGCCCATCGAGATCACCCACTTCGGATCGGGCATCTGGTCATAGACCTGACGGAGGACCGGAGCCATCTTCTGGCTGACCCGTCCGGCGACGATCATGAGGTCGGCTTGCCGGGGCGATGCCCGGAAGACCTCCATCCCGAACCGGGCCAGGTCGTAGTGGGCCGCGCCGGTGGCCATCATCTCGATGGCGCAACAGGCGAGACCGAACGTTGCCGGGAACATCGAGCGGGTGCGGGCCCAGTTGGCCGCCCTCTCCACCGTGGTCATCAGGAGATTGCCCGGAGCGGTGGTGGCCATCCCTCAGGCCGCCTCTCGGACTTCCTCGATCAGGTAGCGGGCCCGCCGGTGGACGTTCCAATCGAGGGCTCCCCGCTTCCAGACGTAGATGAGGGTCTCGAGAACGAAGAAGGTGAAGATCAGGATGGCGGCGATCCCGTACCAGCCGAGGGAATCCCAGATGGAAGCCCAGGCGAACAGGAAGATGATCTCCACGTCGAAGATGACGAAGAGCATCGCCACCAGGTAGAACTTGACCGGAAATCGCTGCGAGGGCTCGACTTCGGGGATGATGCCGCACTCGTATGGCTCCAGCTTCTCGGGAGTGGGCCGATGGGGGCTGAACATGGATGACACCACCAACGAGACGGTGACGAAGCCGCCCGCCAGCAGCAGCATCACAAGGATGGGCGCGTAGTCCGCCAAGGTCACGGATCCGAGAATAGGGGCTGTGGCCGCTACTTCCGTAATCAGATCCCGCTCTCGGTCCTAGAGTCGCCACGATGACTCCGCGCCTCGATATCGACTCTGTCCGCTCACACTTTCCCGCCCTCTCCCGGGAGGAAGACGGACATCCCGCCGCCTACCTCGACGGCCCGGGAGGGACTCAGGTCCCCACCGCAGTCATCGAGGCCATGTCGAGGACCTTGCGTGAGGGGATCAGCAACCTCGGCGGGGGCTTCGGCCCGTCCGACGACGCCGACGCCATCAGTCACGCCGCTCGCTCGGCCATGGCCCGGTTGTTCAATTGCTCGCCCGACGAGGTCGCCTTCGGTCAGAACATGACCAGCCTGACGTTCGCAATCAGCCGTGCCTTCGCCCGCACCTGGGACTCCGGCGAATCGATCGTGCTCACCAGTCTCGACCACGACGCCAACTACACACCATGGGAGATGGCCGCTGACGACAGCGGCGTCCACGTTCGGGTGGCGGAGTTCGACACCGAAACCGGGGCCCTGGATCCGGATTCGGTGAGCGATCTCGTCGACGGGTCGACCCGACTGGTAGCAGTCTGCCTGGCCTCCAACGCCCTGGGCACCGTCGTCGATGTCGCCACCATCGTCGAGGCGGCGAAGAGTGTGGGCGCCCTGGTGTATGTCGACGCGGTCCACGCCGGCGCCCACCGACTCATCGACGTCGGGGCGCTCGGCTGTGACTTCCTGGTGGCTTCGGCCTACAAGTTCTTCGGCCCCCACACCGGGATCGTCTATGGGAGGAAGGATCATCTCACCGCGCTGAGGGCCTACAAGGTGCGTCCCGCTCCCTCCGACCCCCCGGGGAAGTGGGAGACGGGGACCCAGAGCTTCGAATCATTGGCGGGCGTCACCGCGGCCGTCGGTCACATCGCCTCGCTCGGCGAGGGCGAGGGCCGGGCCGCCCTGGCGTCGGCCTTCTCGGCCATCGGAGACCACGAGCACACCCTGGGGGCGCGTTTTCTCGACGGCATCGTCGACCTATCTCATGTGAGGCTGTATGGCCCGCCCGGCATGGACGACAGACGCGTGACCACCTTCGCCGTCGCAGTCGACGGCATGCACCCGGACCAGGTGGCGGCGCGCATGGCTGAGCGGGGCATATACGTCTGGTCCGGCCACTACTACGCACTCAATGTGATGGATCGTCTCGGAGCCCTCGATGACGGCGGCCTGGTTCGCATCGGGTTTTGCCACTACAACACGACCGACGAAGTGGATCGGGCCCTCGACACCTTGGCCTCCATGGGCTGACGCCGGTCTGGCGGATCAAGCCCCCATCGCCACGGCGAGCCTGAGGATGTCAGGCACCTGTTTCTCCGGCGGCGGTGTTGGCAGCCCCCACAGGGCTCCGGGCCGCTTGACGAACACCGCGTCGGCGCCGACGGCCATCGCCCCGGCACAGTCCCAGTCGTGGGCGGCAACCAGGAGCATCTCGCTGATGTCGACTCCCATCGTCCCGGCAGTGTGGAGGTAGGGGGCTGGATCGGGCTTGAACCTGCCGACCTCGTCCACGGAGATCACCCGGTCGAGCAACTCCCCGAGACCGGCGTTCTCTATCTGGGCGCTGGCCACCGAGGTGCTGCCGTTGGTCAAAGCCACCATGCGGTGGTCGGCATCGGCGAGACGGGTCAAACCGTCGACCACGTCGGGATGTGCCGGCAGCGAGCTCATCGGGGCCAGGGCCTCGAGGGCGTCCTCGGCTCTCAGCAGCCTCCCCCGCCGTGCCGCCATGTTGATCAGCGCCTCCGCTCCGATGTCGTCGAACGGGCGATAGGCGTCGAGGGTGTTGGCGACCAGGGAGCCGTGGAGCATGCGGGTGAACCACTCCCCGACGGGGGGTTCCGAGCCGAAGATCGTCTCGAGGTTGTGTCTGATCGGATCGAGGGAGAGCAGGGTCTCGTTGACGTCGAACGCGATCAGACCCGGGCCTCCCATATCCCGATGGTACTCCGGCTATTTCGTGGGGAGGGTTCTGACGATCGCGGCCAGGGCATCGTAGGTGCGTTCGCCCATGTGCTTGTCGTCCTCGTCGAGGAGATTGGACATCACCTTGAGGGTCCACTCCATGAGGGGGCGGTTCCGCAGGCCGGTGTGAGCGAGGGTCCGCATAACCGACGGGTTTCCGATCAGCTTCACGAAGATGCGGGCCATCTTGTAGTAGAGCCCGTACTCGTCCTCGAGACGCCGGGGATAGCGACGGAGCAGGCCGAGGTCTTCACTGCCCATCGACTCGCTCACGTATCCGGCGGCGATGCGACCGGTCTCGTAGGCATACGAGATGCCTTCCCCGTTCCAGGGGTTGATCGCCCCGGCGGCGTCTCCGATGGTCAGCCAGTTGGACCCCACCAACGGGCTCTTCGAGTACGACATGGTGAGCTTGCCGCCCATGGGCTTGCTCAACTTCGACTCTTCGCTGAGACCCCAATAGTCGGGTGCCGAGGCGACGTAGTCGTTCATCATGTGGGTGGTGTTGACGTCCTTCCACCTCTTGAACGTGGAGAGGAGTCCCACTCCGACGTTGACGGTGCCGTCACCGAGGGGGAAGACCCAGCCGTACCCGGGCATCGTCGCCCCGGATGAGTCGCGCAGGTCGAGCTGGCTCTCGAGGAACGGGTCGTCGGACCGAGGAGAGGAGAAGTAGCCGCGTGCCGCCATGCCCATGGGGTAGTCACGGCGTCTGCTGGTCCCCAGATCGCGGCCGAACCGGTTCATCGAACCATCGGCGATGATGGTGATGTCGGGGGTGACCATCTCCTCACCACCGCCGTTGGTCAGGGTCACCGAGACGAGCCGGCCGTCTTCGATCACCGGGGTGGCGGTGGTCTTCTCGCGGATTCGAACCCCTTCCTTCTCCGCCAAGCGGGCCACCTGCTGATCGAGGTCCCGCCGCCTGATGACACCACCCCAATTGGGGAAGCGACTGTGGTCTGGCCAGGGCATTTCGATCATCAAGTCGTCGCCGGCGTAGGAGCGCAACCCGGTGATGCGGTGGAACTCGGGGACGTCGAAGTCGAAGCCGATGTCCTGGAGCTGCAGGATCGCCCTCGGGGTGAGCCCGTCGCCGCATGTCTTCTCCCTGGGGTATTCCTTCTTCTCTACGAGGGTGACGTCGAGTCCGTCCCGCGCCATCCAGTAGGCGGCGGCCGACCCGGCGGGGCCGCCACCGACGACGAGGACTCGGGGAGAGGACATGGAGCTCCGGATGGTATCTGCGGAATGGGGAAACGAGGAAGTGCGGCTGTAACGTTCCTCGAGATGAGCGGGCTCTCACGCGCCACCGTCTCCCGGATGCCGAGATACCTCCGGCTCCTCGACGACATCCGCGAGTCGCAGCGAACCATCAGCTCGGGTGAGCTCGCCGACGCCGCCGGTGTCAACCCGGCAAACGTGCGACGCGACCTCTCGGACCTCGGTTTCCAGGGGACCAGAGGTGTCGGATACTCGGTCTCCGATCTCCGCTCCCGGATCCAGAAGGAGCTGGGTATCGAAGGGAGGCGACGGGTGGCAATCGTCGGGGCCGGAAACCTCGGGACGGCTCTCGCCCGATACCACGGCCTGAGTCAGCGGGGTTTCGACGTGGTGGCCATGTACGACGTCGACCCGAAGCGGATCGGTCGACACGTCGGCGAGCTGGAGGTGAGAGATTCGAATCGCATCGACGGCGACTGCCGCCGAGGTCTGTTCGACATGGCCATACTGGCGGTCCCGGCCAGCGCGGCGCAGAGAGTGGCCGATGGGCTGGTGGCGGCGGGGATCTCGTCGATCCTCAACTTCGCCCCGGTCCGGGTGTCCGTGCCCGACGAGGTCCCGGTCCGTCAGGTCGACCTGAGCACCGAGCTGCAGATCCTCTCCTACTACGGGTAACGGCCATCTACCTCCAACGGGGATGGGCCCCCGAACTGAGGGCGCTGGACTTCGCTGAACGGGGCCCCGAACCCAGGGTTCGCGTCTGGGCTACCCCCCGGCTTCCTTGGTCTCCTCGTATTGGTGGAGGGCGACCAGGAACACCAGGAACAACACCAGGGACACCATCAGGTAGGTGATGGGGATGATGCGGATCTCGAAGGCGTTGAGACCTTCGATGCTCTCGGGGATCGGGCCGCGTGGCGCGTAGACGACGAACAGCATCGAGTTGAGGGCCAACCAGCCGAAGACGGCCGCACCGGTGACCAGGAATCCGAGACGTCGGCCCAGGTTCGTGTGGTTGAAGAGATAGATGGAGCCGAAGAAGAGCAACACCGAGACCGCGGTCAGGATGATGCCGGTGACGAACACGTTGGCCGAGAGAAGCGATCTGAAGAGCTCACGAAACATCGCCTAGTCCTCCATTCCGTTCAGATTGCCGGCGCGGAGATAGCGGGCGAGGAGGTCGATGTCGTCCTGGTCGAGGACGGCGCCGAACGCGGGCATCCGACCCGACCCGAACCCGTTGAGCCCGTAGGGCGTCTCGGGTTGAGATCCATTGATTATGAAGTCGACGAGCAGGTCGGTCTGATCCGGGTCTGCCGGTTCGTCGCCGAACTGGACCACCGGTCTCCCGTCCCAGAGAGCGGGGCCGAATCCGCCGGAGCCGATCTCCTGGGTGTAGGCCATGCCGGCGGAGAAACCTGCGGTGTGGCACCGGGCGCAGTAGGCGTTGAATAGCGCAACCGCCCGCCGGGCGTCGTCCTCGGAACCGCCCATCGCCGCGGCGACCCCGGCGAAATCGACCTCCCAGGCCGCCCTCTCGGCGGAATCGACCAGAAATTGGAGACCGGCCTCCTGCTGGGGTCGGATTCGCTCGACGTTCTCGACGGCGACCCTGAGGTTGATGGCAATCGACTCGAGCCCTCCGACCATCGAATTGGCCGTTCTGAGGTCGGGGTCACCAGTGGTCTCGGGGTTGGTCGGATCGAGGTCGATCTGGGTGACCCCCGAGGGGACGGTGGCCGAGCTCGCCTCCGAGATCAGACCACTGATCGCACCCTCCGCGGCATCCGAGATTCCGTCGCCATCGGTGTCTGGGGACTCCTCACTGATCTCGTCGCCCTCGAGGGCTGCCTCGATCCGGTTGATGTAGATCTCGAATACGGGATTGGTGTCGAGAGCTGCCTCCATCTCGGCGAGGACTGCGTCGACCAGCTCGGCATCGGGAGTCTCGGGGTCGAGGGTCACGGGCTCGATCACCCGGAAGTGCTCCACGGCCCGTGCCGAGATATCCGACAACTCCGCCTCGGCAGCATCGGAGAGCCCGTCACCGTCGGTGTCGATGCCGTCGTCCGGATTGTCGACGATCTCGACCGCCCGGTCGGCAAGAGGCCCGATGACGGCGAGATCCTCGGGCGCCTGGTCGATCTCGGCGAGCGTCTGAGCCTGGTTGATGATCGCCTGCTCGACGGTACCCGCAGCATTGGCGAGCCGCCCGAGCTCCTGGTCGATCAGGAGCGGGGTGTGGTCGACCGCCTCCTGCTGGGGTATCTGGATGGTCGCCAGATAGTTGACCACGTCTTCGACCTGATTCTCGTTCATCGGGCCACCCCCGGCGAGACCCCATGCCGGCATCGGCGTATTGCCCCGGCCATAGGTGATCCAGAAGTTGACCGCGTCCTCGTCGTATCGATAAAGGATGTCATCGAGCCGGGGAGCCGCCCACGAGACGCTGATGCCCGATCGCTGCTCGACGAACGGCGCCGAGCCGCCGGAGCCGAGCGGGCCGTGGCAGTCGAAACAGGCGAACTCCTCGACCAGATGCTCACCCCGCTCGACGGAGGCCTCTGCGAACTCCTCCACGAACCCCTCTTGGCGGCTGTTCTCGCCGAGGAAGTAGAGCGGCAGTGAGATGGCGAGGAAGGCGGAGAAGGCGATGGCCGCCTTCTGTCCTCCCTCGAGCCGCCTGGTCTCGAGCTGTTGGTCGTCGATGCCGGGCTTGAGGTTGGGAGCGACTTCCTCCACCCCACCCCGGTTCCTCAGCGCCGAGACCAGCATCAAACCGAGCCAGATGATCCCGGCGACGACGGCGAGGACGATGACTACGTCGGCGGTCACTTCCCGGCCTCCATCTCGACCATCAGATGCAACTCGGGCCCTGTGGATACGAGACACTCGCTCGGGGAGCGCGGGGCGTCTCGATGATGGTGCCAGTGCGGACTATGAAGCGATCCTCTCTGACCTCGACCACGAAACGGTCGAGGTTCCTCGGCGCCGGGCCCGAGAAGTATTCGCCGATGGAGTTGTACCGGGACCCATGGCAGGGGCATTCGAACCCGATCGAGGTGGAGCACCACGGCACCCGGCATCCCAGGTGGACGCATCGCTGGAAAAGGGCCATGAAACCGCCGGCGGCGACGTCGCGCCCTTCGTACTGACTGGAGAGGGTGTCGGGGGCGGGGACGATGTAGGCCCGCGCCTCGGGAACGAAGACCGGCACCACCGAACCATCGGGATTGACGGTCTGGGCAGAGAGAGCCTCGAGGGACCCGGCATCGACGTCGGTGCCGAAGCCGCCGCTCAGCTTCGGCCAGAAGAAGGCCAGGTAGTAGACACCTTGCAGACCGAGAAACAACCCGAAGGTGGCGCCGATGGCGCGGTTGAAGAACTGACGCCGGCTGACACCGGACTCCTCGGGGCTGACTTCGACGACACGCTGGGCCTCGACGACCTCGACCGCGGCCCCGGCGCCAACCAGTTCCCTCTCCTCCTTGCCCTCGGACGGCTCCCCCTCGGCGGCTTCTCCGACTTCAGGGGTCTCGTCGACTTCATCTGGTTCCGCCTCGGGCACGGGGATCGGGTCGACGCGCACCCCAATCATCGACCGGTCGGCCCGTCGGGTCTCATCGGAGACCCCCGCCGTGGGATCGGGCCGCTCGGCCCTGGTGCGACGAAAGGCGATGGTGAAGGCGCCAACCGCTCCGAGGATGGCGAATACCGCGACGGCGACGAGAATCCAGTTGGCGAACGTCATTCGAAGTGCACCCAGTCTTTCAGGTCGTCGAAGAACACTCCGTCCCGCCACGGAAAGGTGAAATTGAACCCTTGACCCCGGAACAGAACGCCGATGATGGTCAGGGTCGCCGATCCCGCCAGGAAGAACGAGTAGAGCATGATGGCGAACTTGCGGTCGGTGGGCCGGGTGGAGGGATTCTTGTCGACGTAGGGAATCAGCATGAACCCGATCATCCCGATGAACAGCGGGACCATGACCCCGGCGATCTGCGGATCGAAGTAGCTGAGCAGTTCCTGGAGCCCGAGGAAGTACCACGGCGCCTTGGAGGGGTTGGGAGTGGCGTTGAAGTTGGCCGGCTCCAGCAACGGCGAGTGGATCACCACCGACATGATCACCAGCAGGCCGGTGATGGCGAGCAGGGCACCGAACTCCATGAGCATGAGATGGGGCCAGGTGTTCACCTTGTCGGTCGGCTCCGCCTTGACATTCTGGATCGCCCTGGCCTTGACCACCGTGAGGAGACGCTGGGTGCGGACTCCCTCGGGAAGCCCGGTCGGAGGTACCGAGGGCCGGGGGCTGACCATCGCGGCCACCTTGCCGTCGCCGGCGCCGTTTCCTGAGCCGTTCCCCGGGGAGCCTTCCTCCAGGTCCTCGACGTCCACTTCCGGGGACTCCTCGCCGTCGTCACCGTCATCGTCCTGCTCGGCTTCCTCGGTCTCATCGGCTTCGGCGACTGCGACCGCTCCCGCCTCGGCGACCATCGCCCGCGGCGTCTCCTCCGGCGGGGCGGTGGCTTCCTTGGGTTCGGTGGGCAAGACGTCCTGTTCGATGTCCGAGGAGACCTCGGGCGACTGGGCTTCTGCCTCGTCGTCGGCGGGCACCTCTTCCACGGGCTCGGCGGCATCGTCCTCGAGGGCCACGTCCTCGGTGTCCGGGCCCTCGGGTTCGAATTGGGGCGGCTCGACCGGCGGGCCCTCACCCTTCATCTCGGCGAGGACCTGTTCGACCGGCACGCCCAAGGCCTTGGCCTTGGCTTCGGCCGATCGTCTCAGCAGGCTCTCTGGGATCTCCACCATCGATACTCCTTACAAGGGCCCCGAGATTCCGCCGTCCTTGCGGACCCGCCAGAAGTGGACCGCCAGGAAGATGACCAGGATGAACGGGAAGGCGAGCACATGGAGCACATAGAAGCGGAGCAACGTCGCCCCGGTCACCTCCACCCCGGCGAGGAGGGCGAACTTGACCTGCTCACCGATCACCGGTGAGAAACCGGCCATGTTGGAGCCCACGGTGACCGCCCACAGCGCCAGCTGGTCCCAGGGCAGCAGATAGCCGGAGAACGAGAGGAACAGGGTGAGGAAGAGAAGGACCACGCCCACCACCCAGTTGAACTCACGCGGCGGTTTGTAGGCCCCGTGATAGAACACCCGGCTCATGTGGAGGAAAACCGACAACACCATCAGGTGGGCTCCCCACCGATGCATGTTCCTCACCAGCGACCCGAAGGCCACGTCCGTCGACAGGGCCTCCATGTCCGAGTAGGCGAGTTCCGCGGTCGGGGTGTAATAGAACATCAGGAAGATGCCGGTGATGGTGAGCAGGATGAAGAGAAAGAAGCTCAAGCCCCCGAGGCACAGGGTGTAGGAGAGCTTCACCCCGTGCCGCTTCACCTTCACCGGGTGGAGGTGATAGAGCACGTTGTTCATCACCACGTAGGAGCGGTTCCTCGGGCTGTCCGAGTATCCCTGTTTGAACGGTGAGCCGGGACGCATGATCGACTCGGCGACCTGTGAGTTCCAGACCTTCTCCGCGCCCTCCCTTACTCGCTCTCTCAGTCCGACTCTGCCGTTTCCGTTGGCCATGGATCCCTACGCCTCCCTACCAGCGCATCCCGTACGAGTAACCATTCTTGAAGTCACGCTGCCCGGTGTCCAAGTCCCAGGGACGACGGTCGAGACCCAGCTCTTGCGCCTGTTCGGCGAGCGAGCCTTCGAACTTGCCCAAGGTGATGACGTTGGTCGGGCATCTGTCGATACACAGCGCGCACCGGGTGCACTCGTCCTCGTCGACGATGAAGAAACCCATGTTCTGGGTGTCCTCCCCGGGGTGGTCCACGTTGACCGCCTCGGCGATGGCGTCGAGCGACAGGTAGTGGATGCACTTCCACGGGCAGATGTCGACACATCCTTCACACAGGATGCACTCCGACTGGTCGATGTGCAGGAACTGCTTGGGGCGCAATTTGTCGGCGAAGTAGTCACCCTCGACCACCGCGAGCTGGTAGTCGTCCCTGATCGGCGGGGTCTCGTCGATGACTCCCTTGGGCATCAGTTCCCCCTCACCAGCGGGCGGCCGTATGGCGACTTCTTCTCGGCGGGTGCGGCGCTGGGGGGCCGCCCCTCCTTCATCTTCTGCATCTGGATGGCGAGGACGGCGGCGAAACCGAGCAAGCCGAGGCTGTAGCCCATCTGGATGGAGTCTTTGATCACGGCCCAACTGATGTCGACGGTGTTGCCCAGGACCAGGAACGGGGGAATGGTGATGGCGGCCCGCTGCGAGGACCAATCGAGGTCGGTCTGGGCGTAGTTGAGCCACTCCGAGGGAACCATCCCGAAGTAGAACACCAGGGCTACCCAGGCGATGATGGCGGCCACGGTGGCACGGGCCCAGGTCATTCTCTGATTGAGCACCCAGAGGAAGGTGGCCCCGACCAAGGTCATGGTGGTCGCTCCGAGCACTACCAGATACCCGACCCCCTTCCAGAGGATCCCGCGCGGCCACCAGTTGAGGTAGTCGACGACGACCGGGACCTCGACACCGTTGACCGACTCGGTCTCGGGGATCGACGACCAGTGAATCCAGATGACCCCGAGTACGAGGCCCGCCAAACCGAGGAAGAGCAGGCCGCCGCCGATCCTCCTGCGGCGGAGGTCGCTTAATTCTGCGAGGCGATACATGTTCTTTACGTAGATCCCAGACGCGGAAAAGACGTTTGTCGGTTCGTTTCTACCACAGGTGGGTCCTGGTTCGAGAACCCGGCGGTCGTGACACCGACAGTCCCCAATGCAGTGACGGACTGAATCCACGAAGTAGTTATGCTCCCGCCGTCCCTTCTGGTGCGAGGAAGACGGTTGACTGACACCCGAACAGCAGACATGCGAGCCCTGCTCGGCGGCGGAAGCGTCGAAGACCGCCTCGCAGTCACCCATTTGCTGGTGGGTGGGGTCTTCCTGGTCCTGGGAGGCGCCCTCCAGCTCCTCTCCTTGATCGCCCTCCGCTTTGGATCGCTCTTGCCCCTCCCGTACGGGCGCTTGGAGAGCGCCGCCAACCTGACCCTCATGATCGGCTTCGGTGCCGTTTCGCTGGTCGGCGGGATCTACTACGTGCTTCCCCGACTCACCGGGGCGCGGCTTTGGGGGGCCGGCATCGCCGGGCTCGGCCTCCTCGGAATGGCCGGCCTCACCGCCCTGGGCGTGCTCGCCATCTCCTTCGGCCTCGGCAACGGCCGTCAGCCGCTCGGTCTCGCCTGGTGGCTCGACCTACCTCTGGCTGCGGTGCTGTTCGTGCCCGCCCTGGTGACGGTCAACACCATTCGCAGACGCGAGGAGCAGCGCAGCTTCGTGACTCTGTGGTTCGTGCTCGGTGGTGTCATTTGGCTGCCCCTCCTCTATGTCGCCCACCTGGCCTCCGAGGTGCCGGCTGCTTCGGCGGTGACCATCGCGTATGCCGAGACGTTCTTCCTCGCCGGGTTCGTGACCATGTTCCTGGTCACGGTGGGCTCGGGTCTCGTGTACTACACGACGGTCAAGGAGCTGGACATCCCCTTGGCCAGCCGTCAGCTCGCCCTGGTCGGGTTCTGGTCGCTGGGTTTCGCAGCGGTCTGGTGGGGAGCCGCCCAGTTGCTCTTCGGGCCCGGCCCCGGCTGGGTCGCCGGTGTGGCCGCGGCCCTCGGCCTCGCCTGGCCGATCGGAGCACTGGCCAATGCCGCCAACGTCTCGATGACACTGGAGGGATCGTGGTCTCGACTGGGTGAGAAGCCGGGAGTGCTCTCCGGAGTCCTCGGTCTCTACCTGACGTTCGGTGTCGCCGCCGTAGCCGCCCTCGCCGGATTCCGGTCAGTGGGCTCGGTGACGTCGTTGACCGCCTTCTGGGAGGCCGTCGAATACGTCTCCCTCACCGGCATCGGGGCCCTTCTCGTGTCGAGTGTCAGCTTCGCCGCCCTTCCCCGCATGGTGGGTAAGGAACTGGAGACCAAGGCCAAGGCACGCAGATTCCAGCGTCTAACCATCTCGGGCGCCGTGGGTCTGCTCATCTCGCTCGGTGCAGCCGGAATACTCTCCGGCTATTCGTGGATCGCCGGGTCCAACAGCGCCGCCTATGTTGACACCGGCGAGGGGTGGGCGAGCGGCGTCGGCGCCACCTACGACACTCTGGTCCTGATCGGCGTGCTCTTCGGGATCGTCCTGTTCTTGGGGATCCTCGGCTATGTGGGGATCATCTTCGGAACCGTCGTCCGGGGGAGGGCGATCCCCCAGGAGGTGCTGGTGAGCCGAGAGGTCGGAGGAGCCCGATGAGTGACCAGCTCTCCGCCGCCGCCCAGGCCATGGGTCTGCCCGAGACGCTGGTGCAGCGCTCGGCAGAGGCCCGCGCCGCCGAGACCGGGGCGAACGTGGACGACATCCTCGCCGCCTGGGCCGGAGGCGAGGCGATCTCCTCCCCTTCGAGCGAGGCGAGTCCGGAGGTGGTCGATCAGCCGCAGGCCGAGACGGAGGAGACGCCCGTCGCCGAGGAACCGGGCACCGCCGAGGAGCCGAAGCCCCCGGAGGTAGCGATCGAGACCCCCGAGAAGCGGGCCGAAGCACCCACTCCGACTGTCCCCGCAGGTCCCTACAAGCCACCCGTGCTGGTGGGAGTCGAGGACAACCCGATGGCGGTGCTCGCCGGCATCGTCGGGCTCTTCATCATCGTCGTCATGGTGGGACTGGTGGGGCCATCGATCCCCACCGACAACCCTGGAGCCCGCACTTCGGAGATCGCCTTCTCGGCTGGAGCCCTCCGTGGCCAGGAAGTCTATGCCGTCACCGGCTGTGTGGCGTGCCACACCCAGATGGTGCGACCGGTGGTAGCCGATGTGGGACTGGGCCCTGTGACACTCAACGACACCAACCAGATCCTCGGCACGAGGCG
Source organism: uncultured Acidimicrobiaceae bacterium (assembly GCA_964558575.1). Lineage (GTDB taxonomy): Bacteria > Actinomycetota > Acidimicrobiia > Spongiisociales > ZC4RG35 > JANQRA01. The sequence continues at coordinate 82,129 of CAZLEQ010000004.1, read as the reverse complement.
ACTCGGCCCTGACCTCTCCGATGTGGGCTCGAGAGTCACCACTTCGCAATTCGAGGCCATCATCGGGGGGTTCGGTGGGCACCCGGGGCACGATCTCAGCGCCGAGGACCTCGACGACCTCGTCGCCTATCTCAGCGAATCTGCTCCTGGAGGAGGATCGTGAGCCTCAGCGCCGCAGCCGAGGCGATGGGTCTGCCCGAGACGCTGGTACAGCGCTCGGCGGAGGCGCGCGCCGCCGAGACCGGGGCGAACGTGGACGAGATCCTCGCCGCCTGGGCCGGAGGCGAGGCGGTCTCCTCCCCTTCGAGCGAGGCGAGTCCGGGGGAGGCAGATCAGCCGCAGATAGAGACGGAGGACACGGCCAGAGCCGAGGAGCCGGACGCCGCCGAGGAGCCGGCGGCACCCGAGCCGGTCATCGAGACCCCGGAGCCGGCGGAGGCCCCTGCCCCTGCCGCCGCTGCCGCTACAGCCCCCACCCGGGCCCCAACCCCAGCGGAGGTCACCGCCGCAGAGGCGGCCCACCTGCCGGAGGTGGTGACCGTCCCCACCGCCGGCATCAGGGAGAGGACCAATTTCGACCTCCCCCGCTGGCTGGTGGGACTGCTCCTGGTCGCACCGTTGTTCGCTCTGTTCACATTGGGCGGCTCGGCGACGGGGGCCTGTGGCGAGGGAACCGAGTTGAGAGTCGACATCATCTCCGGGGAGATCGTCAACTGCGACGGCTCCGAGTTCACCGGCGGAGGAGTCGGCCCAGGCACCACCGACTTCATCGCTCTGGGAGGCGATCTCTACGCGGGGGCGGTGACCGCGGCTTCGACCTGTGCCGGCTGCCATGGCGGCGATGGGCAAGGGGTGGGAAGCTTCCCGGCGATGACCGGCGTGCTCACCACCTTCGGGGCCTGTGAGGACCATGTCGAGTGGGTCCTCCTGGGATCGGCCGGGTTCGAAGCCACCTACGGAGACACCAACAAGCCGGTGGCCGGTGGCATGCCGGGACACCAGGCCCTCACCGACGAGCAACTGCGGGCGGTGGTCGCCTTCGAACGGGTCCGCTTCGGAGGTGCGAACGCAGACGAGACGCTGGTCGATTGTGGTCTCGCGGACGCGGGCGACGGTGACGACGGGGAGACACCCGAAGACGGGGAGACACCCGAAGACGGGGAGCCAACCGAAGACGGGGAGACACCCGAAGACGGGGAGACACCCGAAAACGGGGAAGCCCCCGAGAACGGAGAGGCGCCACCCGAGGGTGACGCCGACGCCTCGGTCGGGCTCTCCGGATAGCCGGCCTAGAGGTCGACTTCCCCCCTCAGCGCGTCCTTCAGCAGCTTGCGATCGTCGATGACCCCTTCGGCGAGGACCCGATCGTGGGTGCCCAGGACCACCGGAACCCTGAGCCCGTAGAGCTTGGTGAGCTCGTCGTCGCCGTCGATGTCGACCTCCTCGATGGTCACGTTCATGCTCCTGGCCACCTTCTCCAGGACCGGTCTCGCCTCGTCGCAGAGATGGCAGCCTTCTCTGGTCAAGAATTTCACAGATAAACTTCTCAAGATTTCACTCTCCGTGGCCGATATGGCGGTGCATGCAGGAAGGAGTGGTTCCTCCCCTCACATCTAGGGCACGTTCCCAAGATGTGAACGGATAGCCTCCCAGCCCGCCCCACGGTGGAGAACCCTCCTTCATGTAGTCGGGGCCCCCGCCACCATTCGGGGGCCCCGACATTTTTCTGGGGACCCTTCCTACAACCGTTCTCTGAGGGGCTCTGCGCACTCCATGGCGGTGAACCCGCACAGAATGGGGAAATGAGCCGGGTGAGGCATACGATCGGGTGGTGCGACCAGCGACCGCCGTCGTCATCCTCGCTCTGCTGGCGATCATCGCCATCGCCGGCGTCATCCAGCTGTGGCTGCTCTATTCGACGTGAGGGTCACCGCCACCCCCTCGGCGAGATTGAGCTCCTCGTCGGCCCGCCCGGCCCGAACCGCCAGGGCGAGCAGACCCACCGAGTCGACGTGGATGAGCGTCTCGCCCTCAACGACGTCCCCGTAGGAGGTGACCCACGGCACCGAGTGGAGAGTGGAGCCCACCTTCACCGTCACCGTGTCCCCGGGACTGAGACCGAGCGCCGCAGCGTCATCCGGGGCGATATTGGTCTGAACATTTCCGAAGGTGTCCACCCACCAGGCCTCGCCTGAGACCGAGGACCCCTCCAGCTCGGTGAGAGGCAACAGCAGTGGCATGATCTCTTCCCCGGACACTTCAGGCCCCAACTCGTCGATCTCCGCCTCACCTGAGGCCAGCACGGCAGCGGCAGGGGCGAAGACGTCACGTCCATGGAAGGTCTCGCCCGGAGAGGGGATCATCGCCTCCGGGTTCTCGATCGAGACGATCCTGGTGGCGCCCCCGACCATCGCCACCGCCGGCGAGAGGAGGCCATTGTCGGGGCCGACGAACACCCCCCAAGCGGTATCGGCGGCGATCGCCTTGCGATCGGTGCCCACTCCCGGGTCGACCACCGCCAGGCACACACCTTCGGGCAGATACTGCACGGCACGGGTCAGGGCGAGGGCCGCCGCCTTGACGTTGCCGCGCGGAAAACCATGGCCGACGTCGATGACCCGTGAGGTGGGGGCGAGCTTGGCCAGTACGCCGTGAACCACCCCGACGAACTCGTCGTGGTGGCCGAAGTCCGACAAGAAACTGATCGGGCGGGACATCGGTAGCGACGCTACCCCGCGGGCCGGCCGAAGGCCCAACCCCAAGGAGTACCTATATTGCGCGTATGGCCGATCCAGCACACGAGGCCCTCGCCCGCCAGGCGGCGTCGCCCGGCGTCACCATGCTCATCGGTGGGCTGGACACCGGCAAGACCACGGTGGCGATGGATGCGGTCCGTCACGCGCTCGCTGCCGGGCATCGGCCGGTGCTCGTCGACGCCGACATCGGCATATCGACGGTGGGCCCTCCCGCCTGCGTCGGATTGAAGGTCTTCGACTCCGAGTCGGATCTTGCCAACGCCCACGAACCGGACGCTCTCCACTTCGTCGGTGCGATCAGCTCCTCCCGGCTCGTGCTGCAACAGGTAGTGGCGACTGCGGTCATGGTCGAACGGGCTCGCCGTCTCGGCAACGTCATCGTGGTCGACACCACTGCCATCGCCTCTGGCGTGTCTGGCGAGACCCTCAAGTACCACAAGGCAGAGCTGTGCCGACCCGACCTCGTCATCGCACTCCAACGTGGCGAGGAGATGGAGCCGGTGGTGGGGATGCTGAGACGGTTCCTGGACGTCGACGTGGTGACCGCTCCCACCGACCCCTCCCTGATCCCCCTCGGTCCCGACGATCGGGCCCGTCGCCGGACCGAGGCCTTCGCCAAGGCGTTGCGGCCACCGCTGGAACGGTGGAAGGTCCGCCCGACGGTGTTCGCTCCCACCCTCCCGGTGGGGTTGAACCTGGGTCGTCTCGACAAGGTGCTGGTCGGGGTGCAGGACAGCGCGGGAGGTTGTCTCGGTCTGGGGATCCTCCAGGTCGAGGACGAGACGCTCCGCGTCATGACCAACGTCGGTGAAGGAATGACGGGGCTCCGACTGGGCTCGATCCGGATCGATCCCGACACCTACGAGGGCACGGTGATCGACCTCCGGGAGCTGATGTTCGGCATTTGAAGGTCAGAGGCACAATCACGCCGGGTGCACCGAACTCTAAAGGAGCCACTCTCCGTGGCCGATATCTCCCCACATGTTGGGAAGGACCCGCTGGCTACACATCCTCCTGGTGGTTGCACTGGCCACTTTCGGCCTCGCTGCGTCGGCAGGCGCCGACTCCGGGTCCGAGCAGTCATTCCTCTCCGCCATCAACTCCAGCCGGAGCTCCGCGGGGCTCCCCCCGTTGACGATGGACGGCGGGCTCCAGTCGCACGCCCGCAAGCACACCGCCGACATGATCGCCAAGGGCGAGATCTACCACTCCACCAGTGCCGAACTGCAAGCTGCGGCCGGGAGCGGTTGGTCGAAGCTCGGTGAGAACGTGGGAAGGGGCGGGAGCGTGTCGAGCCTCCACGACGCCTTCATGAAGTCTCCCGGTCATCGGGCCAACATCCTCGGTGACTACAACTACGCGGGCATCGGCACCGACACCGCCTCCGGGATCCTCTACGTCACCGTGGTGTTCATGAAGAAGGGGAGCACTGCCACCCCCACTACAACGACCACCGCGGCACCAAAGAGCTCGCCGACCACCCAGTCCTCTCCCCCCAAGACCACGACCACCACTCAGGCTCCGACCACGACCACGATCCCCCCGACGACCACCACCACACTCATCGTCGGCCCCGACAAGCCGGTCACCCCCGGCGGGTCGTGCTTCGCCGCCACCCGCCTCTGGTGGATGTGCCACGATTGAACGGCGGCGGACTTTGGGCGCGTGCCTCCTGGCGCTGGACCTGAGTCGCACCTCCGGGGATCACCCTCACCACATCACTGCTGACTGACTCATACCTCCACAGACGCCGGTCCGCCGCAGCTACCGCGCCCGTCAGAGACTGGACATTCGCGGGACGCGCGGAGCGAAGCCCCAGCCGCGGAGCGGGAGCAGTCAGCCGACAGGCGTCTGTTCCACTGGGGATCCTCACTTGCCGTCCGAGCAGTGAGGGTGATTCCTCTACCGCGCGGGAACGGCCCCGGTCTCGGAGACTCGCAGTGGAAGTCGGCTGACCGAAGAACACAGCAAAACGCCCCAGTGACCTTCCGGAGCCTCCTCCGCACTTCCCCGAACGGACGCTTCTCCGGCCTGCCTCTGGGGCGCTTGCCTGGTCGGAATGTACGCCGCTGCCAGACCGAGATCAACGACCTCGTCAGGAGACTTCATGAGCGTCTCCTATCACCATATATCGCAGACAAACTCGGATCGGTCGGTTACCAACAGCATTCGGGGTTTTCCACAGGGTTTGTCCACATGGGCATGTTCACAAGTTTCTAGGGCGATTTTTCGCGACCCGGAAAGGCGGCGCGAACCATGGGACGGAACGCCAGCTCGATGGTGTCATAAACCTCACCGAGCACACGGTCGAGCTCTTCGATGGTTACCGACTCGGCGGCGATGCGTCCCCGGAGGACGACGGCGTTCTCGGCATCGAGGGCGAAGTAGCAGCGCCAGGCGCGGGCATTGCGCACCAGGGCCTGCCGATGGACCTCGGCCGGAGCGTTGGGCTCGGGCAGGACGTACGCCTCGAACTGGAGGCTCCGCTCTCCGATGTCGAACCAGACCGTCGTGGCATCCCGGGTCTCCTGGCGCATCCGAACCGCCCAGCGTCCCTCGACCTCCTCGGCGTACTCGACCGAGCTCTCCTCGTCCTCCAACCAGAGCCGGATCCGCTCCTCGAGCACAGCTCTCATGCCGGCTCCAGTCTGAGGCGCGGCTCGTAGCGACCGACGGTGACTCCACCGCCGGAGACCGGGGGATGCAGCACGGGCTGGAGAGCGTCGAGAGCCACTGCCGTCAGACAGCCGAGCTCCTCCAGGGCGGCCACCGCCGCCACCCCGGTGACGATGCCGAGTCCGTCCCAGCTCTTGACCGCCATGCCGAGGCGGTTCTCGACTGCGATGCCAAGACAGCCGGCGGCACCACCCTTCGCCGCCGAATTGGTCACGATGGCGATCTCGGTATCGCTGGCACCGTTCCCGCCGACGAGGGCTGGATAGCGGTGCATCGCCGTGAAGGCCCCCTGCAACCGGGGTTCGGTCGCCAACCGGGCGAAAAGCAGTCCCATCGCCCTGACCGTCGTCCGCAGGACCGGGGCGCCGCATCCGTCGATCCCCACCGGCTCGGAGGGGTACTCACCCAATTCGGAGACGAGATCGATGACTTGTCTCTGCAACGGGTGACCTGGTGACAAGTACGACTCCGTCGGCCACCCCGATGCGACACATGCCCGCAGGAATGCGGCGTGCTTGCCCGAGCAGTTGTGCCATATCCTCCGCTTGCCCGAGGGCCCAGAGGCAATGGCCATCTCCCGGGCGGCGCTTCCCAGCGGCCAGTCGGGAGGGCATCCCAGAGCCGACTCGTCGAGACCCGCCCGCCCGAGCATCGACTCGACCAAAGCGATGTGGGCCGGGAATCCTCGATGCGAAGCGCAGGCCATCGCCATCTCCAGAGGGCTGAGCCCGGCCCCTGCCTCCTGGGAGATCGTTGCCTGGAACGGCTTGGCGGAAGAGCGGATGTAGAAGGGCCGGTCGATGTCGCCCGAGGATGCGACCAGGGCGCCGTCACGGCCCACCACGGCCACGGCACCTTCATGTGAGGTCTCGACGAGCCCCGATCTGACCTGCTCAGCAAGCAAGGTCAGCCGCTGACCTGCGCCCCGTCCTGCTGGCTCCTGTACCTGGAGACCATCTCGTCCTGGAGCGTGTCGATGACCTGATGGAGCTGTCTGCGCTGACCGGACAGCTGGGTCTCCACCTCACGGAGACGCTCGATCGCCTCGGAGATCTCGTCGTCGCTGAGCTCGGGGAGATTGGCGAGGACACCGTCGTCCATGATCTTGTCGATGAGCCGCCGACCCGTCACGGAGGGAAGGGGCGGCATGGTCTCGATGTGCTTCAGGACAGGCTCGGTCCCGAGGACCATCCCCTTGGCGAGGATGTCGGGAAGTGCCTCCAGGATCGAACGCTCCTCCTGGCCCCGACGTCTCCTCTGCTCGAAGTCGAGGAGATCCATGCGCCCGTGGAGCAGGCGCCGGTAGTACGAGATCTGGGCTTCCACGTCGGTTGCGGTGTCACGGCGACTTCGCACCTCGGCCAGATCCAGCTCCGGGAGCCCGTCCAGATACTCGGGCTCGAGGACGATGTCGATACGGCGGCGCTTGTCGGTCACGCCGGCCAGGTTAGTAACAGGCTGCCCGCACCGTGGGATAAGGGTTGACCGGCCCTCCGCCGCCGGGTCTGATCTCGAAGTGGAGGTGGGGGCTGATCCCCCGGGCGTTCCCCGAGCTGCCGTTGTAGCCGAGGACCTCACCCTGGGCCACCCGCTTGCTTCCCGAGAAGGCGAAGCTGTCGAGGTGGGCGTAGTAGTAGGTGAAGCCGGTGTCGGCCCGCAGGTGAACGGTCAACCCCCCGAGCCGGTTGCTCGATGTCCCGGCGGTCCCGGCCTGGACCGCGTACATCGGCTCGCCGCGGGCGGCGAACATGTCGACGCCTTTGTGGGTGCGGCCACCGGGGCGGGGGAAGCCCCAGGAGTCGATGAACGAGGTCCGCCCCGGGGTGAACGGGCAGATGAACGAACCCACCTGGACCGATCCGGCCCTCCGCTGCGCTTCCCTCTGCCGACGCTCCTCCTGTTCCCGCTCGTACTGGGCGGTCAGTTGCTTACAGCGGTCACTGAGCCGCGCGTATGCGGCCTGTTCCGCCTCCATGGCATCCTGCTGGCGGTTGAGGATGCCGAGGGACTCGGCCTCGGCTGCGCTGAGCTCGTCGTGGACGGTGTCGAGCTCGCCCTGGTACCGGGTCAGCTCTCCCTTGGCGGCCACGATGTCGTTGATCGATTGTTGTCCACCCAAGGTGGCTGAGTTGAGGAACTCCGAGGTGGTCATCACCTGATCCACCGAGGACGCCGAGAGGATGATCCCCGGGTTGTTGAACCCTCCCATCATGTACATCTGGACGGCCTGCTCTTCGAGCTGGTCCTGAACCCGTTCGTAGCCCTCCGAGTGAGAGTCCACCGATGCCTGGATCCGGCCCTGCTTGTACTCGAGACGCGCCACCTCGTTGAGAGCCGCCTCGTAGTCGAGCGCTGCCTCCTCGAATGCCGTCCGGGCGACCCGATAGGCAGCCAGCTGATCCTGGGAGTCTCGACAGGCCTCATCCACTTGGGATCTCGTGACCGCACCGGAGACCATGGGAAATAGGGATCCGACCAGTGCCACGAGGAAGATGACGATCAAGACGCGTGCTGGCGTCTTCGAGGCAGCCATTGGCCCGAAATGCTAACCAGGGCTCGGGTGTTGTTGAAGTCAGTGAGGACGTGACGTCGTGCCCTCCCTCGCAGGAGCCGGTACCGCTCCCCTGCTCCCACCCCCGCTCTATGGACCCTCACATCCCGGCCGGGGCACCACTATCGCGCCTCAGAGGACGAGGCGGATCAAAGGGAAGTAGACGGCAGCGGCCAGGACCACACCGTCGAGCGAGGGGAAGAAGCCGGGGGGGCGCTCAGTGAGCATGACACCGCCGGTCCGCAGCATCGAGGACAGACCCTGGCCGGCGACGAGAGCCACCGCGATCCCAACCCCGACGAGCAGGTAGCCGACGACGTCGAGATCCCACAGCGATGCCACCGCCAGGGCTGCCAGCACCGAGGCGATCGCGGTGGTCGAGAACCGGTCGAGGAAAGGGATCGCCGGGAGACGACCCACCAGAGCCCCCAGGGCCACCCCGGCGATGACCGCAACCAGGAAGACGTCGATCGCCTGGGGGTCCGGGGTGAACGACGAGCGGGTCAGGATCAGCGAAGCGGCCGCGAGCGCACCCAGCAGCCCGACCAAGAAGGTCGGGGCGAACACCTCCGCCTGCCGGTAGGCGGGGAAGGCCACGGCCCAGCCCAGCACGACGGCCACCGCCAGGGCTACCGAGAGGCCGTAGCCGGTGGGTCCGAGGATGTGGGCGGCCAGGGTCGAAGTGGCCACCGCGGTCGCCACCGCGAGGGGAGCGAAGGCGCGCCGGCGTGACATGAAGGAGTTACCAACGTCGACCGCCCAACCCGACAGCACTGCCACCAGGGCCGCGGCCCAGATCGGCTGCTCCTGCAGGTTGGCCAGCACGGCGACGACGGCGACGACCAGCGGGAGGAAACCGGCCAAATCCGATGGAGCGATGGCGGCCGGCTGGCTCCCACCCGACACCGGGGGAAGGATGACGACCTCGTCGTCGTCGCCGACTCGTTCCGAAGCCTCGGCTTCCTGTCCGTTGAGCCAAACCCGTGCGGTCTCGGTGGCACGAGCGAAGTCGGGACCGAACTTGTCGCTGGCAGCCTCCACCACCCCACCGACCGTCTCGGCAGGCACGTCCAGCCGCGAGGTTCCGGCGATCTCACGGAGGCTGGCGAACAATCGGAGCTTGGCCATGGGCCCAGGGTAAATCGTCAGGGGCCCTCGGTGCGGTGTCTGGCCTACGCTACCTATCGATGGACGGATCGGTGATCGTCGCCGTCGACATACCTCTGGCGGGTGACGAGAGACACAAGAACTGGGCGAAAGTGGTCGTCAACGTCGACACATCCAAGTCTTCGGGATGGGCATTCGACGGTTCGTTCGTCGCCGCCGGGGGCATCCAGGACGTGCCGGCGGGGTCGGTGCTACTGGTGTACGGAGAGAGAGGATCCCGGGGAAACCCGCAGAGCATGGCGAAGGTGTACACCGTCAACGCCGACGCCACGCTGACCCTGGAGGCCGAGGCGAAGGGATCGGCCTGGGCGCGGACGGTGCGCGACCCGATCGAACGTCTGCTCGGGACGGAGAGGGACCGGCTGGATCTCTCCCATCTACCCGACTCGATCCTGGCCGATGAGCTCGAGAAGAGAGGATGGAGGGTGGAGAAAGCGTGAGGGCGATACTGGTCCGTGAAACCGGTGGAGCCGACAGACTCCTCGTCGAGGAGGTGGACGATCCCACTCCGAGTGCTGAGGAACTACTGGTCGACGTGGAGACTGCCGGGGTCAACTTCATCGACACCTACCACCGCGAAGGGCTCTACCCGCTCGACCTGCCCTTCACCCCGGGCCTGGAAGGAGCCGGCACGGTCGATTCGGTGGGTGACGGTGTCGGCGGTTTCGAGGTCGGGGACCGGGTGGCCTGGACGAACGTCCTGGGAAGCTACCGCGAACGGCACCTGGTCCCCGCCGAGAAGGCGATCCCGATCCCCGATGGCGTGGAGACCGACATCGCCGCGGCAGTGCTGCTCCAGGGGACCACCGCCCACTATCTGGCCAACTCCACGTTCCCCCTCACCGAAGGTGACCACTGTCTGATTCACGCCGGAGCCGGTGGAGTCGGGTTGTTGCTCACCCAGATCGCCAAGAAGCGGGGTGCTCATGTCATCACCACCGTCGGCTCGGAGGAGAAAGCGGAATTGAGTCGCCGGGCCGGGGCCGATGATGTGATCATCTACACCGAGGCGGACTTCAAGGAAGAGATCGAGACCCGTTACGGGCCGAATCCCCTCGACGTCGTCTACGACGGGGTCGGGGCAACCACCTTCGACGACGGGATCGATCTGCTCCGCCCCCGCGGCATGATGGTCACGTTCGGGAACGCATCGGGCCCGGTCCCGGCGGTCTCACCTTTGCTGCTCGCCCAGAAGGGCTCGATCTTTCTCACCCGACCGACCATGGCGCACTACATGAGCACCCGCGACGAGTTGATGGGGCGGGTGAGCGATCTCTACGACTGGATCGTGGAGGGGAGCCTCGACGTCCGCATCGGCGCGACATACCCGCTGGAACAGGCGGCCGAGGCGCATCGGGCGTTGGAAGGGCGCGCCACCACCGGGAAAGTGCTGCTCCACCCCTGACCTGGCTCCTCGGCGCGCGGTGAGGCCGTATCGTCACCGGGCAGTGCCCGACCCCATCTTCGACGACCCACGGCTCGCCGCGGTGTACGACCCCCTCGATCCCGATCGGGGCGATTTGGATGTCTATGACGCCATGGTGGACGACCTCGGAGCTCGGGCGGTGCTCGACATAGGTTGTGGCACCGGAACCTTTGCCTGCATGCTCGCCCGACGTGGTGTCGAAGTCACCGCACTGGATCCGGCCCGAGGGTCACTCGACATCGCCCGCTCCAAACCAGGGGGCGATCGTGTGCATTGGATCCATGGCTACGTCGTCGACCTTCCCCCGCTCCGGGTCGATGCCGTCTTCATGACCGCCAACGTCGCCCAGGTGTTCCTCACCGACCGTGAGTGGATCGAGACCCTGAGAGCTGCTCCACGCATCGCTACGACCGGGCGGTCACCTGGTGTTCGAGACCAGGGACCCGACTCGACGAGCCTGGGAACATTGGACGATAGAGAAGACCACCCAGGTCGAGGACATCCCGGAGGTGGGCATGGTCCGCACCTGGAATCAGGTGACGGACGTCGTCGGGGAGTTGGTCACTTTCCAGTGGAAGATCATCTTCGAATCGGACGGCTCCACCTTCGAGTCGTCCTCGACGCTGCGGTTTCACAACTTGCCGGCCATCGAAGACTCCCTTGCGGCAACCGGCTTCGTTCTCGACGAAGTGCGTGATGCTCCCGACCGGCCTGACCAAGAGATCGTGTTCCTCGCCCACCGTCCGTGAACGCAGCTATCGACCGGTGGCCAACGTCAGAGCCTCGGCCACCGTGGCCGGATCCTCGAGATGGGCCTGGAACGTGGCCGACTCGACGATCCTCAAGGCTGACATCTCCTCGGTGAGCCGGTCGACGATGTCTTCGTCGACCTCGCCCTGGGTGCTCCACACATAGACGGTCGGCACGGTGATCTGATCGAGGTTGGCCGAGGCGAGGGCGGCCTCCCTGGTGCTCCGGAAGGCATGGAGCGAGTCCGTGGTCCGCTCCAGTTCGATGATCACCAAACGCTCCGCGACGTGGTCCCCCGTCGGGCACCACCCTCCCTCATCGCAGTACGGAGCCCAATTGCGAAGAGCGAACCTACCCCCGGTCTCCCAGGTGTAGGTGGCCGCCTTTCCCAGCCAGGGAAGACTCTGCAGCCCGGCCGCAAACGATGGAGGGGACCAGAAGTCGACATCCACCATCACCAGGGCCTCGACGAGATCGGGGTAGGTGTGGGCCAGCTCGGCACCGACCTCTCCTCCCAGGCCGACACCGACGACGGGCACCGGGCCACCGAAACGCTCCTCGAGCACCTGGGCGAGGCGGTCGGCGATGCCGGTCACCGTGTGGTGGGTGCCTTCGAGGGGCATGCGGGTCGAGTAACCGAAGCCGGGGAGATCGATGCGGACACCGTGGTAGGCATCGCCGAGACTTGCGGCGACACCGTCGAGGATCAACCCTCCGGTGATGTCGTCGTCGTGGAGGATCACAACCGGATCGGGCCCGCCTTCGTCGACCCGGGCGCTGGTGACGAACCCCCCAATGTCGGTGGAGTCTTCGAGCTCGAGGGTCACCGGGCGCAGATCCTCGCTGAGATCGGCGGCTTGGTTGGTTGCCGCGGTGTACACGGCTATCCCTGCTCCAGCGGCGAAGACAAGCAACGTCATGAAGCGAGCCGCCAGCCGGCTGGGCTTGTCGGTCTTCGGTGGTGGTTGGAGGCCTCTCATCTGATCATCACGATGTGGACATGTCTCGGCCCGTGAACACCGAGATTGAGCTGAAGTTCGATGTCTCCGGTCCGGCTCGGACCGGTGACGACCACCAGATTCGTCGTCTCCGCCACCAAATCGGGGTTTTTCTCCGCCCAGGAGGCCAACGTCCACTCGACGGCAGCCACCTCGAGCAGAGCGATGTGGACGTCAGGGATGAGACTGGCCATGCGAGGTCTCCCCTCGCCGTGCATGAGCACCAGGCTGCCACTCTCGGCCAGGGCGGCATGCGCCCCGGTGACGCCCATGTCGAGGTCGCGGTAGGACAGGTTGTGCTCGGCCCGGTCCTTGTCGGGGACCCAATGGTCGACTCGCCTCACCCCGGCCGACTGCAGCGTGGCCGCCACACCGCTGACCGGGAGGTCGTCCCACGTCACGAAGGTCTCTGCGTCATGTCCTCCGGCGATGGCGGCCACCGCGCGGGGAACGCCATGACGGCTGACCGGCCCGTGGATGACGGCGTTGACCGCCTGGGCCCGCGCCCGGAACAATTCGAGCAGGTCGATGCCATCGGGCTCCCTGAGCGAGCCGGCGACGCGGGGAGGGTCGGGCAGCACCGAGGTCAAGGATGCCCGGCCGACACGGGTGAGGAAGGCGTCACGTTCCACGGTGTGATCTCCACCAGTCGTTGAAGGACTCCCGGGCGGGACGCCTCATGTCACGCCCCCGGGTCCAGCCACGCCCCGGCCCGGGCAAGCGCCGTATCCAGCCCCGCGTGGAGATGAGGCCGCCGAGCCGTGACGCCCACTTCTTGGCCCTCGACCATTGCCTCGGATCCGCGCTGGTCCGGGCATAACGAGACATGCCCTTGTCGAGCCATCCGGGAAGACGTCCTTCCGCGGCGGCCTGCTCCCTGAGCCCGAGCAGCATCTTCGGGATCTGGATGCGCACCGGGCAGACCTCCTCGCAGGCACCGCAGAGTGTCGAGGCGTAGGGAAGATCCCACCAGGGGTCCATGCCATGCAGTCCCGGGGTGACGATCGACCCCACCGGACCCGAATAGACGGTGCCGTAGGCGTGCCCTCCCGCGGTGCGGAACACCGGGCACACGTTGAGACAGGCCCCGCATCGGATGCAGGCGAGTATCTCGGCGGTCTCCCCGGCGAGTATCCGGGAGCGTCCGTTGTCGATGACGATCACGTGGACCTCCTCGGGGCCATCGGGATCCCCCTCGCGTCGCGGCCCGGTGATCACGCTGGTGTAGACCGAGAGACGTTGTCCAGTTGCCGATCGGGCCAGGGTCTCGAGGACGACGGCGGCGTCTGACCACCCGGAGACGATTCGCTCCATGCCCATGAGGGCGATGTGCAGCCGCGGGGCCGTGGTGGTGAGCCGGCCGTTGCCTTCGTTGGTCACCAGCACGATCGAGCCTGACTCGGCCACCGCCATGTTGACCCCGGATATGCCGGCGTCAGCGCGCAGGAAGACGTCACGGAGGTGGAAGCGCGCGATCCGATTCAGCTCGAACGGGTCACTGGTGTAGGAGACTCCCAGTTTCTCGGTGAACAGCAGACCCACGTCCTCCCTGGTCATGTGGAGGACCGGGGCGATGATGTGCGAGGGAGTGTCGCCGGCGAGTTGGGCGATGAACTCGCCGAGGTCGGTCTCGAGGACCTCGAGGCCGAGGGATTCGAGATGACGGTTGATCTCGATCTCTTCGGAGACCATCGACTTCGACTTGACCACGAGGCGGGCGTTCGCCGCGGCGAGTATCCGGGCCGTGATCTCACGCGCCTCGGCGGCGTCACCGGCCCAGTGGACCCGCCCGCCGGCTTCCTCCAACTGGTCGGCGAATCGGGCGAGGAGACGGTCGAGGTGCTTGAGCGAATGGAGCCGGACTGCCCGGGCCCGGTGGCGCAGCTTCTCGATCTGCGGGAACTCATCCATCGACTGCTCACGCAGAGCGACGAAGTTGCGGACGCCTCGGGCCACTGCGTCGGCTTCATGGGTGCCGATCAGGGCCTCGGCCCGGGAGAGGAAGGTGACGGGCTGGCTCACGAGTCGTCGCCGATGAGTTGCGCGATGTGCTTGACCGCCACTGGGGAGCCGCGACGGCGAAGCCCTCCCTCGATGTGCAGCAGACAGGAGATGTCCGAGCCCACCACGGTATTCGCCCCCGACGCCTCGATCTGGTCGAGTTTGACGTCCATGATCGCTTCGGAGACCGCAGGCATCTCCACCGAGAAGAGGCCGCCGAATCCGCAGCATTCGGTCGCCCCTTCGAGGTCGACGCGCTCCACATCTTGGAGCAGCCGGTCTGCCTGATGGTCCAGGCCCATCTCACGCAGACCGTGACAGGAGTAGTGGTATGCGATGGTGCAGCCTTGGCAAGAGGCGGTGATCTCTGCTTCGAGATCATCGACGAGGAACTGGGTCAGCTCGCGGATCCTCGAGGAGATCCGGATCACCTGTTGGGCCCGGTCGGCGTCGTTGAAGAGCCCGCGGTAGTGACGAGCGATCATCGCCGCACATGATCCCGACGGGACCACGATCGGGCCTTCGGTCGCGTCGAGCACTTCGAGGGTGTGGGCGGCCATCGACCGGGCATGATCGACGAGCCCGACGTTGAAGGCGGGCTGGCCGCAGCATCCCTGGTCGAGAGGGAACTCCACGACGCAACCGCCCTTCTCGAGCGCGTCGACCGTGGCCCGGCCGACCTCGGGTGCGAGGGAGTCGACCAGGCAGGTGACGAACAACTGGACCTTTGGCCCCTCCATGGGGCGAGGTTATTCCCTGCGCTCCTCCACCTCGGTCAATGCATCGAGATAGCGCTCGACCATCGCCAGATAGGCCGTGGTGTCGTCAGCGAAGTCTTCGCCGAGGTCGCGATGACGTCGCCGGATGGCGAGGGCGGTGAACTTGGCCCCACGGAAGTAGTGAGGGAGACCTTCGAAGGGCACCGCCTTCTCCCCGGGCTCCACCACGCCCACCTTCGGAGGGCCCTGGCTGGTCGGGGACAGTCCCAACGACGTCACTTGCTCCAGGAGGACATCCTCCTCGGGACGATCGGCGTAGTCGCGTCCGACCATGGAGTAGATCAGGTCGCCCTCGGGAGAGAAGACGGCCGCCCCCGGACGGGCGATCTCCCGGGGATCGGTCTCGTCGGCGAACCCGAGCGGTGTGATCAGGAGGTCCCGCCCCGGGTCGGCGAGGATGGGGAAGGGGAGGGCGAGTTTCTCGACGATGGCGGCGTTCATCGGTGCAGTGTCGGCG
Organism: uncultured Acidimicrobiaceae bacterium; assembly: GCA_964558575.1. Classification (GTDB taxonomy): domain Bacteria; phylum Actinomycetota; class Acidimicrobiia; order Spongiisociales; family ZC4RG35; genus JANQRA01. The sequence continues at coordinate 66,568 of CAZLEQ010000004.1, read as the reverse complement.
CTGATGGCGAAGACGCGCGCCCCCCGCTCCAGGAACTCACCGTGCCGCTGCGCCATGACGGCCAACTGGCCGTGACAGTAGCTTCAGAAATCTCCCCGCTGGAATGTGAGCACCACCGCGGCATCGAGGTGCTGGGAGAGGGCCCAAGGCTCCCCGGCCGCGTCGCTGACGGTGAAATCGATTGCCATGAGGTCTCCTGTCGGTTCGTCGAGGTCATTGTTAGCGTGCCGCGGCCATGTTCATCTCCGTGAGCGGCAGGAACCTGCGCCGCCGCATGATCCAACTAAACGTCGGTCTGGTGTTGTTCGGGTTGGGCATCGCCTTGATGTTGCAGTCCGAGTTGGGGCTGCCTCCCTGGGACGTCCTCCACCAGGGGCTCACCGAGCAGTTCGGTCTCACCGTGGGGATCTGGTCGATCATCATCTCCTTCGTCGTCCTCCTCCTGTGGCTACCGCTTCGCGAGCGCTACGGGATCGGCACGGTCCTCAACGCCATAGTCATCGGGGTGGTCATCGACCTCGGGGTCCTGGTCATCCCTCGCCCGCCCAACGTCTGGCTCGAGACGGTCATGCTGGCAGCAGGGATCATCCTCATCGGGTTGGCATCGGGCATGTACATCGGTGCGAATCTCGGGCCCGGACCACGCGACGGGGTGATGACCGCCATCGCCCGACGCGGTCCGTCGATCCGGGTCACCCGATGGGGCCTCGAGATCCTGGTGTTGATCGCGGGAATCCTGTTGGGCGGAACGTTCGGCGTCGGGACCATCGCCTTCGCCGTGTTCATCGGTCCCATCGTCCAGTTCTTCCTCCCCCGCTGGAGCATCGACACCGGCCGGCCGGAGGACGCCTGGGACCACCCGGCCCGGTAACCGGAGCCGTTCTGTGCGGGTTGACTTGCACCTGTCGGTGGTAAACCCGCACAGAACGGTCGAAGCGGGATCTTGAGGACTCCTTGAGCACTGTCTGAAGACCTCCTGACGTGGAGCGACGCACAGTGGTGCTCACGGTTCACCAAAGGAGGTAACTGATGGTCAAGAAGATGTTCGCCATGTTCACGGCGGTCGTCGCCGGGATGGCGGTGGTCGGTGTGGCCTGGGCCGGTGGCGATGCGACGTCGACGTCGGTCACGGCTGAGAGCGACACTTCTGCCAGAGTCTCGGCTGATGTGTCCACACCGTCGACCGAGGTGACCGTCCCCAACTCGTCCCCGTCTACGAGCATGCCGGCATCGACCTCGACGAGCGCCAATGCTTCGACCTCGACCAGCATCGCTGGAACGACCTCGACGAGTCTCAGTTCGACGACGTCGACCTCCGTCGCCTCCTCGACTTCGACCAGCTTCGCCGACAGTGACGCCAGGCAGGTTCCAGATGGTGTGACCACCCACCTGATCCCTGGGGTCGGGACCGTCACCCTGGAGGTGAGATCCGGCCAGCTCATCTTGGTCTCCGTCTCGGCTCCCGGCTGGAAGGTGAAGCGCAACAAGATCGAGCCCGACCGCATCGAGCTCGAGCTCACCTCAGGGCTCGAGGCCGAGGCCGAGTTCGAGGCCCGGCTGAAGAACGGCCGGGTCGAGGTGGAGATCGAAGTCGACCTGCGCTGACTCTCAGCCGAAGCTGACCCTCACGACCGCCCCTCCCCCGGGGCGGTCGTGGGCATCCACGGTTCCCCCGGCCGCCTGGACGGTCTTGCGCACGATGTCGAGGCCGAGCCCGGTCGAGCCCGACCCACTGGCGCCGCGTTCGACCAGCGGCTGCCCTCCGAACCCCGGCCCCCGATCGGCGACTTCGAACCATGGAGCCGGAGTCGCCCCGCTATGGACGGTGAATGCCGTGCCGGGCGAGGTATGGGCGAAGACGTTTCCGACGACGGTGTCGATCACTACTCCCAGGTCTTCGGAGCTCAGCGGGACCTTGGCCCCGGCGGCTGCCAGCTCGGAAGTCAGGTCGCGGTCCTGCTCCTCGGCGAGGACGCTCCAGAAGGTGACACGCTCGGAGACCACCCGGTCGAGGTCGCACTCGCCGGGCTCCTGCGCCGCCCGCGACCGTGCCAGGTCGATCACCTGGTTCATGGCGTGCTCGAGACGATCGACCTGGCCGATCATCGCCTTGCGCTCCTCCTCGTAGCCCAGGGCCTCGGCTTGGAGACGCAATGAGGTGAGGGGTGTGCGCAAGCGATGGGAGAGGTCGGCGACGCTCTCCCTCTCCTCGGCCAACAGCTGGTCGAGACGTTCGGCGAGGTAGTTGAACGCCTCCCCGGTCTCTCGCAGCTCCTCGGGGTCGGACGGCTCGACCCGGACGCTCAGGTCGCCCTCTGCCAGCCGATGGGCGGACCTGGCCAGGTCGGCGATGGGGCTGGTGAGGCTCCCGCCGAGACGGTCAGCGATCCAGACCGCCAAGCCGATGAGGACCAAGCCGAGCAGCCCGAGCAGGGCCCACGCCGTCATCACCCCCGAAGTGAGCTCGGCGCTGGTGACGAACGAGTCGACCACGGCGACACCGGACACACTCACCACGGGGAGAGCGATCTCCCAGCCGCCGTCCACCTCGTCGACCACGGTGCTCCGGGACTGGGCCGCCACCGCTGCCAGTGAGCCCTGCCCCTGACGCGGCTCGCCGAGGACGTCGCCGTCGAGAACGACGATGGTCCCTTCGGGAAGGTCCCCGAGGGCCGAGGCCACCGCAGCGGAGCCGGCACCGACTCCCGAGGCGAGAGCGACCAGCCCTGCCACCGACTGGGCGTCCCGCTCTGCGGCCACCTTGGCGCTGTCCGCGGCCTGTCTCCGAACCAAGAGCCCGAGCGGCACGACGAAGGCCACCACGACCAGCACCGTCGTGGCCAAGCTGAGCAGGACGAGTCTGCGTCTCACTGATCGGGGTCGACCAGCTTCACCCCGACGCCATGGACCGTGTGGATGTATCGGGGCTGCTGGGCGGTCTCACCGAGCTTCTTGCGCAGCCAGGAGATGTGAACGTCGACGGTGTGGTCGGACCCGCCGTATGGCTCGCGCCACACCTCGGCGAGCAGCTCGCGTTTGGTCATCACCTCGCCGGCATGCTCGACCAGAGTTCGCAGCGTGTCGAACTCCTTGGGGCTGAGGTCGAGGGTCTCGCCGCCGAGGGTGGCGGTGCGGGCGGGGACGTCGACCACCAACTCTCCGACTGAGATCCTGCTCTCCTGCACCCCACCGCCGCGGCGGCGGAGCACAGCTCTCACCCGGGCTTCCAGCTGGGTCATCGAAAAGGGTTTCACCAGATAGTCGTCAGCGCCGGAGTCCAGGGTGGCGACCACCGTCTCGTCGGCTCCCCGGGCGGTGATCACGATCACCGGGACCTGGCTGACGGCGCGGATCATCGCCAGGAGCTCGGTCCCGTCGATATCGGGAAGTCCGAGGTCGAGCACCACCAGGTCGGGATTGCCCTTGACCGCCAGCTCCAGACCCTCGAGGGCACGGTCGGCGCTCTCGACGTCATGGCCCTGCTCGGCGAGAGCGCCGGCGGCGAGTCGTCTGATCTCGACGTCGTCTTCGATGAGGACGATCCGTGGCACGGTGTGAGATTACGACCACCGTCGTCTCCGCATCGTCGTCTTGAGGGAACCTTGAGACTCCGTTGACTCCTCGTTGCTGGTGAGCCTGGGACAATCGACGCATGATCTCCTGGCGCATGGCAGCCGCATGGGTCGTGGCCCTGGTCGTAGCCACCGTCCTCGCCTGGCAGATCGTCGGCCTCGCCGACTCCCAGGTGGGCGAGGGGCCTGTGGCGGTGGCCCCTACCCTCGACACGCCACAGGACCCCTCGGGATCCACGACTTCCCCCGCCGCCGACGTCAGCTCCACAGCAGCGCCGGCTCCGACCACGACGACCATCCCCGGCGCCACCACGTCGAGTTCGACATCGCCTGGTCCATCCACGACCTCGGTCACTTCCACATCCTCCTCCACGTCATCGATCGCCACCGCCTCGTGGAGCCTCCGCACCGTGACAACGCCCGGCGGTGTGGTGGTGGTCCGCTACCGCCCTGGCGAGGCCGAACTTCAGGCGGCCACTCCGGCGCCTGGTTTCTCGGTGGAGGTCGACGACCCGGGCCCGCCCCGGGTGCGGGTGGAGTTCGAGAGCGCAGATACCGACGTCCGGGTCGAGGTCCGATGGGACGATGGCGCTCTCGACATCGACGTCGACGTGGACTGACCCGCGGAGACCGCGAAAAGCCAGGAACGAAACCGGTGGACCGCTGGATCGGCGACGGTTTATCGTCAGCCTCACTTCCCCCCGGTGCATGCCGCTGACCTCTACTTCCCCCGTCGGCATCCGGCTGACGATGCCATTACAGGTCTGTCGCGCCTGTGGAAAACTGATGGTTGACGGATGACACTGGTGTAATTACAGTATTGGAGTCCATACAAGATCTAGTGGTCACTTCCCCCCAGACCACAACATCTTGTGGTTGGAGTTGAGAATGAACCCGTCCTGACAGATCCCGGTAGGGAGGGGCGGACCCCGGTCGAGGAGGAATACATGAGCAAAGGCCTGCGGATCACCCGACGCTTCACGGAGGCCGGAACCGACCCCTACAGCCAGTTCGAGTGGTCGCACCGAGATTCCCGCATCACCAACCCCGATGGTTCGATCGTGTTCGAGATGACCGACGCCGAGATCCCGGCCCGCTGGAGCCAGGTGGCGTCGGACATCATGGTGTCCAAGTACTTCCGCAAGGCCGGTGTCCCCCAGGTCGACGACGAGGGCAACCAGATCTTGGACGAGGACGGCAATCCCGTCACCGGGCCGGAGCGCTCCTCGAAGCAGGTCTTCGACCGTCTCGCCGGCACCTGGCGTCATTGGGGCGAGAAAGAGGGTTACTTCGCCTCGACCGACGACGCCGACGCCTTCGAGGACGAGCTCAAGTACATGCTCGCCGCCCAGATCGCCGCCCCCAATTCACCACAGTGGTTCAACACCGGCCTCAACCACGCCTACGACATCACCGGCCCGGCTCAGGGGTTCTGGTACGTCGACGACGAGACCGGAGAGCTGGTCGAGTCTCCCGACTCGTACAGCCGACCCGCCCCCCACGCCTGCTTCATCAACGGAGTCACCGACGATCTGGTCAACCCGGGCGGCATCATGGATCTCTGGCTTCGTGAGGCCCGTATCTTCAAGTTCGGCTCCGGCGCCGGGTCCAACTTCTCCGCTATCCGGGCCGAGGGCGAGTTGCTCTCGGGCGGAGGCAAGTCCTCGGGCGTGATGTCCTTCCTCAAGATCGGCGATCGCGCCGCCGGTGCCATCAAGTCCGGGGGGACCACCCGCCGTGCCGCCAAGATGGTGATCCTCGACGTCGACCATCCCGACATCGAGACCTTCGTCGACTGGAAGAAAATCGAGGAGGAGAAGGCCAAGGTCCTGATCCAACATGGGGGCTTCCCGGCCGACTTCAACGGAGAGGCCTACGCCACCGTGTCCGGGCAGAACTCGAACAACTCGGTCCGGGTCACCTACGACTTCATCAAGGCGGTCGAGGAGGACCGTGACTGGGATCTGATCAACCGCACCGATGGCTCGGTGCGCAGGACGGTCACGGCCCGCGAGCTGTGGAACCAGATCGCAGAGGCCGCCTGGGCCTGCGCCGACCCCGGCCTCCAGTTCGACACCACGATCAACGAGTGGCACACCAGCCCGGCAGGTGGCCGGATCAATGCGTCAAACCCGTGCAGCGAGTACATGTTCCTCGACGACACCGCATGCAACCTGGCCTCGATCAATCTGGTCAGGCTCTATGACGATGAGACCGGCACCTTCGACATCGACGCCTACCAGCACGCCATCCGTCTCTGGACCATCGTCCTCGAGGTCTCGGTGGCCATGGCCCACTTCCCCTCGAAGGAGATCGCCCAGGGCTCCCACGACTATCGGACCCTCGGTCTCGGCTATGCCAACCTCGGGTCGCTGCTGATGCGTCAAGGCATCGCCTACGACTCCGACGAGGGACGGGCCATCGCCGGGGCGATCACCTCGGTGCTCACCGGGTACTCGTATGCCACCTCTGCGGAGGTCGCGGAAGTCGTCGGGCCGTTCCCCAAGTTCGAGGAGAACCGCGACGCCATGCTCCGGGTGATCCGCAACCACCGGGTTGCCGCCTACGACGGCGACGACTACCACAACATCTCCACGAAGGTCATGGGGATCGACCCCGAGTCGTGCCCCGAAGACCTGTTGGCAGCGGCCCGTACCTCGTGGGACCTGGCTCTAGAGAGGGGTGAAGCCAACGGCTACCGCAACGCGCAGGCGACGGTGCTCGCTCCCACCGGGACGATCGGTCTGCTCATGGACTGTGACACAACCGGTGTCGAGCCGGACTTCGCCCTGGTCAAGTTCAAGAAGCTGGCCGGTGGCGGTTACTTCAAGATCGTCAACCAGTCGGTGGCACCCGCGCTGACCCGTCTCGGGTACGCGCCCCAGGAGATCTCCGACATCGTCACCTACATCGTCGGCACCAGCTCGATCGAGGGCGCTCCCCACATCAACACCGACACGTTGCTGGAGAAAGGGTTCTCCGAGGAGGACATCCTCAAGGTTCAGGCAGCCCTGCCCGCGGTGTTCGAGCTGAAGCACGCCTTCAACGTGTTCACCTTCGGCGAGGAGACCCTGCAACGGCTCGGCTTCTCCGTCGACGAGTACACCAGTTGGGACTTCGACCTGCTCAGAGCACTCGGATTCACCAGACAGCAGATCACCGAGGCCAACGACCACATCTGCGGACGGCAGACCATCGAGGATGCTCCTCACATCGAGGAGAAGCATCTCTCGGTGTTCGACACTGCCAACAAGAACGGCAAGTACGGGACGAGATTCATCCACCACAACGGTCACATCAAGATGATGGCGGTGGCTCAACCGTTCATCTCTGGTGCGATCTCGAAGACGATCAACATGCCCCACGAGGTGACCGTCGAGGAGATAGAAGGTGCCTATCACCTCTCCTGGGAGCTGGGTCTCAAGGCCATGGCCCTCTACCGAGACGGTTCGAAGGCGGCCCAGCCACTCAATTCGACCGCCGACGAGGGCGAGGGCAACGAGGACGAGGACGAGGCGATCACCGCCGCCGTCGAAGCGGAGAAGACCATCCACTGGGGGAACCTGCCCGCCGGCATCTCCCCGACCCAGGCCTACGCCCAGGGGATGAAGCCTCCCCGGTTCCTGCTTCCCGCCCGACGCTCCGGCTTCAACCAGGAGGCTCGGGTGGGTGGCCACAAGGTCTACCTGCGCACCGGCGAGTATGAGGACGGCACTCTCGGCGAGATCTTCATCGATTTGGCCAAAGAGGGGGCGACCCTCAAGGGGATCCTGTCCTGTTTCGCCATCGCCGTCTCCAAGGGTCTCCAGTACGGCGTGCCTTTGGAGGAGTTCGTGGACACATTCACCTTCCAGACCTTCGAGCCCCGAGGCATGGTCGAGGGCCATCCCAACGTCAAGATGGCCAATTCGATCGTCGACTACGTGTTCCGCGCCCTCGGCGTCGAGTACCTGCGACGTGACGAGCTGGCCCAGGTGCCACCTGACCGTGAGAGCGATCTCCCCGAGCCCCCACAGGGCTTGGCTGTCGAGGCCGGAGTCCAACTCGAGCTCGACGACGCCGCCGCCGACTCCGACGTCGATGCGGTGAGGTCGGCAGTCGAGTACCTCGACGGTCCCGACGAGGACATCAGGGCGCCGAAGCGGGAGAAGGTGTCGGTGGCTGCCGCCAACGGCGATGCGAGTGTCGCCAACGCCGCCCTGTCAGAGAACATGGGCGATGCCCCGGCCTGCTCCAACTGCGGCCACATGACCGTTCGCAACGGAAGTTGCTACGTCTGCCTGACGTGTGGTGACACCACGGGTTGTAGTTAGCCCAAACTCAGTGCCGCTATTACAGGGGGTCTCGAATTCCGCGGCCCCCTGCACGTTGGCGACAGAGCACCGATGCCGCGAGCGTCTCCGGGTGCTCACCGGCGACCCTCTCCGGTTACAACTCCTCGGTAGGTTGGCTGTCATGGAAGTCGTCATCCTGCTCACGGTGATTGCCGCCGTGGTGTGGGTGCTCACCTCCCGGGGGCTCGTCTTCCCGAGCCAGTCGGTCGGCATGACCATCTTCTGGATCCTCATGATCGGGGCGATCGTCGCCCTCCTGTTCGAAGTGATCGGAGGTGGACCGCCCAGCGACGTCCCACCCGGATGAGGCCGGCTGTATCCCACCAGGCGAACGGCCCGGGGAGCTCTCGGGTGCTGCCCTGAGAGACTCCCGGAGCGCTTCGCTTGGGATCAGCCCTCCTCGCTCTCCACCCACTCCCGGTAGAGGTTCAGATGCTCGGGCAGCCCCTCGACAAGTTCCCTGGTCGACTCCGGCTCGTTGCGCAGGGCCCGGACGACGACGTTCCTGAACTCGGGGTGTTCGGAGCCCAGGAAGTCGAGCCACGAATCCCACCACTCTGAGAAGTTCCTTTGCCCCCGGGCCACCGCCTGGATGAGATCATCCTCAATGACGAATCTCATACTCTCAGGTGTGGCCGGCTGGTTGGCGATCCGGTGCAGCTCCGTGGTCCACAGGTATCCGCATTCCACCCAGGTGACTCCGCCGGCCTCGTCTGTCACGTCGCAGTCAACGTCTCCGTAGTGGAACCCGTAGGCCTCGTGCTGCTGGAAGGCGAGCTCCATCCCCTCCGCATCAACGAATCCATCGGGTGGTTCTGTGGTCCTGAAGTCGTCCGCGACCAGCTCCCGGGCTCGATCGGCGTCGGAGGCGTTTCTCGCCTCGATATAGGACTCTGCGATCTCCACCGGACTGGGCCGACTGTCAGTGAAGAACAGCCCGACCGGCACACCCACGAGCAGCGCGAGTGCCGCTACCAGAGCCGCCGGCGCCAGACGCCGGGGGCCTCCACGAGCCGAACTCGTCGGGGCGCGGGTGAGGCCACGGTCTCCGTTGGTCTTCATCTCGACGAGAGGCTCACCGCCGTCGTAGTGCTCATCTGTGGTCATGTCTGTCATGCGACCCTCCTCGAGGTCTCGGATACGACCGAGGAGCCGGTGCGACAGGTCATCCCCGAACATCTTCTCGAGCTGCTCGTCCCGGGAGAGCACGTTTGCTCGCCGCACAAGGGCTTCGAGATCCCTGCTCATGCCGCACCTCGCTTTCCGGTCGTGACTCGGATCGCACGCCTTGCCACACTTCGATGCATGTCCAACTCCCGGGCGAGCCTCCGCTTTGCCCGGGAGTAACGCTGGTCGACAGCACCTCGTGAGAGCCCCAGCACGCCTGCGATCTCAACCGGAGACAGCTCCTCCCACAGTGTCAGTTGGAGGACCTCTCTGTCGGCGGGACGCAGCCGCTTCAAGGCCTGGGTCACCTGGCGCGCCTCCTCGCTCTGAACCACCACCTCATCGGGCCATCGAGGGGCGACTCCCGACGAAGCGGCCCGTTCGGCGAGTCGCTTCCGTCGGGCTGCCGACCGACGTTGGTTGGACAACACCCGGTAGGCAACTCCCAAAAGCCACGGCCGGGCGCGGTCCGCTGGCGGCACTTCGTCGATGCGTCGCCAAGCCACCAGGAACACCTCGGCGACAGCGTCCCAAGCATCCCAGCGGGGAGCCCGCCGGGCGCAGTAGGCGAGGACCGCTCGATGATGGGCGGCGTAGAGGGCTTCGAATGCCCGCTCTGCGTCTGTAGTTCCAAGTCGCCGGTCAGTCAATGGAATACCTCGATTGGTGTCCCTGAATACAGAGTGTCCACCAGGACCGACCTCTGACCGAAAGTTATAGAGCGTGACCCGTCAGATGGTGCCTCCGGTGGACATTCCTTTCCTAGGTGGCCTTGAGATGCCGCCGATCGCCCGCCGGGAGGGAGCCAGCCGGCATGGCTCCCTCCCTGCCCTTCGACCAGTGATCGACCGAGCAATTGACCCGCACTGAATGTCGGATCGTCCTTAGATCACCGACGTGTCACAACGGAACTACTTCGATCGTGAAGTCGCCGCTCGCTACGAGGAGTCGGCTTCGGAGATGTTCGCCGGCCACATGGTCGATCCGGTACTCGACTTCCTCGTGGAACGGAGCAGGGGCGGCCGGCTGTTGGAGTTCGGCATCGGAACCGGGAGGATTGCCCTACCCCTGGCCCGGAGGGGAGTGGCGGTGGTCGGCATCGACCTTTCCCGGCCCATGCTCGACGAGCTCGCCAAGAAGCCCGGCAGCGAAACGATCGATGTCATCGTGGGTGATCTCGCCACCACCCGTGTTGAGGGCCCGTTCTCCCTCGTCTATCTGGTCTTCAACACGATCATGAACCTGACCACCCAGGCCGAGCAGGTGCGCTGTTTCCGCAATGCCGCCGATCATCTCGAGCCCGGCGGGGCGTTCGTGGTCGAAGTTGCGGTCCCCGATCTGCGCCGGCTTCCGCCAGGCGAGTCGCACGTGGTCTTCCGTGCCGACGCATCGGGCTGGGGCATCGACGAGTACGACGTGGTCAACCAAAGGCTCGTCTCCCACCACGTCGATCGAACCGAAAAGGGGATGACGCAGTTCTCGATGCCGTTTCGCTACGTGTGGCCGGCCGAGCTCGACCTGATGGCCGAGGTGGCTGGGATGCAGCTCAGCGAGCGACACGCCGACTGGCAGGGGGCTCCGTTCACCGCCGAGAGCAGACAGCACGTCTCGGTGTGGTTGAAGGAGTGATCTGTCGTCCCCGGCGTGGCCGGTCAGTCGGTCTCTGCGGCGAGACTCTTCACTCGTAGTGACACGACCAGGAACCAGATGACGAGAGTGGCGGCGAGCAGCCGCTGCCACACTCCCATCCATTGGGGCTGGAGCTCGAAGGCCACGCTGTAGGCGACGAGGAAGAAGAGAGCCGCCAACCCCGCTATCAGTGAGAAGAGTGACAGGTCGCGCCAGGGCTGGAGCTTCTTCATTGCCGGACTGAGCACGATGAAGGCTGCGATCAGGGCAAGGAACAGGATCATCGCAGTTGAGATATGAATGGTCCCCGACACACTCATCGGTTGCTGGCCCATTGGGTCCGCTCGGAACAGCCCCGTCCCCACCATGCTGACTCCTGCGAGAGCAACGAGAGAGATGCCGATCGTTGCCGATCTGGCTGACGACAACACATGCCGAAGCCCGTAGGCGACCGCCAGCATGGAGAGCCCGAACACCACGAATCCAGTCATCTGGATCGCCGGGTATGGCTGCCCGAAAGCAGCCAGCTGGCTGACCGGCTCGGAGAGATGTGAGTAACCGGGGGTGACCGCCCCAGCCACGACGATCCCCAGGGCGAAGATCAGCGGACCCGCCAAACCGAACAAGGCGGCGCGTCGGACTTTCACTGACAGCTGCCGTGTCCCAGATGTCATCACTCCACCTTCACTCGATTCCGGGAAGAGCCGATCTGGCAAGGAACGAGATAGGAGTCCTCAGGTGATCGGGCATCCAGATCTCGGGGAGCGGGCGTGAGGTGGGGCGATCAAGCGTGACCACCCTAGGTACTCCGGCGCCGGGTCGCTCCGGCAAGCGGGGTGATCTCCAGATCCTCGAGGGTTATCAGCCCGAGGTGGAACTTGGCTGTGGTGGTAGCGGCAGAGAAGGCAGAGGGCGTCGATGAGGGTCTCGCCACCTTCTGCCCATGAAACGAGGTGGTGAACATGGCACACCATTTCGCCGGGCTTGGCATTCTGTTATGCCGTCGGGTACGTGGCCAATGCAGCCGCCAAGGGGATCGAGATCGACTGGATGAGTACGAGATCGAGGGAGACCTCGATCCGCTCGTCCCTCGAGCTCGAAGGCGCCCGCCCGGGTCTCATCTACATCCGGGCGAATGGCCGCGTCTCGAGCCCCAACGCAAACGAGCGAGCAACTCGAAGCGCTCTGCCAAATACCTCCAGGACACCTCACCTGTAGGCGACAGCCTGGCCGACCCGGTCCCGGGGGACACCACGCTCGAGGTGATCTGCGACTGTGAGGGTGGGGACGCCTCTCTGGCATCCCTACACCCCCTTGTTCCGTACCGTATCCGCACGTGCTGGTGGTGTGAACAGGGACGCCCACGGGTACCGTCTCATGTCAGAGCAACCAGGAGACGTGATGGCAGGAATGTGGATCGTCCACGTCGACGTGAAAGACGACGACCAGTACGCCGAGTACATTCGAGACTCGAGTCAGGTGGTAGCCGCCTATGACGGTGAGTTCATCGCCCGCGGCGGGCGTTATCAGCAGATGGAGGGCAATGACTATCCGCGCCACGTCCTGGTCCGCTTCCCCACCTACGAACGGGCCGTCGAGGCATACCAGTCGGACGAGTATCAGGGCATCGTCGAAATCGCCAAAGAGGCGTCCGATCGCGCACTCACCATCGTCGAGGTCGACGACTGAGTAAGGCGGTGGGCACCGGCCAGCCGAGTCAAGTTTTGGACCCTTCCGGTCGAGGTATGTAGATCGGTCCCAGGAGGTGACAATGCCCCAGAACCCACCCGAGGGTTACCACACCCTCACCCCGCAGATCATGTCCGACGATGCCCGTGAGACGCTCGAGTTCCTGAGGACCGTCTTCGATGCCCAGCCCCTCGAGCTGTACGAGGACGGAGAACGGATCGTCCATTCGGAGCTGCAGATCGGCGACTCTCGGATCATGCTCGCCGCGGCTAGTGAGAGCTTCCCGGCATTCCCGATCATGGCCAATGTCTACGTGGACGACGTGGACGCAACCTTCGCCCTGGCCGTTGACAACGGCGCCAAGCCATTGCGCGAGCCCGAGAACCAATTCTACGGCGACCGGACCGGAGGCGTCGTGGACGCCCAGGGAAACCAGTGGTGGATCTCGACGCACATCGAAGACGTCTCCGACGAGGAAGTGCGCCGTCGGATGGCAGAGATGAACGGGTGACCGAGCTGAACACGCTGCCCGGTGACCTCCAGGCTCGCCTCCCTTACGAGGCGTATCGGGTCGCACTCGTCGATGAGGACGTCGCCCTGGTCAGCTACATCAGCCACGACACCTATGACGGCGTCGAACGCCACGCCCACCAGACTTCGGTCTGGGTCAACACCAACGAGGGCTGGCGACTCCGCTTTCACCAGGGGACACCGCTCCCCTAGCGACGGCCGATCAGATCACCAGCACCAGCGCCCCGGCCGCCGACAGCGCCAGCACCGCGAGAAGGAACTGCCGCTGGGGGATTCGGTGATAGACCTGGCGACCGACCGCCACTCCAAGGACGATCCCCGGGACGAGAGCGAGGTTCCACAACAGGCTCTCACCTGTGAAGAAGACGCCTCCCACCGACCAGGCGCCGAGCGCCAGATAGAAGGGGATCTTGGCCAGGTTGACCACGAAGTAGAGCCACGCCGCCGTCCCCAGTAGCTCGCTCTTGGGCAACCGCAGGGCGGCGAGATAGGTGTTGATGACCGGTCCGGCGGCATTGGCCACGAAGGTGGTGAACCCGCCGCCGACACCGAACCCGGCTATCGCCACCCGACCGACGTCGGGGGTGGACTCCCGAAACATGTGCCATATCTGGAGCAGCACGATGACGAGGAGGATGACCCCGATGGACCGCTCCAACTGGCGTGTCGCCGCCCCCACCACGATGAAGAAGGCCATGCCGAGCATGAATCCGACTCCAATCGAGGGGGTCAGACCACGGAGGAGGTCCCATCTGGCGAAGCTCCGGTACCAATAGATAGCGAAGAGATCGGCCACGATCAGTAGGGGCAACGTAGCGCCGGGGATGAGCCTCCCCTCGACCACCAGCGCAATGTGAGCGGAATCGCGGCGAGAGACACGCCGGGCAGTCCCGTCTTGGAGAGACCGACGATGAACGCCGCCAAGCCGCCGGCGATGAGACCGCCCGTTGTGAACACGACGGGCGACGGTAGCGCCCGCCACCCGGGTGGCTCTACTAGGCCATCTCGGCGACGCCGATGGCGGCGACCACCAGGATGATGGCGATGACGAGCCCGGTGCGCACCGTGCGATTGGCCACCTCGGGATGGCCTTTGCGGGCTCGACCGATGAAGGCGTGGAGCACTCCGAGGGCAGCCAGCCCCAGGATCGGGTGCACCCACCCCTGCAGGAGGCCCTGGGCCCAACCAGCGTTGGCCAGCCAGATGACGATCCCGAGGGCCACCTGGATGTCCACCACGACAGCAGTCACCCGGTAGACGGTCTCGGCAGACGAGCTCATCATCGAGCTTCGGAAGGCGAAGAAAAGGGAGACTACGACGGCGAGCAGCACCACGTACTGCCACCAGGCGTGGGCGCTGACGAAGAATTCGGTCATGGCCTGCCCAACGGTATCCGACCGGCGGGGAACTACTCCAATCGCCGCGGCTAGCCGGGCAGGTGGGGTCGGCGACAGACAAAAGGCTCCCTCCCGCCGACACCGCTCGCTTCCGCGTGGTTTACTCCCCGGGCGCCATCGACAGGGAGGAGCTGATACATGGCCACCACCGAGACGCCGCCGGTAGCGGGTGGAGACAGTGGGCTCGACCGTTACTTCCACATCACCGAGAGGGGGTCATCGGTAGGTCAAGAGGTACGCGCGGGCATCACCACGTTCCTGGCGATGGCCTACATCGTCTTCGTGAACCCAGCCATCCTCTCCGACGCGATCAACTTCGAAGGTGCTTTTCCCCAGCTGCTGACGGTCACCGCCCTTGCGGCCGCCGCCGGCACGTTGATCATGGCGCTGTGGGCCAAACTGCCATTCGCCCTGGCTCCGGGGATGGGGCTCAATGCCTATTTCACCTACACGGTCGTGCTGGGTCTGGGCATCGCCTGGGAGACTGCCCTGGGTGCCGTCTTCGTCTCGGGAATCCTCTTCCTCATCGTGGCCCTCACCGGCCTGCGGGAGTACGTCCTCAACTCGATACCCTTGCATCTCAAGCACGCCATCACGGCGGGCATCGGCGCCTTCCTCGCCATCATCGGGTTCGCAGGGGCCGGGTTCATCCAGAGCTCCCCGGCAACGTTCGTCACCGTGGGTGATTTCACCGACGCGCTCCCCTGGATCGCCCTCGCCGGGCTGGTCATCACCGGGGCCCTGCTCGCAAGAAGGGTCAAGGGAGCGATTCTCATCGGCATTCTGCTCGTCACCGTCTTCGTGATCATCATGGGAACAGACGCCTACAACTACGGCGGCGAGACCCTGGCACCGTTCGCCGGGTTCGAAGCCGGGTTCTTCGGTTTCACTGCCCCCACCGACTTGTTCCTGGCGATGGATCTCGGAGCCGCCCTCGGGCTCGGCGTCGTCGCCGTGGTGTTCACGTTCCTGTTCGTCGACTTCTTCGACACCGCAGGGACACTGATCGGCCTGACCGAGAAGGCGGGGATGCTCGATTCCGAGGGCAACATCGAAGCGCCAAGGGCAGCATTCGCCGCAGACGGCACTGCCACCGCCATCGGCGCCGCACTCGGGACCTCGAGCACCACCACCTACATCGAGTCGGCGGCAGGTGTCGAGGAGGGCGGAAGGACCGGGCTCACCTCGCTGGTGGTCGCCGGCCTGTTCCTACTCGCCATGTTCGCATCCCCGCTGGCGCAGGCGATCCCCGCAGTCGCCACCTCGGCGGCATTGATCGTGATCGGTGCCATGATGATGACCGGTGCGGTGAAGATCGACTGGTCCGACTACTCGAAGTCGGTGCCGGCTTTTCTCGCCATCGTCGGCATGCCGTTCACCTACTCGATCACCTTCGGCATCAGCCTGGCCCTGGTGGCTCACACCCTCCTCATGGCCATCAGCGGGAGGATCCGAGAGATCCACCCCGTGCTCTGGGTGTTGTCGATCTTGATCGTCGCCCTCGAGGCCGGGTGGATAAACCAACTCTTCGGCTGAACCGACTGAAGAGCGGGCGGAGTCGGAAGGGGAGACCTCGAGGGTCTCCCCTTTCACATTGGCGCGGTTCCAGCCTGAGCCGCATAGCATCGACTCATGCCGACTGCGCTCCTCCGTGAAATAGCCGACACCTTCGACCGCGCCATCGTGTCGGAGGGTGGGAGCCCGCCCGACGTGGCCAGAGCACGACGACAACACGAAAGCTACGCCGCCGCCCTCCGGGGTGCGGGGTAACGAGCTCGAGATCCTCACCGCAGACAACGACCATCCCGACTGCGTCTTCATCGAGGACACGGCAGTGGTCATCGGGTCGGTGGCGGTGGCCACCCGACCGGGTGAGGAAGCGCGAAGAGGCGAATTACAGCCGGTCATCGAACGTCTGGAGCGGATGGTCCCGGTCGTCGAGATCGAGGCTCCGGGGACGCTCGACGGTGGCGACGTGATGGTTCTGGAAGACAACGTGTTCGTCGGGAGGTCGAAACGCACCAACGACGAGGGCATCGCCCAGCTGAGGGTGATCGTCGAATCACAGGGATTGTCGGTGATCGCGGTGCCCGTCGAGGGGGTGCTGCACCTCAAGTCCGGGGTGCTCCCCGTCGACGACCACACCGTCGTGGTGACGAAGGGAACGGTCGATGAGTCTCTGCTGGCCGGGCTGCACATCATCCATGAGGCACCCCACGAACGTCACGCATTCAGCGCCTTGCCATTGCGGAGTGGTGAGGTCCTGGTCACCGCCAACGCACCGGACACCACCGCTCTGGTCGCCGATTCGGATTGAGCCCGGTCCCTCGACGTCTCAGAGATACAGGCCGCCGACGGAGGCCTCACCTGCATGTCGATCCTCATCGACGACCAACCCGGCTAGATCAGGGCGCGGACCACCCAGTAGACGGTCATCCCGAGGATCAGCGTGAGAATGTGGTTGCGGGTCTTGTGGGTGACGAAGGCGCCGACGGCGAGAGCGCTCATCTCCGGGATGCCGATGGCCACCGATCCGTTCTCGTCGATGAGCAGGGCGACGATGAGCGCCCCGAGCACCGCCGGAGCCACGAACTGGAGGGCGAGGAGCAGCGAGTCGGGGATCTTCTTCCTGGCGAGGGCGAGAATGAATATCGATCGGCTCAGATAGCTCCCGATGCCGACGACCACGGTGACCAGGAACGTGGTCATCGCCTCACCCACTCGATGGTGGTCCCAACGGCGATCCCGACCAGAGCACCGACCAGGAGCCCTGTGCGGTTGGGAAGCCCTGCCACGAGGAAGGTGACCCCTCCGCCGACCAGGGCGGCCACCGCCTTCGGCCATTTGTCGGTTCCCAAGACGATCAGCCCGATGAAGAGCAGCGGCACCGCGAACGCGAGGTTCCACTCCTGTGGCACCACCGGACCCAGGGCGAGACCCAGGGCGGTGGTGATCTGCCAGAGAGTCCAGAAGGTGGCGCCGGCCGCCAGGTAGTAGGTGCGGAATGCCTCGGGCTCGCGGTCCACCTCGATGATGGTGAGGGCGAACATCTGGTCGATGAGCAAGTAGGGCCCGAGCCAGCGAAACCAGACCGGCTGTTTCTGGAAGGTGGGAGCATGGGCCGCCGAGTACATGAGGTGGCGGGCATTGACTACCAAGGCGGCGGTGGCGGCAGCCACCACCGCCGCACCCGAGCCGAGCAGGGAGATCAGGGTGAGTTGGGCGGCACCACCGAAGATGAGCCACGAACCGGACCACCCGGAGAAGGGGTGGATGCCGGCCTCGACGATGGCCAGCCCGATGACCAGGGCGAACGGCACCGCCGGGACGAACAGAGGCAGCGCGTCGGCGACGGCCCTCTTGACGATGGCACGGTCCACGGACATGGCCGGGGCACCTTAGCGTAATGAGCAACCGTCTGTACACCCATTACCAAGTGGGTGCCGCTCTCAGCCGCTGTCGATGCGCACCGCCTCGAGGGCGATCTCGACCATCTCGTCGAAGGTCTTCTCCCGCTCCTCGGAGGTGACCCACTCACCGGTGCGGATGTGATCGGAGACGGTGCAGATGGTCAGCGCCCGCGCTCCGTGCTCGGCGGCGACCCCGTAAAGACCGGCCGCCTCCATCTCCACGGCCAGGACCCCCATCGCCTCCATGCGGTTGAAGGCCTCCGGATCGGGGTTGTAGAAGAGATCTGCCGAGTGGACGTTGCCCACCTTGACCTCGATCCCCCTCGCCTCGGCTGCTTCGACGGCCGCCCGGAGGAGCCAGAAGTCGGCAACCGCGGCGAAGTCGAGACCTCCGTAGCGGGTCCGGTTGACCAGGGAGTCGGTGCAGGCGCCGATCGCGAGGATGACGTCGCGCACCTCTACCTGCTCAGTGACGGCCCCACACGATCCCACCCGGATCAGTCGCTCCACCTCGTATTCGTTGACCAGTTCCGTGGCGTAGATCGACGCCGACGGAATGCCCATGCCCGTTCCCATCACCGATATGGGCACCCCCCGGTAAGACCCGGTGTAGCCGAGCATGTTGCGAATTTCGTTTACCTGTCTCACGTCATCGAAAAAGTTCTCGGCGATGTGCCGGGCGCGGAGCGGGTCGCCCGGGAGCAATATCGAGGGGGCGAACCCGCCTTCTGGCGCAGAGATGTGTGGGGTGGGCATGGGTCGCGTTCTCCTCTGTCTTTGAACGGAGAACAACCTATCGGAACGACACCTCGCACTACCAAACCGACCGGTAACGTCGCTGCGATGATGTACCAGGAGACCGACCGGGAAGGGATAGCGGATATGCTGCGTCAAGCCAGCGAGGCGACCCTGCCCGGTCACATGGGACTCGAGTTGATCGACATCGGCGAGGGCACCGCCCGCATGCGCTGTGAGATCCAGCCCTTTCACCTTGCCCCCAACGGATACCTGCACGCCGGCTCGGTCATCACCCTGGCCGACACCGCCGCCGGTTTCGGCTGTGTGGGGAACTTCCCCGACGGTGCGTCCGGTTTCACCACCATCGAGCTGAAGTCCAACTTCACCGGGACGCTGCTCGAGGGGGCGATGCTCGCCGAGGCACGCGTGATCCATGGTGGTCGTACCACCCAGGTGTGGGACGTCGAGGTCAGTGAAGAGGCCACCGGCCGGAGACTGGCTTATTTCCGTGCCACTCAGATGATCCTCTACCCGAACGGTTGACCGAGGCGCATAGTCTCCAACCATGTCCGACATCTACGACTTCATCCTCGGCCTGCGCGCCATACGCGACTACGAGGCGGAACTCCTCAGCAACGACGACCTGGGAGCGATTCTCGAGGCTGGCCGCTGGACCGGTAGCTCGAAGAACCAACAATCGTGGTCGTTCATCGGGGTGACCGACCCGGAGCGGCTCCAGGGTCTCGCCGAGCACGGTGACTTCACCCAGCCGGTACGCGACTCTGTGGCCACGATCGTCCTGGTGCAAGAGCCGGGAGGCAACGAGTTCGACATCGGCCGGGCGGCGCAGAACATGATGCTGGCCGCCAGGGCGATCGGCGTGGCATCATGCCCGGTCACCCTGCATCGCCACCGTGCCGCCGCCGCCTTCCTCGGCGTGCCGGACATGTCGGTGGCTCGTTACGCGATCGCCCTCGGTTATCCCACCGCCGACGCCGAGCCGCGCAAATTCGGAGGGAGGAAGCGAGCCGCCGAGGTGATCAAGCTCGACAGCTACTGACGCCGATCGAGCGTGGGGGAGAGCGCGGCCAGCGCGTGTCCGGTGCACACTCAGACCGAGAGCAGCATCGAACGTGCCCAGAAGCGCGTTCGGCGCGCGCACCGCACCGTCGACCGGCAAACACGTCGAGACTTGTCACCTCCGGGCACTACCGTCGTCCGACTGATGACTGAATACCTCGTTCAGGCGCGCGGTCTCACCAAGCGATTCGACGACTTCACCGCAGTGGATTCCATCGACTTCGACATCCACCAGGGGGAGGCCTTTGGCTTCCTCGGGCCCAACGGCGCCGGCAAGACCTCGACCATGAAGATGATCACGACGGTGAGCCCGATCACCGAGGGCAAGCTGAGCGTGTTCGGGATCGACCCCAACGTCGACGGGCGCTCCATCCGCCAACGTATAGGAGTGGTTCCCCAGGAGGACAATCTCGACCAGGAGTTGACCGTCGCCGAGAACCTCTACATCTACGGGCGCTACCACGACATGAGGAAGTCGGAGATCAACTCTCGCATCGAGGAGCTGCTCGAGTTCGCCCAGCTCACCGAGCGGAAGGACTCCGAGGTCGAGCCCTTGTCGGGGGGGATGAAACGCCGACTCACCATCGCGCGCGCCCTCATCAACAATCCCGACCTGATCATCCTCGACGAGCCCACCACAGGTCTCGACCCCCAGGCCCGTCATCTGCTCTGGGACCGCCTCTACCGACTCAAGCAGCAAGGAGCCACGCTCATCATCACCACCCACTACATGGACGAGGCCGAGCAGCTCTGCGATCGGCTGGTGGTCATGGACCAGGGGAAGATCGCCGCCGAGGGATCACCGCGTCAGCTCATCCAGCGTTACGCCCCCCGTGAGGTGGTCGAGCTCCGCTTCTCCGAGGCACAGAAGGACCAGGCGGTCTTGAAACTGGATGGGCTGGCCCAGCGCTCCGAGGTGCTCGCCGATCGGGTTCTCCTCTACACCGATGACGCCGAAGCCACCCAGCACGGCCTCCACGAGCGGGGCATCGACCCGGAGCAGGTGGTGGTCCGTCGCTCCACGTTGGAGGACGTATTTCTGCGGCTCACCGGGCGGGGCTTGATCGACTGATGGCATCGACCACACTCAGCCGGTCGCTGCGATACGCCGAGTCGGAGGTCGTCGCTTATCGACGCACCTGGCGGGGCACGGTGATCACCTCTTTCGTCAACCCGGTGTTCTTTCTCGCCGCCATGGGAGCGGGTCTCGGGGCTCTGGTGGACGAAGGCTCCGGACAGACGCTGTCGATCTCCTATCTCGCCTTCGTCGCCAGCGGCCTGATGGCGGCCAACGCCATGCAGAACGGTGCTGGTGACGGCGCCTTCCCGGTGATGGCAGGGATCCTGTGGCGGAAGAACTTCCACGGAACCGTCACCACCCCGCTGGGTCCGGCCGACATCGTCTGGGGTCGGCTCATCTGGGGGGTAGGTCGGCTCCTCTTCACACTGTTGGTGTTCGCCGTGATCGCGGTCCTGTTCGGTGCGCTCGAGATCGGCCCGGCGCTGGCCGCCATCCCCCCGGCGGTGCTCACAGGTGTCGCCTTCACAACCGCGATCACCGCTTGGACCCTGACCCAGAAGGACGGGCGCAGCCTCTCCACGCTGTTTCGCTTCCTCATCGTGCCGCTGTTCCTGTTCTCGGGGACCTTCTTCCCCATCAGCCAACTCCCGGATTGGATCGAGCCGGTGGCCTACTTCACCCCGCTCTTCCACGGCGTGGAGCTGGTGCGGAAGATCGCCCTGCCCGGAGTCGACGGCTCGATCGTCACTGCTATGCCGATGTGGTCACATGCCGCCTACCTGCTGGCCATGTCGGCAATCGGGGTCTACCTGTCGGTCCGGCTGCTCGACAAGAGGATCCGCCAATGAGCGTCTCGGCTCCCACCCGGCTCACTCCGCTGGGAAAGATCACCCCGTTCCGGGCTCAGCGGATATGGGAGAAGAACTACCTGGCCTACCGCCGACTCTGGAAAGTCGTGTTCAGCGGGTTCTTCGAGCCGGTGTTCTACTTGCTGGCAGTGGGTATCGGAGTCGGGGCCCTAGTGGGAGACGTCACCCTTCCCAACGGTCAAGCCGTCCCCTACGCCGCCTTCGTCGCTCCGGCGATGATGGCCGCCTCGGCGATGAACGGGGCGGTGATCGAGACCACGTTCAACATCTTCTTCAAGCTCCAGTTCGGCAAGGTCTACGAGGGCATCCTCACCACTCCGATGCAGCCCATGGACATCGCCATCGGGGAGATCGGGTGGGCCCTGGTGCGCGGCGTCCTCTATTCGACGGCATTCGTCGGGGTGATGTGGGGCCTCGGTATGACTGAGTCCTGGATGGCGATATTCGCCGTGCCTGCGGCGACCTTGATCGGTTTCGCCTTCGGCGCGGCCGGTCTCGCCGCCTGCACCTGGATGAAGTCGTGGCAGGACTTCGACCTGGTCACGCTGGTGACCATGCCGCTGTTCCTCTTCTCAGGGACCTTCTATCCCATCGACGTCTACCCACCGGTGTTGCAATTGATCGCCAAGCTGTCACCGCTGTACCACGGCACCGAGCTGCTCAGGGGATTCACTCTCGGGATGGTCGACTGGACCATGCTCGGGCACGCCGCCTTCCTCGTGGTGATGGGGGTGGTGGGGGCATCGATCGCGGCCCGACGCCTCGACGGGATGCTGAGGAAATAGGCCGCCAATATCATCGAGCCCATGCCTCTCACCATCGGCCGGATTCAGGTCGACCCGGCGGTCGTGCTCGCCCCCATGGCGGGGGTGACCAACGCACCGTTCCGACGGTTGTGCCGGGAGTTCGGTGCCGGCCTGTACGTCTCGGAGATGATCGGGGCGCGCGGCCTGATCGAGAGGAACGACAAGACTTTGGCTCTGGCGCGCTTCGATCCCGACGAGGTGCCCCGGTCGATCCAGCTCTACGGGACCGACCCGGCGTCTCTGGGGGAGGCGGTCAGTGTCCTGGTGTCGGAGAGCGAGGTCGACCACATCGACATGAACTTCGGCTGCCCGATGGGCAAGGTGACCCGTCACGGCGGTGGCGCCGCTCTGCCCTGGAAAACCGACCTGTTCCGATCGATCGTGAGGGCGGCTGTCTCCAACGCGGGCGACGTCCCGGTCACCGTCAAGTTCCGCAAGGGAATCGACGACGGTCACCTCACCTATCTGGAGACCGGTCTGATCGCCGAGGAGGAGGGAGCAGCCGCCGTCGCCCTGCACGCCCGCACTGCCCGCCAGCTCTACTCGGGGGAGGCCGATTGGGAGGCGATCCGGAAGCTGAAGGAGGCGGTCACCTCGATTCCGGTGCTCGGTAATGGCGACATCTGGACCGCCGGAGACGCCGTCGAGATGATCGAGTCCACCGGGTGCGACGGGGTGGTCGTGGGGCGGGGCTGTCTGGGTCGGCCCTGGCTGTTTCGCGACCTCGCCGACGTCTTCGCCGGACGGACCCCGCAAGATGCGCCGAACCTCGGTGAGGTGGGCCGGATCATGATCCGCCACGCCACCCTGGTGGTCGATCACTTCGGCGACCCGTTCGGCATCAACCTGTTTCGCAAGCACCCCTCGTGGTACCTGAAGGGTTTTCCGGTGGGCCCGGTGCTACGCGATGCCTTCGCCCGGGTGTCATCGGTTGCCGAGCTCGCCGACCTGGTCGGCAGATTGGACTCCGACGTTCCCTTCCCGGAGGACGCCCAACGCATGGTGCGCGGCCACAGCCATGGGCCCCGCCCGGTCCGGCTTCCCCACGGCTTCCTCGAAACTCGATCCAGCAACGGCCTCGCCAAGGAGGCCGAGCAGGTGGTCAGCGGCGGCTGAGCGCCCTCTCCGTCCTTCGGGGCGCCTAGCGTCATCGGGTGGCGTAGCCGGCGACGGCGGTGAGGAGTAGGTGGGCCATCACGTCGATGGTCTGGTGGGCGATGTCGATGGTGGGGTCCACCTCGACGAAGTCCATCGCTCGCACCGCGGGGTGGGCCGCGCACCGGGACACCCCCTGGGCGAGCTGACGCACGGTGAGCCCGCCGGGCCGGGCGCCGGGACTTCCCGGGGCGAAGGCGCGGTCGAGGACGTCGATGTCGACGTCGACGTAGATCGCCGAGCAGGAGGCGCTGAGCTGTTCCAGGGCGGCATCCACGGCCGCGATCATCCCCATCGTCTCCACCTGGTCCACCGTCACGCTGGTGACACCGGCCTGGTCGCAGTAGCTCCGGTATTGCGCCGAGTTGGAGAACGAGTGGATACCGATCTGGACGACGTTGCCCGCGGGGAGGCCGTGCTCCTCGATCAGTCCCCGGACCGGGGTCCCGTTGGTGGGGCCGTCGGAGAGAGTGCGCACGTCGTGGTGGGCGTCGAAGGTGATCAACCCCACTTCGGAGAGGTCGCTACCCAGCGACGCCACCAGGGGACGGGTGATGGCATTGTCTCCCCCGAGAAACAGACTCAGGGTGGCCTTCGGAAGGGTCGAAGCGAGATTCTCGACTTCAGAGATCAGAGAGCCCATGTCGAGCTCCGACACCGGCCAGTTGCCCATGTCGCGCACCGCCACCGAGGAGAAGTCGACCCCGGTCTCGCCGTGGAAGGTCGAGAAACGGTCGAGACGGAGACGGACTTCGAGCGGAGCGAGGTCGGCCCGGGACGCGACGATGCTCGCCTTCGAGGAAGGCACCCCGACCACGACCACGTCGGGCACCGGCGCCTCGCCGGCGAGCCAGACACTGGCCCGGGGCCAGTGCGGGTCAGAGTTCACGGTCGAGCATCGGGATGTCGACCCCGCGCTGGCGGGCCACCTCTCGGGCCCTGGGGTAGCCGGCATCGGCGTGACGCATCACACCCGTGCCGGGGTCGTTGGTCAGCACGCACTGCACCCGAAACGCTCCCTGGTCGGTCCCATCGGCCACGACCTGGGCACCGGCATGGATCGAGTTGCCGATCCCCACACCGCCTCCGTGGTGGACCGCGACCCAGGCAGCCCCGGACGACACGTTGAGCATGGCGTTGAGGATGGGCCAGTCAGCAACGGCATCGGAGCCGTCGGCCATCGCCTCGGTCTCCCGGTACGGCGAGGCCACCGAACCGGAGTCGAGGTGATCACGACCGATGACGATCGGTGCCGACACCTCGCCCGAGGCCACCAGTTCGTTGAAGCGGAGACCGGCCAGATGTCGCTCCCCGTAAGAGAGCCAGCAGATCCGGGCGGGGAGGCCCTGATAGTGGACCCTCTCGCCGGCCAGCTCCAGCCAGCGGAGCAGGGGCTCGTTTTCGGGGAAGAGCTCGGCGATGGCTCGGTCGGTGGCGGCGATGTCCGCCGTGTCTCCGCTCAGCGCCACCCACCGGAAGGGCCCGGAGCCTTCGGAGAAGAGATCCCTGATATATGCCGGGACGAAACCGGGATAGGAGAAGGCATCGGCGTAGCCGGCTGTTTGGGCCTCTCCACGCAGGTTGTTCCCGTAGTCGAAGACCTCGGCACCTGCTCGTTGGAAACCGACCATCGCCTCACAATGGGTCGCCATCGACTCCCGGGCCGACTTGATGTAGGTGTCGGGGTCGTCCTCCCTCAACTTCGCCGCCTCTTCGGGG
This sequence comes from uncultured Acidimicrobiaceae bacterium, assembly GCA_964558575.1. GTDB lineage: Bacteria > Actinomycetota > Acidimicrobiia > Spongiisociales > ZC4RG35 > JANQRA01. The sequence goes on along the minus strand of CAZLEQ010000004.1, from coordinate 41,451 downwards.
GTGTATCCCGAGGGGATGTATCCATAGAGGGGATCGTGCGCCGAGGTCTGGTCGGTGACGATGTCCGCCTCGAGACCCATGTCGAGCAGCTCGGGAAACAGGTCGGCGGCGTTGCCGAGGAGACCGATGGAGAGGGCCCTCTTGGCATTCTTCGCCTCGACGGCCAACTCGATGGCGTGCTCGAGGGAGTCGGCCTCCACATCGAGGTACCCGGTCTCCAGCCTCCGGCGGATTCGCGCCGGGTCGACCTCGACGCAGAGTGCCACCCCGCCGTTCATGGTGATCGCCAACGGCTGAGCCCCACCCATGCCCCCGAGACCTCCGGTCAGGGTGAGAGTCCCGGCGAGATTTCCCCCGAACTCCTTCTCGGCGATGGCTACGAACGTCTGATACGTGCCCTGGAGGATGCCCTGGGTCCCGATGTAGATCCACGACCCGGCGGTCATCTGCCCGTACATCATAAGGCCCTTGGCTTCGAGCTCCCAGAAGTGATCGAGGGTGGCCCATCTCGGGACCAGCAGGCTGTTGGCGATGAGCACCCGTGGCGCCAGCTCGTGGGTGGTGAAGACTCCCACCGGCTTGCCCGACTGGACCAGCAGGGTCTCATCGCTCTCGAGACGCTCGAGGGTGCGGACGATGGCGTGAAGCGAGTCGATGTCACGCGCTGCCTTGCCCCGACCGCCATAGACCACCAGATTCTCCGGATCCTCGGCGACCTCCGGGTCGAGGTTGTTGAGCAGGCACCTGAGAGCAGCCTCCTGGAGCCAGCCCTTGGTGTTCAGGTCGTCGCCACGGGGAGCGTGCAACGGGAAGGTGAGATCGAGCATGTCCGACCGAGCCTAGATACGGGGCCAGGCCACTGGTGCTCGGTTCAGGACGGCAAGGTTGGGCCGACCCGTCTGCGCCACTTCCACCAGGTTGTCGAGAAAGCGGACCCAGGCCGGGGTGATCACGGCGATGATCGGGTCGTCTGGAGCGAAGCCGCCATGGGAGAAGAGCAACGATCGAATACGACATCCGTCGTGGGGAAGCGCACATGGAATCGGTCTCCGATCGACCATCCCCAATCGCAAGGCGGTGTTCACCTGGGGTTGGACCGACCACCCCGGGATCCCCCCGGGGTCCTCGACGGTCGAGATGAGGATCGACGGCGAAGGCTCCTTGATGACGCTCACCCACCGCGACCTGCCCGACGACGAGGTGGTCGTCCACACCACCGGCTGGGATCACTACCTGCCCCGGCTGGCGGCGGTCGCCGAGGGTCAGGAGGTCGAGATCGACCGCGGCCCCGGTGGCTGACACACGGGGCACCAGTAGGTCACTCGATCCCCGATGTTCCGCTGCAATATTGCGGTCCCGCATCGGCGGCAGGGCCGACCGCGCCTCCCGTAGACCCAGAGCTCGCGTCCCGGGCCCCGGGCCCCAGTGGTGCTACGGGGGCCGGGCCCGACGTTGGCGGTCATCAGCCGCCGCGCCCGCATGGCGAGGGAGCGGAGGCCGTCTGCGGCGATGTCCGCCACTGGCGTGTCGGGGTGGATCCCTTCCATGAAGAGCAGCTCCGATTTGTACACGTTGCCGATGCCGGCGATCACCCCCTGGTCGAGTAGCAGTGGTGCGATGGGTCGGTCGCCGCCGAGAAGCCGGGCTCGCCGCACGAACTCCTCCGTGTCGAATTCGCCCAGGAGATCGGGGCCCAACTCGGCGACCTCGGCTTCGATCACCGGGGTCCGGCCGGCCGCCACGGTCGGCGCGCCGTAGCAGGCGGCATGATGGGAGGGGGTGGACAGCACCAACCGCGCCGAACCGTGTGGCGGCTTTCCCAGCGGAGAGATCGCCCACCGCCCGCTCATGCCGAGGTGGACCCTGATCGAATAGCCGGTGGACAGGTCGACGATCAGGTGCTTGCCGACCGTCCTGACATCGTCGACGGTGGCATCGAGGATGCGTCGCGAGTTGGCCCGCACCGAGGGAGCGGTGCCGGCCACGGACTGGATGCGACGACCGGCCAGCACCGGATGGAGCCTCTCGGCGTGCCCGGCAACCGAGTCTCCCTCCGGCATGGGCCGATCAGAACTCGGTCCCGGCCACGTTCTGCAGCCGCACCTGGCCCTGGGCCACCAGTCTCCCGTCTTCTTCCCGGGTGACGTCCACCTGCCACAGCTGCTGGGTTCGCCCGCGGTGGATCGGCGTAGCCCTGCCGAGCAGCACTCCTTCGGTGGTCGCCTTGAGGAAGTCGGTCTTGTTGGTCAGGCCCACCGCACCGGCCATTCCTTGTTCCATTGCCCACAGAGCGGCGCCGGTGGAGGCGAGGGTCTCGATCAGGGTGCAGTAGACACCACCGTGGACCACCCCGTAGGGCTGGTGATGAGTCGGGGTCACTTCGACACGACCTTCGCAATGGTCAACCGAGGCATCGGTGAGCTCGATGCCACTGTGTGTCACAAAGGTGGGGCGACCCTCGAACGGGTTCTCCATCAGCTTCCGCATCCCATCTGCAGGACCTGGAGGGGCCCCAGGTCGTCGTCCACATACTCCCAGACCTCCACGGCGAACCCCTCGAAGAAGGCCGCATTGACGATGACCTCCATTTTCCCGTCGCCATTGAGATCGGCCACTCCTCCAAAGGAGTGAGCCGCCCCGAACTGGTCCATCTCGTCGAAGACCGTCGTCTCGCCGAGGATCGCGGTCTGGACCTCACCGCCTACCACCTTGCGCATGAAGGCGATGGAGTAGTCACCTTCCTCCATGATGAATCCCGGGCTCACTTCCTCGGCCACGACGAGCACCTCGTTGATGCCATCCCCCTCGAGGTCGGTTCGGAACAGCTGCTTGATGAAGGGCTCGGCAACGTCGAGGCCACGTGCGGAGAGCAGCTGTGCGGCATGTCCGGCGTAGGTGCCGTCGTCGGCGACGGTCTCGAACAAGTGGGGTTGGAGGTCCCATGGAGCGGATATGGCGATGCCATAGGGCCCGGGGAACTGTCCGAGCAGCTCGGGATCGGCGAGCTCGACGCCGATGAGCTCCAGCGGCTCACACACCGTGATCTGAGGGCCGCCCGTGGTCCGGCCCAACCGGTCGAGCACGATCACTTGATAGTCCTCTCCCCCGGCGACCGGCAACGCGCCCTCGCTCTCGGCATCCAGCCACCCGCTGCCATCCCACCAGCCGAGGGCACCGAACTCCGTGGTCACCAGGGGTCCGTGAGCCCAATGGCCCTCGAGCAGAGTCGTGGTCGTGGTGTCACCTGGCGACGTGGTCGTGGTCGGGGCAGTGGTCGTGGTGGGAGGCGGTGCCGTCGTCGTGGTGGCGGGGCTCGTGGAACTGGTGGATGTCGGGGAGGGCTCCGTCGTGGAGTCGGCAGAGTCGGCCGGACTGCACGCCGTAGCGAGCATGGCTATGACCAGAGCCGTCTTTCGCATGGCCTACAAGTTAGACCGGCCGGCCCGCATCGAAGCGGCGAAGGTCGGCTCCGACTCGGGCGAGCAACCTGGGAAGGAGGTGGATCGGCAGCCCGACGACGGTGAAGGGGCTCCCGTTCACCGACTCGACGAAGACGCCTCCCCTTCCCTGCAGGGCGTAGGCACCGGCCTTGTCCATGGGCTCGCCGGTGTCGACGTATTCACCGATCTCATCCTCGGTCATGGGAAGCATCCTCACGATCGTGGCGTCGACGACCGCGTGGACCTCGTCGGCTGCGGCCACGGCCAGACCCGTCACCACCTCGTGGACATCGCCCTGGATCTGCTGCAGCATCGATCTCGCCTCCTGGGGATGCCCCGGCTTGCCCATGACATGGCCCTCATGCACCACCGCGGTGTCGGCAGCCACCACCACGGCATCGGCGACGACGACCGCCCTCGCCTTCGCCCCGGCCACGCGCTCCACGTAGACCCCGGGCTCTTCGCCCGGCAGACGGGTCTCATCGACGTCCGGCGCCACCACGTCGAATCGAACGCCCAGCTGGGTCAACAACGCCGCCCGCCGGGGCGAGCCCGAGGCGAGCAGCAGCCTCATCGCAGATTCCCCAGGCGGATGATCCGGGCCGGATGGTTGAGAATTCCCAATGAGTCGATTGGGTTCGCGGCGAAGAGCACCGCATCGGCGGGTGCTCCGACGTCGAACTCCGCCGGACGATCGGTGGCGATGAAAGCAGCGGTCGACACTGCCTCGACGACCTGGCGGTTGGAGAGCCCGTAGTCACCCAACCGGATCGCCTCCGCGGCGACATCCGCCGGTGCACCGACCAGGTCGGTGCCCGCCAAGACCCGAACTCCGGCTTCGAGCGCCTGCGGCAGCAGCGTCCGGAGCCGCTGTAGGCCCTCGACGAAGAGTTTCCCGCCACTGGAAGACTCCCCTAGCTGGGCGAGCGTCGTCTCACAGCGCAGCACGGTCGGCACCCACATGCCTCCCCGGCTCCCCAGGGCGTCGAGATCGCCCTCTTCGAGGAACATCCCGTGTTCGATGGAGTGCACACCGGCCGCGACCGCCGCAGAAGGAACCTGGCGCGCCATGGTGTGGATCGCCACCCGCGCTCCGGCCGACTCGGCTATCTCGACCGCGGTGCGCAATTGTGACTCGTCGAAGTTGGCCACCGGGCCGATGTGGCGACGGGGCCAGTCGCCGATCAGCTTGACCCATCCCGCCCCGGATGCGGCCTGGGCAGCCACCGTGGCGGCAAACCGGTCTTCGGTGACCTCGAGGGCGAAACCGGGGTAATACCCGCCGAAGCTTGCGATGATCTCCGCCGCGGCCTCGATCTCGGGCCGATCTCCTGGATCCAGCTGGTCGATCAGTCGGATGGTGACATCGTCGGTCCAACCCTTGTCCAGCACCAGGGTGACCCCCGCACCAAGCGCGGCCCGGGCTCGTTCCATGGCATCGTCGAGCACCCCGGGCTGATAGTCGAGCTCCGCGGCGGCCAGGTGGGCATGGGCATCGGCCAACCCGGGAAGGGCCCAGAGATCCTCCCCCAGCGTCGTGTCGGCATCTCCTCGAGCCTCGGCCCAGCATCCGTCGACGACATCACGCACCAAGCTCTCCCCCGAGGGAGACCTGAGGACGACTCGAAGACTCACGTTTGGGACGGTAATTGGCGACGGTTCCACATAATGGCGTCAATGATCCGGCTTCTCGTCGTTCTCCTGATGTTCGTCCCGGCATGCGCGGGCATGGAGGCTGTCACCACCACGACCAATCCTCCGCTGGAGACCGTTCCGTCGCCACCCGTCGCCACGACCACCGGGACGACCGAGATGGAGATCCGGGGATGCAACTCGCCCCCGGTGACCTTCAGCCCGCTCTGTGAGATCTTCGAGTTGCTCGAGGACTGGTACGTGGATGCCCCGGTGGACGCCGAGCTGCTCGCCCGAGAGGCGATCGAAGGTCTCGAGGGGTTCACCACCACCGAGATCGAGGATCCACCACGCACTCTCTTCTGCGCCATCCCCCATCGGGCCTTCATGCCCTTGTGCGAGGCATTGGTCTCCCGAGTCGACTCGGAACACTTACCTGTGGGACCTGCCGTGGAAGCGGCCATGGCTCATATGATCGACTTCGGGCTCGATCCTTTCACCTACTACCTCCCACCCAGCCAGGCCGGATCGGTGCGCCTCAACGGGATCGTGGAAGGCATAGGCATCCTGCTCGATGCCCGGGACGCCGCCGGATCGAAGTGCACCCGCATCACCGCGGTCTGTGCGCTGGAGATCGTCACGGTCCTGGAGGACAACCCTGCCTCGAACGCCGGCCTCGCGCCCGGCGACCTCATCACGGCGATCGATGGAGAGCGCGTCGAGGGGAAGGGTTTCACCGAGGTCGTGTCGCTCATCTCGGGCGACGAGTCGGGCCCGGTCGACATCACCATCGAGCGAGAGGGGGTGGAGTCGTCCCACACGATCGAGCGCCGCGAGCTGACTATACCGACGGTCCATTTCGGCGTGCCTCACAGCGGGGTCGGCTACATCAGGATCCCCGACTTCGAGCTCGACGTCCCGAGTCTCGTCGCCGACAGCATCGAAGACATCCTCTCCGAGGGCCCGGGGACCATCGTCGTCGACCTCCGTGACAACCCGGGGGGATATATCGACGCGGTCGTCGCGGTCGCCGACCTGTTCATCGACGGTGGGATCGTCATGTCCAGCGACTCTCCGTCCGGCCCCTATGACTACCCGGCCACGGCGGGAGGTCTCGCCACCTCACAGCGTCTCCTCGTCCTGGTGAACCAGGGAACGGCCTCGGCCGCCGAGATACTCGCCGGGGCGCTGAGGGAAAGGCGCAACGCCGTGGTCGTGGGCAGCGACACATTCGGTAAAGACGCGGTGCAGATAACCTTCACCCTGCGCAACGGCGGCGAGTTCTATGTGGCCGTCGCCCGCTGGTCGACACCGTCGGGCGACACCGTCGCAGAAGGCGGGCTGACCCCAGACATCGAGGTCAGCTGGCCCTCGGGAGCCACCGTCGAGGAGATCGTCGAGCTTGCGCTGGAAGCGACCCCATGACATCCAAGAAGATCCTCTCTGCACTGGTCGCCGTGGCGTTGATCACAGCCGCCTGCTCGTCGACCGGAGAGGAGGGATCCACCACCACGTCGGCGGCAGTGACCACCACCACCACGCTCGCCACCACCACCAGCACCGCTGACCCGGGCCCCGTCACCTTCGACCGCGAGCTGGCTCTCGTCGCATGTGACCAGGCCGATGAGGACGTCGCCATCGTCTGCGAGGCCTTCGACCTCGTCTTGGAGCACTATGTCGACGAGGTGGACGTGGAATACCTCGCCGATGCGGCCGTCCTCGGGCTCGAGATGCTCGACGGGGCCGACTCCGACGAACTGCTGGTTTGCGCCACACCGGTTCCGGCCTTTCAATCGACTTGCGATGTGGCAGCCCGAGCTGCCGATGACAGTGTCGAGGCGGCCGAAGCCATGGTCACCGGGATGGTGACGTACGGTCTCGACCCCAATTCGGCATATCTCGACCCCCGGGCCCTGGCACTGCTGCAGGACGACCAGGACGGCCAGATCGAGGGCATCGGCGCCCTGGTCTCACCCGAAGACGACACCATCCCCGGGGACAACAAGCAGTGTGGGGTGGTCTCCGAGACCTGCCGGATTCGCATCGTGTCGACTATCACCGGCGCCCCTGCCGAGGCTGCCGGCCTGATGACCGATGACATCATCGTCGCTGTGGACGGCGATTCGATTCTGGGGTGGACGGTCGACGAAGTCACCGCGGCGGTGCGGGGCCGGGCAGGGACCGACGTGGCCCTCACCATGGAGAGGGAAGGCGAGGAGTTCGACGTCACCATCACCCGCGCCTCCGTCCAGGTGCCGACGATCGACACCGAGACCATCGGCCCCGTCGGCTACATCAGCCTCGCCAACTTCACGGGCAACGCCGGCTCACTCTTCGAGCAAGCAATCGTCGATCGTCTCTCCGACGGCGTCGACGAGTTGGTCATCGACTTCAGGAACAACCCTGGAGGGTTTCTCACTACGGCGATCGAGGTCACCTCGGTGTTCGTCGACGACGGCGACGTCGTGGTCACCGAGGGCCCGGACGAGTCCACCAGGTACCCGGTGAACGGCAACGCCATCGTGCCCGAGAACATCAACGTCTACATCGTGGTCAACGCAGGCAGCGCCTCGGCGTCTGAAGTCGTGGCCGCTGCCGTGCAGGAGGCGGAACGTGCCGTGATCGTCGGTGAGAACACCTTCGGCAAGAACACGGTCCAGCAGCGGTTCAGCCTCTCCAACGGAGGTGCGCTCAAGCTCACCATCGCTCGCTGGCTCACTCCCAACGGCCAGGACTTCGGCGGCATCGGTGTCGAGCCCGACATCAGGCTCGAAGTGGACGGTCTCTCGGTCGAACAGCTGGTGTCAGCGGTCACGTCAGCCGGCTGAGTCGGCGGACCTCGCCCTGATCGGCGCTAGACGCCAGCGCCCGTAGGCGACATAGGCGAGCACGGCCATGTTGATCAGGTTGACCGCCATGCTCTGGAACTCGCCGCGTGGCGCATGCCAGACCGCGGCCCCGATCATCACCACCCCGAGACCGACGGCCGCGATCGGCGTCAGGACGGGGAGTGTCCGGGTCAAAGCCGGCAGGATGAGACCTAACCCGCCGAGGATTTCGGCCACGCCGGCCATGACGTGGACGGTGTCGCCCAGGTCGTACATCCAGGCGAGCGGCTCCGGCAGGCCATCTGGCACCACCAGATGCAGGATGCCGATGGAGATGAAGTACAAGCCGAAGAGCCATTGAAGGGCCCACAGGACCTTGTGGTGCATCTCGGCTCCTCGGGTCTCAGCCGAGACCAGGGTAGGCGATGCCGGTGTTGGCATGGCAGTCGTAGCCGTGGGGGTTCTTGCCCAGGTACTGCTGGTGATAGTCCTCCGCGTAGTAGTAATCGGCAAGCGGCTCGATCTCGGTGGTGATCTCCCCGAAACCTCGCTCGGACAGCACGGCCTGGTAGACGTCCTTCGACCTCTTGGCTCGGTCGAGCTGGCGGTCGGTGGTGGTGTAGATCGCCGACCGGTACTGGGTGCCGATATCGTTGCCCTGCCGATAGCCCTGGGTGGGATCGTGCGTCTCCCAAAACACCCGGAGCAGTTCGTCGTATGAGATCTCCGTCGGCCGATAGACCACCATCACGACTTCGGCGTGACCGGTCATCCCCGAGCAGACCTCTTCGTAGGTCGGGTTAGGCGTGGCACCGCCCGCATATCCGGCGGAGGTGGTGTACACACCGGGAAGCTGCCAGAAACGACGCTCGGCTCCCCAGAAGCATCCCATCCCGAACACGGCGAACTCGGTGTCGTCCGGGAACGGGCCCATCAGGGAATTGCCATTCACGAAATGCTGCTCGGGCACCTCCACCGGCTCGCTCCGGCCGAAGAGCGCTTCACCGGCGACGGGCATCTCTCTCGACTTCCTGCCAAACATCACATCCTCCTCGGCTCAACCGCCTATCACGGCTTCCAGTTCCATCTCGACATGCCAACGCGGATCGTTGAGCCCACCGACTACAACCATCGTCGCTGCCGGTCTTATTTCGCCGAACACCTCTCCATGAGCCTCTCCGATGACGTCGGCATGGCCCGCATCGGTGATGAACATGCGGGTGCGGACCACATCGGAAGGCTTCCCCCCGGCCTCGTCTAGAGCCGCGAGCATGATCTCGAGACAGCGGCGTGCCTGAGCTCTGGGATCGGGATCGACGAAGTCGTCCGCCCAGATCGGGGCGGTCCCGGCAACGATGACGCGATCACCCACCCGGATCGCTCGTGAGAAGCCGTACCGGGGCTCATACGGGGATCCTGAGGAGACTCTCTGACGCGACATAGGGGTGCAGCCTATGGGAAACGCCCTGCCCGAGGGGACGGGCAACTGCAGGGGACAGCCCAAGACGGCCCATCCACTTCTCGCACCGTTCCCGTTTGGTTACCCTCGTTGGTACCCGATGCGGTTCTTGCGCCAGTTCACGGCTCTTCTCGCTTTCTCCATCCTGGCCTCACTCGTGGCCACGGGACACAGCCTCGCGCTCGCCCAATCCACCGACGATGCCGAGGAGGCGGTCGACGAGGCCCGACAGAGAGCAAACTCCGCGTCCGGGCTGGTCGACGAGGCGGTGGCGAATCGCGAGGAGATCGAACGCCAGCTGGCCGACTCCATCGCCCGGCTCAACGAACTGACCGCCCAACTGTCCCAGGTCGGGGCGGATGTCGACCGGATCGCGACCCAAGTCGGCTACGCCGATGTGGAACTCGCCGGGATCCAGGCCGACCTGGAGGTTCAAGCAGTGGACGCGTACATGACCGTCGTGGCCTCGCCCAGCGTCTCTCTCGTGAACAGCGGAACCGTGGAACGGGCGATGGTGGCCAGCTCCGTCGTGGAGGACGTGGTCGCCGACGGACGGCTCAGCGTGAGCCAGCTGTTGACCAAGCGGAAGGACCTGGTGGCGCTCAAGGAGACCTTCCTCACCGAACAGGAACACTATGCAGAGCTGCAGGCGGCCGTGGATGCCGAGGTCGCCAACTACACCTCCCTCTTCGAGCAGGCCGATGCCGAGGTGGCCGCCGCCATTCGAACCGCCGACCAGGCGGATCGGGAGTATCGGGCCACGCTCAGCGCCGTGGAATTGGCCAGGGTCAAGGCAGAGGAGCGCCAGCGTCAGGAGAACCGCAACGTCTCCACCACCACCACCTCCCCACCCGCGGCGAGCCCGCCCGGCACGAGCCCATCGAATCCCACCACGACGACCACGTCGACACCACCCACCACCAGCTCCGGAGGTGGTGGGTCCGGGAACCATCCACCGGCCGTCGAGCAATGGCGGTCGCTGGTACAGCAGTTCTTCCCGTCGAGCCGTGTCGAGGAGGCCCTCCAGATCATCAACTGCGAGTCGAACGGTGACCCGAACGCGGTCAACCCCTACTCCGGGGCGGCGGGACTCTTCCAGTTTCTCCCCACCACCTGGGCCACCACCGCCCCTGCCGCCGGCTATCCGGACGCCAGTCCGTTCGATCCGGAGGCCAACACTGCCAGCGCGGCATGGCTGGCGAACCACTACCAGCAGTTGGGCTACCACTACTGGCACGCCTGGAACTGCAAGAGGGTGCTCGATTGATTTCCGGGCCGGGCGATCACTCCACCCCGGCGTGAGCGACCAGCAGTGACACGTCGCTAGAGCCCGCAACCGCAGAGGTGGAGGAACCGAGGACCAGCCGCTTCAGGCCGGCATGGCCGCGCGCCCCCATCACCACCAGGTCAGGCTGCATCTCTGCGATCTGGTCCAGGATCACCGTGGTGGGCCTTCCCTTGCGCGTCACGTTCTCGATCTGCGCATGGGAGCCGGCGAGGAGACCTCCGGCCGTTTCGACGGCTGCGCCGGCATCGATCCGGCCGTCGTCGACAGCCAACACCGTCACCGACAGCCCGGCCACCAGCGGGAGGGAGGCCAGCGTCTCGATGGCCCGTCGGGCGTGGTCAGACCCGTCGGCACACACCAGGGCACGTCTCACCGGCTCTCCCCGATGGGCGATCAGCAGCGGCGAGGTGGGCTGACGCAGCAACCAGTCGGCGGTGCTCCCGAGATGGAGCGCCTTGAGCACACCAGATCCGCGCGACCCGATCGCCACCAGGTCCCAAGCCCGGGCGATGAGTGCTACCCGGGGGTCGATCTGGGCCCGGAGATACTCGACGGAGCCGAAACCGAGGCCGGCGGTGTCGCGGAGTTGATTCGGCTCCCAGGGTTGGAGCTCTGCGTCCTCGGGGGAAACGGGGTGCATGTCCGCCGGCGGCTCGGTGGTCACCACCTCCAACTCCCAACCATCCCAGACATGACTGGCGATCCATTCCCAGCAGCGGGCGGCGCCGTCGGACCCGTCGTCTCCGAAAGCCAGCGTGCGACTCATCGCTCACCCGTCTCGGGCTCGTCACCGGGAACGCCGGCTGGTGAATCCGGGGCCACCCCACCGGTCTGTTCCTCTTCCCGGCGCTCGGCGCGAAGCGACGCCCAGATGGTCACGAAGAGCACCACCGTTATCACGCCGAGGCTGAGCCAGGTGGGCATGTGATAGACCTCCGCCAAGAGCATCTTGACCCCGACGAAGGCCATGATCACGCCCAGACCGGCGTTGAGGTATCGGAACCGGCCCTGCATCCCGGAGAGCAGGAAGTAGAGGGCGCGCAGACCGAGGATGGCGAACGCGTTCGACGAGAAGACGATGAATGGCTCCCGGGACACGGCGAGTATTGCCGGGATCGAGTCCACCGCGAACACCACGTCGGTGGTCTCCACCAGGATTAGCACCGCGAACAAGGGTGTGGCGAGGAGTCGCCCGTGCTTCCGGGTGAACAGCTTCTGTCCGTCGAGCTCCGGCGTGGAGGGGACCACTCTCTGCACGAACCTCAGGATCGGGTTGTCCTCGGGATGGACCTCGGCTTCATCGTGTCTGTAGATGCGCCACGCGGTGAACAGGAGGAACGCGCCGAACACGTACAGGATCCAGTCGAACCGGTCCAACAGCGCGACACCGGCGAAGATGAACATGGCCCGCAGCACCAGGGCTCCGAAGATGCCCCAGAACAGGACCCTGAACTGATATTTCCGGGGGACGGCGAAGTAGGAGAAGATCACCGCCCAGACGAACACGTTGTCGATCGAGAGGCTCTTCTCGATCAGATACCCGGCCAGGTACTCACCCGACGCGGTGGATCCCTGCCACCAGAACATGACCCCGGTGAAGGCGAGCCCGATGCCGATCCAGACCGCCGACTCGATCGACGCCTCCTTGATGCTGATCTCGTGAGGGGTCCGGTGCACCAAGAGCAGATCGACCACCAGCATGATCGTGATGGCGGACACCAGTGCGATCCATGCCCAGGCAGGGACGTCGAAGCGGGCGAAGTTGGTGGTGCCGGATTCGGCAGCGGCGAGGAAGAGGATCACTTACTGCGCGCAATGATATGGCCATCGCTGGGACGCGCAATTCTTCGCCCGCTGCCGCCAACCCCTTCAAATCGGCCATCCGCGTGACATATGTTGGAGGGAGGCACGGAAAGGATTCGCCGATGGCAACCCGGTACTTCACCCCCGCAGTCTTCTCGTTCCTCCGGGAGCTCGCCATCAACAATGACAGGGACTGGTGGGAGAGGAACAAGGACCGCTACGTCTCGACCATCCGTGAGCCGGCGCTCGACTTCATCGCCGACTTGGGGGGGCAGTTGGAGCGGATCTCGCCCCATCTGACCGCCGACACCAGGGTGAACGGCGGCTCACTGATGAGGCCTCATCGAGACATGCGTTTCGCCAAAGCAGCCCCCTACAAGACGAATGTGGGGATCTTTTTCAGGCACGCAGCCGGGAAGGACGTCCACGCCCCGGGGCTCTACGTCCATCTCGAACCGGGGAAGTCGTTCGCCGGGGCGGGTCTGTGGCGACCCGAGGCCTCGGTGGCGCGGCGGATCCGACAGGCCATCCACGACGATCCGTCGGGGTGGCATGAGGCGGCGCATGGCCCTCCCTTCACCGACTTCTGGAACATCGATGGAGATGAGGACCAACGGCTGCGACGGGTTCCCAAGGAGCTCAGCGAACCAGGTCATCCCTACTCCGAGGATCTCCGACTCAGGAGCTTCACCGCTGCGACCCGGGTGCCCCAGACGTTGGTCACCTCGGCGGGATTCGCCGATGAGTTGCTGAAGCGGTTCGAGACGGCGGCGCCCTATACCCGATTCCTGTGTGAGGCCACCGGTGTGCGTTTCTAGCCGGGAGAGGTCGACACGGGCCCTTCGAACCCCTAGTTTGTAGTTGCCACCTGATGGGGGGAACTGAAAGCTTGGCTATGTACGACGGCGTGGTGACTCTCGCCGACGAGGACGTCCCTGTGATCGTAGAACTGGACGAGGACTCCGTCCGGATGTCCGCCGGAGGCACCGAGATCGGCCGCTGGGCAGCCGACGAGTGCCAAATCAGCCACGTCGAGAACACGACCTACGCCATCACCGCCGAGGACGAAACGGTTCGATTCGTCCCCAACCAGCCCAGCCTGTTCGCTGCCGCGGTCAACGGAGCCCGGGACACCACCGCGGTGGCGATGCCCCCCGTGCCCGATACCGGGCCATTCGACGGAGTGAGGGAAGCGCCTCCGGCGAGACCGCTGACCATGGGTCTCTTCTACGCTCTCTGCGTGACCACGGCTGCCCTCGCCCTCTGGGCAGTGATCAGCATCATCTTCTGAGCGGTCTGATCCCAGGGCTCAGGACTCCGGCAGCTCCATCCAACCACTCACCCGGTCGAGCAGATAGTGACTCACCTCACGGGAGCTGTCGAGCACGTCGCACAACTGCTCTCTGCCCATCAGGATGTCGACCAGACTCACCTGGGCATTGCCCGTCAGTTGGAGACGTCGCTCCGGAGCGGCCATCACGTCGCCGTAGGAGTCGACCGCCGAGACCTCGATCGGGAGATCGATGCCACCGAGACCGGCGAGGTCGGTGGACAGGATGAGCAGATCGGGTGGGTCGTGGAGGGGCGGCACCGCCCAGTTGAAGTAGAGGTCGAAGAAGAACTCGTCGGGAGGCTCCTCGAAATCGGACATCTCCTCGAGCCGGGCTCGCAGCGAGAGCAAGACGTTGGGATTGACGTCGAGGGCAACGTGGAGATCGATGGGGCCGCCACAGCCGGCCTCGGGGTGTACGTCGACCTCCCAGGACTGGCGTAGTGAATAGGTCTCCACGAAATGGCGCTCGTCGTGGACATGGAAGCCGTGGTCCGTGGCGTGCTCTTTGAAGTCGGCGATGAAGCCGGGAATGTCGATTGCCATCGTGGCGCGAGGTTATTGGCTCGAGGGAAGATCGGCGAGAGGATCAGGGACGTCGACGCCAACCCACGAACCACCCCGCGAAGAAGGCGAACACCGCGGTGAGGCGCACCGATCGCTCCGGCTCGGAGACGACGACCTCGGGGGGGTAGGCGTTTGGCTCGCTGGGAGCCTTGACGTCCCCGTTGTCGAGATGGTCGTCGTATACCTTGGTCACCTCGGCCCCGAAAAAGAACACCGCGGCGAGGAGGAAGGCGAGGAGCAGGATCACGAACAGCGACGCAGCCACTTGTGACGCTGAGGTCTCGCGGTCCCAGGTGAAGTAGAGGCTCACTCCGTAGGCGGTAGCGAGGAAGGCCACCGATGTGAAGAAGGACCCCCACCAGATCGCTCTCCAACGCACCTTGATCGCCACCATCGTCTGGAAGAACAGCCCCAGGATGAGGGGGAGGAGCAGCACCGACACCAGCGGAGTGAGCCATCCCACCAGAGAGTGGAGATGCTCGGCCCCGGCAGGGAGGATCGAGTCGCCGAAATAGCGCCAGACCGCGTTCACTAGCCACACCGCGATCAAAGCGACTCCGAAACCGACGACCCAGAGAAAACCCAATGTCCGCTTGCGGATGAACCCCATGACCCCTCTCACCTTCTCCTCGGGCACATCGAAGATGTCGTTGAGGTTGGTCTGGATCTCCATGAAGAGGCTGGAGGCGGTCCAGAAGAGAAGCGCCACACCGACGATCGCCGCGGTGCCTCCTGAGACCTCGACCGACTGGAGGAAGGTGCTCAGGGCGTCCCTCACCTGTGGGCCGGCGACTTCCTGGACCCGAAACAGAATCTCGAACCGGGCTGCGTCGCGGCTCCCGAAGACCATACCGGCGATACTCACCGCGAGGAGGAACAGCGGGGCGAGGGCGAACATGGTCCGGTAGGCGACGGCGGCAGCCATCCGGCTCGCCCGGTCGGCACCGAACGCCTTGCCGGCCGCCACGAAGACGTCGAAAGTGAGGCGCAGGTTCGCCTTGGTCCTGTTCCACATCCGGCTTTCAGGCTATCGGCACATACACTTCGGCGCCGATGAGCCATCCGTTTCAACCTCCGGTGGAGACAATGGAGGCGAAAGTCTCCGAGAAGTGGCCGCAGGGAGACCACGTCTACGAGCCGAAGTGGGACGGGTTTCGATCGGTCTCCTGGTCGGCACCGGATCCCCGCATCGACTCCCGCAACCAGCGCCCCCTGCTCCGCTACTTCCCCGAGTTGCGTCCGGCGCTCGATCAGCTACCCGGGGGGACCGTGGTCGACGGCGAGATCGTGGTCATCGTCGACGGTGTCACCCACTTCGACGCCTTACAACAACGGATCCACCCCGCCGAGTCACGGATCGAGCTGCTCTCCGAGCAGACACCAGCCGAGTTGGTGGCGTTCGACCTGCTCGCCGACCGCGGCGAGGACCTGCGAAAGGCTCCGTTCTCCGAGCGTCGTCAGCGTCTCGTTGCGCTGGCGGCGACGCTGGGATACCCCTGGCATCTCACTCCTGAGACCGACAGCGAGGAAACGGCCCGGGGGTGGTTCCACGAGTTCGAGCCCGCGGGCTGCGATGGGATCGTCGCCAAAAGGCCCGAACTCCCCTACCAGCACGGGAAGCGGGCCATGATCAAGATCAAGCACCGCCGCACGATCGACGTGGTCGTGGGAGGGTTCCGAGAGCACAAGGACGGTGGCAAGATCGGATCTCTCCTCCTCGGTCTGTACAACGACAGGGGCGACTTCCACTTCATCGGCCACTGCTCGGGGTTCCCCGACGTCGACCGAGTGGAGATCTACGAGCGGTTCCTCGAGCTCCAGGCCGTGGAGAGCTTCGACGAGGTGGCGCGCGCCCCCGGAGCGTCGAGTCGATGGTCGGCGGGCAAGGACAGCTCGTGGACGCCGGTGCAGCCGGGGGTGGTGGTGGAGGTGAGTTACGATCAGTTGGAGGGTGACCGGTTCCGCCATGCCGCCCGGTTCCACCGCTGGCGCCCCGACAAAGAAGCCATCCAGTGCACCATGGACCAACTCGAGCGCCCCGAGGGCCTCGACTTCGGCGAGGTGGTCGGCGGCTGACCATCCTCACGAATCGGCCAGGTTCGAGGGTGGGATGGGGGTGATCCCTGATCCCGGTGCGGACGCGCCCGTGCCACACTCCGGCGCATGAATCGCGAGGGCATCGTCGAGATCGAGGACCTGACCCACGACTACGGAGAGGTAGTCGCCTTGCGTGACCTCACGATGCAGATCCCCCGCGGTGTCACCGGACTGGTGGGAGCGAACGGCGCCGGCAAGACCACCATGCTCCGCCTGCTCCTCGGTCTGCTCCACCCCACCCGAGGCCGGATGTGGGTGATGGGTCATGACCCACAGATATCCCCGCTCGCGGTCAGGGCGAGGCTCGGCTACATGCCGGAGGGGGATTGCCTCCCCAAGGACCAGACCGCGGCCGACTTCGTCTCCTATGCCGCTCAGCTCGCCGGGCTCCCACCGAGTGAGGCGAGAAGGCGGTCGTCCGAGACTCTCTTCCTGGTGGGTCTCGAAGAGGAGCGCTTCCGCTACCTGGGCGACTTCTCCACCGGGATGCAACAGCGGGTCAAACTGGCTCAGGCCATCGTCCACGATCCTGATCTACTCCTTCTCGACGAGCCGGCTTCGGGGCTCGACCCGGCCGGGCGGGCCCAGATGCTGCAACTGATCCGCCGTCTCGGCGAGTTCGACATCAACGTCATCGTCAGCTCCCACGTCCTCACCGACATCGAGGAGACCTGTACCTGGGTGGTCATGCTGGACGCCGGGAAGCTCCTCCGCTCCGGACCATTGCTGGGTTTCGAGACGCTGGGAACGGTTCAGGTCGAGGTCGTGGCCGATCCGGCCCGCCTCGCCGAGCGTCTCGCCAATCGCGGCCTCGCGGTGAGCGTTGATGGGCTGAGGCTCGTCGTGGGACCGGGCGATCGGAGCGTCGAGCAGGCGATCATCGAGGAGGGCGCCGCCGGAGACACGGGTTTGATCCGCATGGTCCGCGGCTCCGCCTCACTAGAAGACCTGTTTCTCCAACCGAGCAACGGAGCCGGGCCTTGAGCGACCAGGTGATCTACGACCGCGGGTATCGAACATACGACGGAGATCGGACCGGGCCCTCGGGGGCGAGAAGGGCCGTATACAAGGACGGAGTACGCCGGGTCCTCGGCCTGGGGCGGAAGGCCCGTGAGAAGATCTACCCGTGGATGATGATCACTATCGCCGTGGGGATGGCCGCCATCGTCATCGGGGTTCACTGGATAATCGGTGATCTCGCCGAGTCTTTCGCCACCGGGGTCCCCTCGTACGGCGAGCTGTTCGACCTCTACAGCTGGATCGGTCTCCTCTTCATCGCCTTCGCCGGCCCCTGGCTGCTGGTCCCCGACCGGGTGCGAGGAGTGCTCTCGGTCTACTTCTCACGCCCGCTGACGGTCGACGGATACCTCGTCTCGAAGGTCGCCGCCTTCGCCTCCGTGGTCGGAGCGATCTACCTGGTTCCCCAGCTCGTCCTCCACGTCGGGCTGGGTTTGATCTCGAGCGACGGGTTCCTCCCCTACATGACAGCCAACCTGGAGGTCCTGTGGAAGGTACCGGTCACCACTCTTTCGTTCGTGGCGATGCACGGGGGGCTCGCCTTCCTCCTCGCCTCCTGGATCGACCGTCCCGGGGTCGCATCGGTGGCCTTCCTTGGGGTGCTGGTGCCCGGTCGATTCATCGCCGCCCAGCTGTCGGAGGCTTCGTTCGCCGGGGCGCGCTGGACCTCTCTGCTGGCCTTCGACCACCTACCCCGGATCATAAGAGACGACCTGTTTCGAGACACCGTGACCTACCCCGCGGAGGCGGTGGGGTTTGGAGGATGGACGTCGGCAGCTGTGATCGCGGTCTCGGCGGTCGTCAGCATCCTGGTAGTGCGGTACCGCTACCGGAGGCTGGCATGACCAACGCCGTGGAGGTGAGGGAGGTCTCGAAGTGGTTCGGACCCAAGGTCGCCGTGAGCGAGGTGACCATCGGGTTCGGGTCGGGCGTCACCGGGCTCCTCGGACCGAACGGTGCGGGAAAGACCACTCTGATGCGGGTGATCGCCGGGCTCCAGGTCCCTTCGCAAGGCTCGGTGTCGGTGCTGGGCAAGGACCCTCGCCTCGACCCCTCGGTGTATCGAGTGATGACCCTGGTCCCAGAGGACGAGGCGGTCTACGAGCATCTCACCGGTCGCCAGTTCGTCGAGCTCGCCGCCCGTCTCGCCAAAGTCCCCCATCCCGTCGAGCGAGCACGAGAGATGCTGGACACCGTTGAGCTGACCGACGCCGCCGACCGAGCTCTTGGCGGGTATTCGAAGGGGATGCGTCAAAGGGCCAAAGTGGCCGCGGCGCTGACCCCGGACCCGCAGGTGCTCTTGCTCGACGAGCCGCTCAACGGGGCCGATCCGGTGCAGAGAGCCCAGCTGATCAGGCTCTTCAAGGAGCTCGGCGCCGCGGGCCGGACGGTCGTGGTGTCATCTCATGTCCTGCGAGAAGTGGAGCGAATGGCCGATCGCGTCGTCGCCATGGTCGACGGCAGGCTCGCTGCGGTGGGAAGTGTGGCCACCATCCGAGCCGCAATGACCGACAAGCCCCGCCAGATCTTCGTCGACTGCACCGAACCGAGGGTGCTCGGGTCCGCTCTGCTGGCCACCCCGCACGTACTCGGGGTCCAGCTCAACGGGGAGCGCCTGATGATCGAGGCCGCCGACGTCGGCCAGGTTGCACGGCTACTCCCCCGACTGGCGGTAGAAGGCGACGTGACGATCTCTCGCATCGAGCCGGCCGACGAGTCGCTCGAATCGGTGTTCCGCTATTTGGTGGAAGGGCGTTGATGACCCTGACGATGCATCTCTATCGACGCCTGATGAGGAGGGGCCGTGTCTTCTGGCTGGTGTTGTTGGCCTCCGTGCCCGGCTTGATCATCGCCGTGGCCGGGATCGACATGAGCTCTGACGAGCTCGCCGAGGCGTTCGTCGCCATCATGATGTCGGTCGGCTTCACCTACGCCATCGCCGCTCTCATCCTCACGGTCTCGACTCTGCGTGACGAGCGAGACGCGGGGACTCTCCCCTACATCTACATGAGACCGATCCCAAGACTCACCATCGCGCTGTCGTCCCTGCTCGCCGGAACACTCGCCGCGGCCACCATCGCGCTCGGCGGATGGCTTTCGACCGTTCTCGCCGGCCTGCTCCACGGGGCACCGTTGTCGCTCATGGTGCCGGGGGCCGCGTTGCTGGTGGGCGCCGCGGTGGGATATGCCGCCATCTTCGTCCCGGTGGGCTATCTATTCTCCCGGTCGGTGCTGGTCGGACTGGGGTATGTGATCCTCGTCGAGCTGGCGCTTTCCGGCCTGGTGTCGGGTCTGGCACAACTCTCCATCTGGCGGATCGCAGGGTCGATCTATGTCGACTTGGTGAACGCCAGTGGGATCGAGGTGAACATCGTCCTCGGCCCGGTGGCTCCGGGGGCCGGTGGTGGGGCACTCAAGCTCGCCGCCGTCATGGTGCTGGGCGCGGGCCTGCTCACCTGGGCGTTGAGAAGACGCGACGCCCTCTGAACGCGAACCCTGGGAACACAGCCCCGCACACCGAAGGCCCGCGCCCGCAGAAAGGCGCCACCGAGCGAGACCGCCCTAGTACTCGTCATCGCTGCGGCGCTGCTTCGACGGCTGGACCCGGGGCGGCTCTCCTGGCATCTTCGGGTAGTGAGGGGGCCAGGGGGCATCGCCGATCCCGTTCTCCTCGTCGCGCTGCACCCACTCCATCAGCGTGTCGATACGCCCGGCAGCCTCGTCGATGCCGTCGGTGAGGTCTCCCATCACCTCCCATCGCTCCCGAAACGACCCGAGAGGGAACTGCTCGATCTCCACGACGTCCAGTTCGTCCCAAGTGAAGGGTGCCGACACGAATCCGGTCGGTCTCACCCCGTAGGCGGACGACACGGTCTTGTCCCGGGCGTTCTGGTTGTAGTCGACGAAGACTCCGCGACGCTCCTCTTTCCACCACGCGGTGGTGACGAGGCCGTCCATGCGCCGCTCCAACTCCCGGGCGAAGGCGAGCACCGCACGGCGGGTTTGGAAGAAGTCCCACAGCGGCTCGATGCGCACGTAGACATGGATGCCCCTGCTCCCCGAGGTCTTGGGCCATCCCACCAGGCCGAGCTGGTCGAGGAGGTCTCTGGCTCCGGCGACGGCCTCTCTCACGTGGCCAAACCCGAACCTCTCCGTGGGGTCGAAGTCGAACCGGAGCTCGTCGGGATGATCGATGTCGTCGGCGCGCACCGGCCAGGGATGGAAGTCGAGACACCCCAACTGGACCAGGCGAACCACGTCCGCCTCGGTGACGGGCACATTCATCCGGCCGGGACGCTGCGACGGGAATCGGATCTGGACCGTCTCGAAGGGCGTATTCTTCGAGGCCCGCTTGTGATAGATCGGGTCGACGGTCACGTCCTTCATATACCGCTTGAGCATGGTGGGACGTCTGGAGATGCCCCGGGCCGCCCCTTCAGCCACCATGACGAAGTGGTCGACGACGTCCCCCTTGGTCCAGCCCCGGTCGGGGAACACGACCCGATCCGGTGACGAGACGCGGATCTCCTCGCCTCCCACCTCGACGGTGATGTGATCAGCCATGACGGCGTATCGTTGCGGGCCTCATCGAATCTCGCACACTAGGAGTGCCCGGTGACCCATCCGATCGAGGACCCAAAGGCCGAGGACATCGCCTCCTGGCACCGGAGGTTCGCACCACTGGCGTTCAACCGCACCTGGGAGCTGCTCGACGCCACCGAGCTAACCCGTGAAGAGGAGGAGGACATGCTGGCGGCCACCTTCGCCTCGCGGTACCACTGGTACCAGGTGGGCACGGAGCGAAACCGGGCCATCGCCGACTGGCAGGTATCGAGGGTCGCCGTCGTCCTCGGCTATGCCGACCTCGCACGCCGTTTCGGGGAGCGATCCCTGGAGATGGTCATCGAATACTCACTGGACCCGTTCGTGAGAGGATTCGCCCACGAGGCGATCGCCCGAGCCGCCGCATCGGTCGACGACGTCGAGACCTTCACCGAGCACCTGGAACTGGCTCGTGCCGCCCTCGCCGAGATCGAGGATGACGGGGAGCGGGAGACCCTGCAGGCCGATCTCACCGAGATGAGCGAATCGTGAGCTTGACCACGAGCCTCAAGGCGCGCGCCGACTTCAGCGACCACGATCTGGAGGCCCTGCGCACGCTCAAGACCGCGGTCTACCCCCCCGAAGAGGAAAGTGTGTGGGAAGGAGCCTCCCGGGATTGGGCTGTGCCGCAATGGGGTGTCTTCGTGTGCGACGACGCGGGTCAGCTGGTGTCCTACACCGGTGTGGTCCGCACCGAGGGGACCGTGGACGGCCGTCCGGCCAGCATCGGAGGGGTGGGCGGGATCGCCACCCATCCCGAGCACCGTGGCCACGGCTACGCCCCGATAGGAATGGGACGAGCTCTCGACTACCTAGCGACGAGAGACACCCAGTTCGCCCTGCTGGTTTGTCGGGACGAACTGATCGACTACTACTCGAGGCTCGGCTGGGTCGAGTTCGAAGGCGAGCTGATAGTCACTCAGTTCGGTGCACCGGAGCGGTTCACGTTCAATCGGGTGATGGTTGGGGATTTGAATGATCCCGCTCCGAGGACAGGAACCATCGATCTGCAGGGACCCCCCTGGTGACGGCCTACTTGTAGAACGGCACGTGCTTGAGGAACTTCAGGGCCTTTCCCAGGAGACGTTGATAGACGGGATAGTCGAGACCGCCGGGTGGAGCGAAGGCAGGCCCGATTCTCTGAACAGCAACGGTCTGGGACTCGGTGTACTTGAGCAGCCCCTCAGACCCGTGGCGGCGACCGATGCCGGAGCGCTTCCATCCACCCATTGGTGCGTCATAGGAAGACCAGGTGGCCGCGTATCCATCGTTCACCCCGACCGTGCCCGCCTCCAGTCGCGATGCGACCCGCACACCCTGTTGGAGGTCTTCGGTCCATACCGAGTGGTTGAGTCCCAGATGTGAGTCGTTGGCCATGGCGATCGCCTCCTCGAGGTGGTCGAATCCATAGATCGAAACGACGGGACCGAAGGTCTCGCCGCGACAGAGCAACATCCCGTCGTCGACGTCGGTGAGCACGGTCGGCTCGTAGAACAGGGGTCCGACGTCCGGCCGCGGCTTGCCTCCGGTCACGAGAGTGGCTCCGGCCGAGATCGCATCCTCGACATGGGCATGGACCTTGTCCAGGTGGTCCCTCGTGATCATCGACGAGAGCGCCGAGGAGAAGTCGAACGACCTGGTCATGGACATCTTCTTCGAGTGGTCGGCGAAGCGGTCGATGAACTGATCCCGCACCGCGGCATCGACGTAGATCCGCTCCATGGAGATGCACAGCTGCCCTCCGTTGGCATAGACCGCCCTGGCGAGCCCGGGCACCGTCTTGTCCATGTCCGCGTCGGCCATGACGATGGCGGCGTTCTTGCCACCCAACTCCATCGACATCCCGATCAGGTTCTCCCCGGCTCGACGCGCCACCCGTCGTCCGACTTCGGTGGAACCGGTGAACATTATGAAGTCGACCCCGTCGATGAGTCCGGGGCCGATCTCCTCCGGGTCTCCGGTCACCACCTGGAAGACACCCTCGGGGAGACCCGCCTCGGCGAGAAGCGACGCTGCGTAGAGCACGGAGAAGGGAGTTTTCTCGTCGGGCTTGCCCACCACGGCGTTCCCGGCGAGCAATGCGGGAACGATGTCGGAGATGGCCAGCGTGAAAGGAAAGTTCCACGGGGTGATGCTGCCGACGACACCGAGAGGGTGCCGGTACTCGTAGGCGGTGGTCGCTCCGGGAAGGGACACCGCCCGCCGCTTCCTCTTCAACAGGCCGGGGGCGGTCTTCAGGTAATAGCGGGTGGTTGCCACCGTGTCGTAGACTTCTTCGAAGGCCGGGATCCGGGCCTTGCCCGCCTCGAGTTGGACGATGTCCATGGCGATGTCGGCGTGCTCGATGAGCAGGTCGTGGAACCGGGACAGGATCGCCATCCGCCGGCGCAGCGGGGTCGTCGACCATCGCTCCTGTGCGATGCGACCCTTGCCCACCGCGGTGGCCACGTCCTCAGTGGTACCCATCGGGATCCGGCCGACCTCGGTCTCGGTGAACGGGGCCACGACGCCGATGAACGGGCGCTCCGCGGGGACGGCGACACGTTCCGCCAGCCTCTCCAGCGTCCCCCGGGTGAGGTGGGGGGTGAGGTCGTCGCGCGTGGTCGTCACCATCGGGGAACCTTAAAGGAGAACAACGAGGAAGCATGCGAGAAACGTCGTCGACCCGGGTCGTACACTCCCCTCTCATGGGCCGGGTCCATCAGATCAATATCAGCCAGGGAGGGGTGCCGAAGCTGCCGGTGGGCGCAGCGGTCGTCGACGTCTCCGGCGTGATCGGCGACGTCCAGGAGGATCGGGTCCATCACGGACACCCCGAACAGGCCCTGTGTCTCTTCTCCCTCGAGGTCATCGAGCGGTTCCGGGCCGAGGGCCATCCCGTCGAGCCGGGGTCCACCGGAGAGAACATCACGATCTCAGGGATCGACTGGAATCTGGTGGCGCCGGGCACACGGATGACCGTCGGCGGGGTGGAGATCGAGATCACCGGGTATGCCACCCCTTGCGCTAAGAACGCCCGTTGGTTCATCGAGGGCAGATACAACCGGATGCACGCCAGCAAGCATCGTGGTGAGTCGAGGGTGTACGCGCGCGTTCTCGAAGGTGGGCCGATCGAGACAGGTGATCCGGTCCGGCTAGTCCACTAGACGATCGACGAGGAACTCGATCGTCCGCTCCCATGCCTCGGCGAAGGCGTCCGGGTCGAAGGTCTCGCCGTCCGGCTCGCAGAACCCGTGCCGCGTTCCCGGATAGGTGACCACCTCGAGAGGCAGCGACTCGAGACCCATGGTGGCCTCCATGAAGGCCGCCTCGTCGCCGGTGATGTAGTCGTCCTCCTCGGCGAAGTGGATCAGATATGCCGATCGGGATCCGGCGAAGTCGATCTGCTGGGTCCCATAGAAAGAGACCACCGCTCCGATGAGGTCGGCGAGACGGACCGAAGCCCACAACCCGAGCGATCCGCCCATACCGAAGCCCACCACGCCAATCGGACCACCGGCGGATTGGTCGGAGAGAAGACGCACGGAGGAGAGGACCAAGGCGGCGAGACGATCCGGGCTGGCCTCACCGAGCCTGTCGATACCCTCTTCCTCGGTCTCGGGCAGCTCGCCGAAATTGATGTCAGGGGCGAGAACCGTGAACCCACGGTCAGCGAGACCGTCGCTGATCCTCTTCACCGACGAGGTCAGGCCCCATAGGGAGTGAAGGATCAGAACCCCCGGGCCCCTGCCTGCTTCGGGTTGTACGAAGTATGCAAGGTCACGCACCACTCGATCCTCACCCTACGCTGCGCTGATGACTTCGGCGGTGGAGCCACTCAAGTACTCTCACTTCCGCTGGCTCTGGGCCGGGAACGTCTTGTCCGCTTCGGGCACCTTCGTCCAATCCGTCGCCGGGTCCTGGTTGATGCTCGAATTGACCGGGTCGAGCACCTGGGTGGGTCTGATGGTCGCCTCAGCCACCCTTCCCCTGCTCTTCTTCTCACTCAGCGCCGGGGCTCTCGCCGATCGGTTCGACCGAGCGAAGCTGATGATGGTCGCACAGGCCATCATGGGCGGGTCCGCCGCGGCAATGGCGGTACTCACTTTCCTCGGCCTGATAACCCCGGGCCTGCTCCTGACGCTGGGTCTGCTGATCGGCACCGGCCTGGCACTCAACCTCCCCGCCTGGCAGGCGTTGGTGCCCGATCTGGTGCCCCGCGGCCTGGTGGCGTCTGCGGTCGCTCTCAACTCGGCCGCCTTCAACGCCGCCCGCGCCATCGGCCCTGCCTTCGGCGGTGCCTTGGTGGCCTTCTATGGGGCCGAGGCCGGCTTCGCCTTCAACGCCCTCTCATACCTGGCCATCATCGTCGCCCTCGCCGTCATCGGGCCCCAGCTGGTGGCCACGGCCCGGGAGCGCCCCCAGTCGATGCGCTCGGCGATCTCCACCGGAATTCGATTCGCCAGGTTCACCCCGGCCTTCCGCAATCTCATGTCCTTGGTGGCCATCTTCGCGGTGACCTCCGCGGTGGTGCAGGCGGTGCTCCCCGTGCACACCGAGTACCTCGGGGGTGGTGCAGTGGCTTTCGGTGTCCTCTACGGCGCCATGGGCGCCGGGGCGCTGACCGGGGCGTTGATCCGACCCCGTATCAGCCGATGGATCGACGGCTCGTGGGTGCCCTACAGCATCACCCTGTTCGGAATTGCCGCAATCCTCCTTGGTCTCGCCCCCAGCGTCTTGGTGGCCGGTGTGGCGATGTTCTTCTGCGGTTTGTTCTGGCTGCTGACCCTGGCCACGCTCAATGCCACCGCACAGCTGATGTCGCCCCCATGGATTCGGGGCCGGGCGATGTCCATCTACACACTGGCGTTCGCCGGGGTCATGCCCATCGGCTCGATCGCTTCCGGGCTGGTGGCCGACCAGATCGGCACTCCCGGGTCGCTCCTCGTCTTCTCAGCCGGGGCAGTGGCGCTGGGCTTGATGGCACCACGATTCAGGGTGCCTCACGTCGACGACGTGGCGACCCCAGAGTTCAGCGGGGTCTCCGAGCGTAACCCGGCACACGACGAGGAGGAGTTCGCCGGCGGACCGGTGATGGTCCTCAACACGTGGCAGATCGACAAGTCCGACTTCACCGAATTCACCCATGTCATGAACGAGGTTCGGCTGGTTCGTCTCAGCACCGGCGCCTACCGGTGGCGGCTCTACCGCAACACTTCCGACCCGACCAGGTTGACCGAAGTGATGATCCTGCGCAGCTGGGAGGACCACCTCGCCCAACATCGGAGGATCGACGACGCTGCCGCCGGTCTGCTACGGAGGGCCCGATCGTTCGATCGCGGCGATGGTCCCGTTACCCGTCATCTGATCGCCGTCGACGTGGAGGGCCCACCCAACTTCGAGAGCCTGATCGCCACGCACGACCGGCTCCACCAAACAGACGGGTCGATCCCGACGGTGGATCAGGAGCCCTGAGCAAAGGACATCTCCCTCTTGAACTTCTTCCAGTCAGAGGCCTTGGTCGACCAGAGCACGTCGGTCACGACCATGGCCACACCGAGACCGGCGAGAGCCCAAATGGCCCATGCCGGGAGATCGGCGGCCACCGCCGCTCCGATCAGGAGAAAGGGGAGGGTCTTGGTGACGATCGCCCCCGAGGCGTGCATCCAGGCGCGTTTGTTGGCTCCGGTACCTAGATAGGAGGAGTAGTCGATCTTCACTCCCGGGATGGGCTGTTTGACCGCGCCCACGAACCAGTAGGTGAACCTGATCCCCATCAGCCGCCCCACCACCAGGTGGGCCAGTGCGTGGGTCGAGCCGAGGAGGATCCCCACCCCGGCGAAGAAGGCGAGGATCTGGGCCCAACCGGTGAGGTCGTAGGCCCACCAGATCGAGGCCAGGCCGATCAGGGTGACGATGACCGCCACCGTGGTCCCCAGCCACAACGGGATGATCAGCATTGCCCAGTTGCGGTGGGCCCGGGCATCGATGCGGGCGATCCGGTCGGCGTAACGGTCCACCAGCTCCGGCTGGCGTTTCACCTCCGACACGGCTCGCCAGAAGCCGGTGCCGGCGAGGCCCTCCCCAGCCGACACCGCCGCTTCGGCCCGGCTCAGGCTCTCCTCGATGGCTGACGGTGGCACCCTCACAAATATAGGTACGGTGGCGCCGGTGCAACCGGATGACCTCGAGTGGGGTTCTTCGACGTGATGGACGATCTCACCGATGCCCTCGCGGCCGATCTGGACGCTGCGTTCCCTCGGGTCGTCGAGGAGATGGGTCGGATGCTGTTCTGGGGGCTGCGCCGCATCTGCGGCGACCACCAGGAGGCCGAGGACCTCACCCAGGAGACCTTCATCAGGGCATATCGGGCACTGGCCGGCTATGAGCCCCAGCGGATCGTGGACATGGACCTCCAGCCGTGGCTGTGGACCATCGCCATGAACCTGGGGCGGAACCATCTGCGCTCCCGCTCCCGGCGTCCCACGTATGTGGAGATGACCGAGACCGGGGCCGAGGATCCGGAGCCGGCCGACGACGCGGCCTGGGACCGCAGGATGTCGGTCCTGAATGGCCATCAGAGAACGGCGGTGGTCTTGCGCCACCTCGTGGGAATGGGAATCGGCGAGATCGCTCAGATCACCGGACGACCGGAGGGGACCGTGAAAGCCGATGTCCACCGTGGTCTGGCGAAGCTCCGTGAGACGATCGAGGAAGAACGATGAGCATTGAGAGACAACTGCAGCAACTGGCCGGACGGCTACCCGAGGGCATCACCGAGGGGGTGGCGCTCGGCACCGGGCTCGCCGAGGGATACGACTTCTATGACTCGCCGCTCGGCCGGGTGGTGGTCACCTTCAACCCCGAGGGAGTCTCCTCCCTCGACATCGCCCAGGGGTTCGAGGAGCGTCATCACCCGCGTCTCGGCCGGCACCTGATCAGGGCAGAGGCACCGTCGGCCTGGGCCCAGCGCATCCCGGAGGCGATCGAGCGAGGGAACCCCGGCGAACTGCCGGTCGACCTGCGCAGCGTGACCACCTTCCAGGAGAGGGTGCTACGCACAACCGCCAGCATCCCCAAGGGTGAGGTGCGCCCCTATGGATGGGTGGCTCGGGAGATCGAAAGCCCCCGGGCGGTGCGCGCCGTCGGCTCCGCCGTGGCCAAGAACCCGATTCCACTCATCATCCCCTGTCACCGGGTGGTGCGCAGCGACGGGCACATCGGCAACTACTCCCTGGGCGGGCCGGAAAACAAGATCGAGCTGTTGGAGCACGAGGGGGCGCGTCCGGGCGACCTCGAGAGGCTGGCGGCGCGTCACATCCGTGTGCGGGGGAACTCATCCACCGGGGTGTATTGCCATCCCACCTGCGCAGCCATCCGCCGATCCAAGAAATCGAACGTGGTCGACTTCGAGTCCGGCACCGCCGCCGAGGAGGCAGGTTTCCGGGCGTGCAAGCTCTGCCGCCCCCACATCTGAGCCCGGGGGTGAATCCTCTCGTTCGGGTACCCTCGGGCGGGATGCCAGACACGTCTCTCGAGCAACTCGCCGTCAACACCATCAAGGCCCTGGCCATGGACGCGGTCGAGAAGGCCAACTCGGGCCATCCGGGCATGCCGATGGGCATGGCGGACATCGCCGTCACCCTGTGGGGCAAGTACCTCAAGGTCGACCCCGAGCACCCCGAGTGGCCCGACCGCGACCGATTCGTCGTCTCCAACGGGCATGGCTCGATGCTTCTCTACTCGCTGCTCCACCTGTCCGGGTTCCCCCTCTCGCTCGACGAGCTGAAGAACTTCCGGCAGTGGGGATTCCACACCGCCGGGCATCCCGAGATCGACCACACGATCGGGATCGAGACCACCACCGGTCCGCTGGGGCAGGGCTTTGGCACCGGCGTCGGGATGGCCATGGCGGAGGCTCATCTCCGCGCCCGTCTGGGTGCTGACCTGGTCGACCACCACACCTACGGGTTCATCTCCGACGGCGATGTGATGGAGGGGGTCAGCTCGGAGTCCGCGTCGCTCGCAGGCCACTTCGGGCTCGGGCGGCTCATCTATGTCTACGATGCCAACGAGATCTCGATCGACGGCTCGACCGACATCACGTTCAGCGAGGATGTGGCGAAGCGCTTCGACGCAGTCGGATGGCACAGCCTGGTCATCGATGGGCACGACCGACCCGCCATCGCCGGAGCGATCGAAGTAGCCCTGGCCGAGGAGGAGCGGCCATCGCTGATCGTCTGCCACACCAACATCGCCCGTGGGGCCCCCAACAAACAGGACACCGCCGACGCGCACGGTTCGCCTCTGGGAGACGACGAGATCCGGATGACCAAAGAGGGCATGGGATACCCCGTGGAGCCCACGTTCCACATCGACGACGACGTATACGAGTTCTTCGACCGCGCAATGCAGCGGGGACGAACCGCACACAAGGAGTGGCGGGAGCGATTCGAAGCTGCCGACACTTCCGAGTGGGACGCCATCCACTCGACCACTCCTATCCGCCTCGACGGGCCGGGTTTCGAAGAGGGCGAGGAGATGGCGACTCGCGCCTCGGCGGGCAAAGTGTTCGCCGAGATCGCCGAGAAGGTCCCGGGGTTCATCGGCGGAGCCGCCGATCTGGCCGGCTCTACCAAGACCGTGATCGACTCCGGTCTCCTCTTCTCCAGAGACGATCCCAGCGCACGTGACATCCCCTTCGGTGTCCGCGAGCACGGGATGGGAACGGCGGTCAACGGAATGGCGATCCATGGGGGCCTCCGGCCCTACGGGGCGACCTTCTTCGTCTTCTCCGACTACATGCGCCCGGCGGTGCGGCTCTCCGCGCTCATGAAGATCCCTTCGATATGGGTGTGGACCCACGACTCCATCTTCTTGGGCGAGGACGGGCCGACGCACCAGCCCATCGAACATCTCGCCTCCATGCGGGCCATGCCCCACCTTTGGGTGATCCGACCCGCCGACGCCAACGAGACCGTCCAGGCGTGGGAAGTCGCCCTCAACCGGACCGATGGCCCGGTGGCGCTGATCCTGACCCGCCAGGACGTGCCCACACTCCCCAAAGGTGACCTCCCCCGTGGGGGCTATGTGATCCGCGAGGGATCCGACGTGACGCTGGTCGCCACCGGATCGGAGGTGTCGGCGTCGCTGCGAGCCGCCGACCTGCTCGCAGGAGACGGGACCTCGGCGCGAGTGGTCAGCCTCCCCTCCTGGGAGCTGTTCGACCAGCAACCCGAGGAGTATCGCGAGCAGGTCCTCGGGTCACTTCCCCGGGTATCGATCGAAGCGGCCTCGGTCTTTGGTTGGGAGCGGATCGTGGGACCCGAGGGTCTCAGCATCGGCATCGACCGTTTCGGAGCCTCGGCACCCGCCGAGGTGATGGCCGAGCAGTTCGGGTTCACGCCGGAAGCGATCGCCGGAAAGGTGAAGACGTTCCTCGACCGATGAAGTCGACCGCCGACACCCTCATTGTCGGCGCCGGGATTGCCGGGGTGTCGGCGGCCTACCACCTCGCGGTGCGACACGGTGTCAACGGTGTCGTCGTCGTCGACCCCAGGCCACCGCTCACCCTCACCTCTGACAAGTCGACGGAGTGCTATCGCAACTGGTGGCCCGACCAGCCGATGGTGGGATTGATGAACCGGTCGGTCGACATACTCGAGGAGCTAGCCGGGGAAACCGATTTCGGCTTCAACCAAAACGGCTATCTCTTCGTCACCGGCGAGGAGCCCACTCTCGCCGACCTTGCTGTGCAGGTGGAGGCCGTGGCTCAACTCGGTGCGAAGGCCGAGCTCCTGGATGGACCGGCGCTGCGCCGGCGATACGGCTACCTCACCAGCGATGCGGTGGGCGGGGTCAAGGTCGAGCGTGCCGGTTGGTTTCGTGTCCAGGATCTCGGGCAATGGATGCTGCAACGCGCCCGGGAGGCCGGAGCCAGGCTCATCACGGCCGCGGTGACATCGATCGACGAAGGTGTGGTGACGCTGTCCGACAGGTCGCAGGTCGAAGCCTCCAGTGTTGTCATCGCCGCGGGCCCCCTCTCGTCCCAGGTCGCCGCCACGGTCGGGATCGAACTTCCCCTGTTCTCAGAGCTCCATCTCAAGGTGGCCTTCAAAGACCATCTCGGTGTAGTGCCCCGCGACGCCCCGATGACGATCTGGAGCGACACCCAAACGCTGGACTGGTCTGACGGTGAGCGGGCCGAACTGGAGTCCATGGGTCGTCACGACGTCCTCGGGAAGATGCCGGTCTTCTGTCACTTCCGTCCCGAAGGCGGTGCCGGCTCTCCATATCTCCTCGGCCTCTGGGAGTATCACCGCCAGGCGGTCGCGCCGACTTGGCCGCTTCCGGAAGACCCTCT
This sequence comes from uncultured Acidimicrobiaceae bacterium, assembly GCA_964558575.1. Lineage (GTDB taxonomy): Bacteria > Actinomycetota > Acidimicrobiia > Spongiisociales > ZC4RG35 > JANQRA01. Next base: position 10,045 of record CAZLEQ010000004.1, on the reverse strand, counting down.
CTACCCGGAGGTGGTGATGCGCGGCCTGACCACGATGGTCCCCGGGCTCGAGATCTATATAAATCGTCTCCCCGAGGCGTTCGTCGACGGGGGCTACTACACCAAGACCCAGGAGAATCGGCCATTGATCGGACCGACCTATGTTCGGGGGGTGCATCTCCTAACCGGCATGTCAGGATTCGGGGTGATGGTCTCGGCCGGGGCCGCCGACCTGCTGGCGCAGCACCTGGTGGGAGCCGACCTCCCCGACTATGCCCCCGCCTTCCTCCTCAGTCGATACCAGGACCCGGCCTATCGCGCCACCGTCGAGGTCGCCGGCTCGGGCCAGCTGTGAGACCAGCACTCTCGCTGATGGCGGCCTGGCTCCTTCTCGCCGGGTGCTCCGGGGCAGAGCCTCTCCGGGGAGTCGACCTTCCTCCTGCCTCGCTGCCCGACGAGATTGGCTCCGAACAGTGGGCGGTGGCGTTCACACACGAGTTCGGCCCCGGGTTCTGGACCGAGGGCCCTCACGTCTATCGGCTGGTGCTCGACTGCCCCGAGGCGGTCGACGAACTGCTCCAGACAGATATCTCCTTGTTCGCCGCTCGCCCCGACGTTCCCACCCGTGACCGTCCGGTCTATCTGCGAGCGGCAGGTCTGGCCACTACACCACTGGGTCCGACCGGCGTCCAGTTCATCAGCACCGAACAGGACACCGTCGCGCTGCTCACCGTGATCGGGCTCAGTGAGGAACGCGCTCGTGCGGCCACCGGCTGTGAAGCCGAGGTCGAGTTCGACGACGGTCGAGCCGGGGCGATGCGGCCGGACGAGCCCTTCCGTCCTTGACAGCTACCGGGAGTGGCTGAGGAACCAGTCGTACAGCGCGGGGTCGCGGTAGGCCTCCTCGTAGGTGGAGAAATGGCCCAGCTCGGCGTGGGCAGTGAACGTCACCTCCTGACCACACAGATCCTCCCACGCCTCCACCTGGGCACGCACGACATCGAAGTCGGCGATCAGGTCCCGCTCACCGTGGATCGCCCACACCGGCACGTCGCTGAGCCGGCAGGCGAACTCGGCCGGTGGCGGCGACGCCTGTTGAAAGCCGCTCCCCGACAGGGAGGCCATGGCCGCGTAACGAGCGGGATGGTGGCTGGCGATGTGCCATGACCCGAAGCCACCCATGGAGAGACCGGTGAGATAGACCCGATCGGGGTCCACCAGATAGGTGTCGAGCACGACCTCGAGGAGGGCGTCCACCATCTCCGGCTGACCTTCTGAGTACCACGTGGTCTGCGGCTGCGCCTGCGGGGATACGACCACGAACTCGAAGTTGTCGGGCTGCTCTCCCAGGGCCAGGATGGCGGGGAGCCCGAAGGCGGTGACGAAGGTCGAGTCGTAGTCGTCGTCTCCGCTGCCGTGGAGGAAGTAGATGAGCGGATAGCGATGGTCCCGATCCTCTCCATATCCGGCGGGTAGCCACACCAGATACCGCATCTCGCGTCCCGACTCATGGACGAAATTCCCCTGGAGGTGCCGTTCGGTGGGCACGTCGACCGAGGGAGTGCAGGCCGCCACCCCGACCAAGGCCATGACCGCCAGCCAGGATGACTTCATGTCATGCCACGATAAGACCGGACCTGACGCGGCTAACAGTCAACCGAACTTGGTCTTCGGCTTCTCCTCCAGCACCTCGTCGACGTACACGTCGACCCTCTCGTTGTAGAAGCAAATCAGCCCTGCGATCTTCTGGGATTCGGGCAGCGGCGCGTCGTAGCTCCAAACGGCGTTCTCGTAGGTCTCTCCACCGAGGGTGACCGACCAGTACCGGGCGGTCCCCTTGTAGGGGCAGGCGGTCTGGGTGTCGGTGGGAGTGAGCAGGTCCATGCGGACGTCGGTCTTCGGCAGGTAGTACCTGGTGGGGAGGCCGGTTTCGAACAGGAAGGAGGCGTGGGTCGTGTCGGCGACGGTCTCGCCATCGATCTCGATTCGCACCCGTCTGCTCGACGGAAGGATGTCGATCCTCGTGTAAGGGTCACGGGCGTGGACCCAGACCTCCTCGTTCTCCTCGAACCAGTGGTCCATGGTCTTCCACACGAAGGCGTAGTGCCCTGCGATCCGGTCTATCTTCGGGTCCTCGAAGGAGTAGGCGGCACCTTCGGCACCGTTCACCTTGACGACATACTGTGTCGCCTCGCCACGACTCGGACTCCTCTGCGTCTCTCCGGTGGCGACGAGGAGATCGGTCCTCACGTCTGCCTCGGGGAAGTAGTAGGTGGGGTAGTAAGGGACTTCCCAGACCAGGAGAGGGTTGTTGGTGTTGGCCACTACCTCCCCGCCCAACATCACCCGGACCTGCTTGGCAGAAGACTCGATGCTCACTCGTCCACGATCGCTCACTGTCACTCCGGGGTTGGCTCCACCCGGTTCAACAACGGGCCGATCGGTCGGATTCCGCGAACCCAGGGTTGCAGGCCCCGCTCAGCGGAGTCGAGCGCCCGCAGTTCATCGAACTTGGAGGCCCGAGTAGCCGATCAGTAGACGACGATGGTGTCCAGCGAACCTTCGATCGCCATCTTGCGGGCCCCCCAGTACTCGCCGAAGCGCGCCGTGATGGAATCGGGCTTTTCGGCATAGACCCGCCGCCCCAGGATCTCGGCGGCGATCTCGAGCTCGTCACGCCGCTGTTGAGCTAGCGCCCGGAACAGCGACCGCTCCCTGGGATTGGGGCAGAGGTCGGGCCGATCGCGCAACAGGGAGGCCAGTTCGGCCAAGTCGTTGTCCTCGCCGAGAATGTTCCCGAGGCGTTCCAGAGTCATCGCCGTGCCGACGACGACCTCGGGCCACAGCGGGGCGAGGAATTCCATCTGATGTCGCATGTCCTTCACCCGCTTGCGCCACTCGTGGAACTCGCCGGGAGCGGTCCCCCGATACGCCCGGACCATCCGCTGTCGACCGTCGCCGTAGGTGCTGCTCAGCCCGGGGCCTACCGCTTCGAACGAGTCCCTGATTCCCAGCCCGTAGACCTCGCGTGCCTCAGGGTCGGTGGGCCACGAGCCATAACGGCTGTGCGCCCGTTCCAGACTGCGCATCACTCGCCCGATCAAGTTGGGATCCTCCACCGCGTTCAACTCGGTGAGTTCCCGTCTACGGGTGAGTCGTGCGATCAAGTCCAGGAAAGTGCCATCGGAGAGGAGATCGCCGTAGAGGTCCTGGATCGACAGCGCAGCATCGAGCACTCCCTGAGCCGACCGGATCTCGGCGACCAAACGGGAAGTGTCCCGCAAAGAACGGTTCTCGAACTCGTAGATGTTGTCCGGAAGCTCGCCTCGCACCAGACGCAGCAGCGCCCGCACTCGCTTGATCGACTTCCTCGACTCGTGGACGGCGCGACGAAGACCCCCATCAGTACCGAAGAAGCCACTGGCGGCGAGCTCGAGCTGCTCCATGGTCACCCGCTTGACCCCCACCCCGAGGGGCTCTGACTCACCGAGTTGAAGACTTGTGTCGAATGCCGCCAGGTCCTGTTCGCCGGGCGTCGTGGTGGCCAAGACGGTCACATCGCCAGCGTAATGTCGGGGTCTGTGAGATCCGCGGGTCTTCTCCCATACCGTTTCGGCTCCATCCTGGAAGTCCTCATCGCCCATCCCGGAGGTCCATGGTTCGAGAAGAAGGATGCCGGCGCCTGGTCACTGGTGAAAGGGATCGTTCGCGACCACGAGGACGAGGTCGCCGCCGCGATCCGGGAGTTCGAGGAAGAGACGGGTTGGCGGGCACCCGGGGATGGCTGGGTGCCCCTCGGCGAGACCACACTCAGATCGAGAAAGGTGGTGGTTGCCTGGGCAGTGGAAGCCGACTTCGATCTCGAAAACTTCGACCCGGGGACCTTCACCCTGTACGGACGGGAGTATCCCGAGATCGACCGGGTGGTGTGGATGACGACATCCCAGGCCCGGGAGAAACTCAATCCGGCGCAGGCGGTGTTCATCGATCGACTAGAGCGCTACCTGGAGTTGAATGAGTACGAGGAGGTCTCGCAATGACGGACATGCCCAAGACCGAAGGCGAGTGGAGAGAGAAGCTCACCCCGGAGCAATACCAGGTCCTCCGACAGGGGGGCACCGAGCGCGCCTTCACCGGCAGATACTGGGACAACAAAGCCGAGGGTGTCTATCGGTGTGCCGGATGCGGCGAGAAGCTGTTCTCGTCTGACACCAAGTACGAGTCGCACAGCGGATGGCCCAGCTTCTTCGAGCCCCTGAGCGAAGAAGTCATCGAGGAGGACGAGGACCGCTCCTATGGCATGGTCCGCACCGAGATCAAGTGCGCCAACTGCGGCGGCCACCTCGGTCATGTCTTCGAGGACGGGCCCCAGCCCACCGGGCTTCGATACTGCGTCAATTCGGCGTCGCTCGACCTCGAGGAGACCGACTGACCGCGGCGAACTCAGACGCCAGAGCAAGGCTTCCGTGGGGCTACGAACCCAGGGTTCGCGATCGGCGAACCTCGGCGATCACCGCCACCAAACCTTCGTCATGCTCGCCTTCTGGGATCGACGAGATGCGGATTCGCCGCTCGATCAGCCCGTCTGAGACGAGCGGAGAGATCTCGAAGTACCGCACCAGGCTGAGCACCGCCTGGTTGTCGGCCTGCGCCTCGAAACAGAACTCGTGGATGCCGTCGGCGCGGGCCACCGCGGTGAGCGCCTGGAACAGCGCCCTCCCCACGCCCCGACTCTGCATCACATCGAGCACGGTCACCGCGACTTCGGCGAAGTCGCCGTCGTCCGAGACGATGTAACGGCCCACACCAGCGACCTCCTCCTCGATCGCGGCACCCCAGGCGACGTGACGGCGCTGGTCGACGTCGGTCAGGTAGTCGAGCTCGGCCCGGCTGAGATTGCTCATCCCCTGACCAAACCGGGAGAACCGGCTCTCCAGCGACAGCTCTGAGATCCCCTGTTCGAAGAACTCCCTATCGGTCTTCAGGACCGGGCTCAGGGTGAGCACCGACCCATCTTTCAGGGGCATCTCGTAGCGGGGCCGTTCTGCCGGTATCACGATTCTCATATCGGCAGCCTCAATTGAAGCCGGTCTCCGATCCCAGGAGATATCGACAGCTCGCGGTAACTTCGGTACCGATGACACGGCGCCGGTCGGCGACGGCCACTTCGGATTTCGGATCGGGCAGACGTGAGTCCCACGATTCCGCCTCCTTCTATGCCCGCTTCGCAACGCCGGTCGTCTCCGGCGACGAGAGGGTGGAGCGCCCGATCCTCGTCGACCGCTTGTTCTGCCAGGACGCCCGGACGATGACACCAGACCAGGTATCCGACCGCTCCGTTGCTCTTCTCGTCACCTCGCCGCCCTATTTCACCGGGAAAGAGTACGAGACCGACGTTTCGGCGGGGCACGTTCCCGCCAGTTATGTCGAGTACCTAGAGATGCTCCATGACGTCCTCAGCGCCTGCCTCCCCAAGCTCGAGCCGGGGGGACGCATGGCGATCAACGTCGCCAATCTGGGACGCAAGCCATATCGGTCGCTCTCTGCCGACGTCATCGCGCTGCTCCAGAACGACCTCGGAATGCTGCTCCGCGGCGAGATCATCTGGCAGAAGGCCAAGGGGGCGGGGGGTAGCTGTGCCTGGGGATCGTTCCGCTCCCCACAGAACCCCGTGCTCCGCGACGTGACCGAGCGAGTGATCATCGCCTCCAAGGGGCGATTCGACCGGGCGGTCAAGCGATCACTGCGAAAGGAACAGGGCCTGCCCCATGCGCCCACCATCGGCACCGAGGAATTCCTCGAGGCGACGCTGGACGTCTGGGAGATGCCTTCTGCCAGCGCCACCCGGATCGGGCACCCCGCCCCCTTTCCCGTCGACCTGCCTCGCAGGCTCATCGAGCTCTACACATATGAGGATGATCTCGTGCTCGACCCCTTCATCGGATCGGGCACCACAGCAGTCGCCGCGCTGGAATCGAAACGCCACTACGTCGGTTTCGATACCGAGTCTGCCTACATCGAGCTGGCCGCCCAACGCATCGCGGCGGCCAAATCTCGATGATCCGCATCCTCGCCGTCTGCGCCGGGAACATATGTCGATCGCCGGCTGCGGAGGCGGCGATACGCGCCACCGCCGAACGTGCCGGGCTCGACGCGGAGGTCGACTCGGCTGGGACCGGCGCCTGGAACATCGGCGAGCCCCCTCAACCACAGTCCGTCTCCGCCGGGGCCCGGGCCGGCTTGGAGATCTTCGGTCGTGCCCGGAAGATCAATAGCGCCGACTTCGCCCGGTTCGACATGATCGTGGTGATGGACCGAGCCAATCTTCGTGACGTGGAGGAACTCGCCCCGAGTCTCGAGGACCGGGCCAAGGTGAGACTGTTCCGAACCTTCGACCCGGAGACCGATTCCGACGAAGTGCCCGACCCGTTCGGAGGGGCCGACGAGGCCTACGACGCCACGATGGCTCAAGTGGTCGCCGCGGCACAGGGTTTGATCGACTCCCTGAGTTCAGGCGGAGTGGAGGATCCGGTAACCCTGGAATAGGAACTCAAGGCCCGCCTCGACCGCGTCGGACGATTCCAACAGCTCGGAGAACCCGAGGCTCGCCCCGTTGAAGAAGTCGTCGTTCCAGTAGTTGTCGGACCTGTCGATCTCGCCCCATGCAGCCACGTACAGATACGGCTCGTGGTGGGCGCCATCGCCTGGGGACGCGCCATAGCTCGCCCTCTGCCCGAGATCCGCGTTGCCGATCTCGGTGGCAGGATCGAAATGCTCGGGCCAGAGATGCACCTCGCTGACCTCGTCGTCGTCGTTGCCCTGGCTGCGCAGACGTCCCAACACCTCTGTGCCGAAGTTGAACCACTGTCCCAGCGCACGAGCGGCCCTGTCGTCGACCGGCAACGTCGCATCCGGGTCGACGGGATCGAGCGGGTCGTGGAACTCGCCGTCGAACCAATCCACCCGGTATTCGATTCCGAAGAACTCAGCTGCAGCCCGGACCGTGGTGATGGTCTGTGAAGCGATCCGATCCGGCTCCTCGTGGACGAGGGTATCCCCCTCGACCCGGGCGATCCGCCCGTCGAACCGGGGAGTCCCGAAGCCGGCGGGTGCGGCCTGGAGCCCCATCCGGCCCATCGCCTCGTATCGGACGGGACCGAGGACGAAGAAGGCGATCTGGTGAAGGGCGTCGCGTGTCTCGGTGAATCGCTCGGGCAGCTGACGCAGGGTCACTCAGTGGTGTCGGGGTCGGGTGTGGGCTTGCGCCAGAACATCGCAGCCTGGGCCACGCCGGCGAGAAGCCCCAGTCCGACGATTCCGGCGCCGACCGCACCGCTCAGGGTCTCGTCGATGCCGAGGGCGGCGTCGAGGGAAATGCCACCCGGACCGACGATGGCGAGGACCAGGGCCGCCACCGCCAAAGTCGCCACGTACTCATACCCCTCGTCGGGCCGATGGAAGACGAAGAACCCGGCGAAACGGTGAACCGACCAGAACGCCAGCAGCATGGTCGCCGCCAAGGCCGCTGCGGCTATGGACGTGAGGAGACCCACGATGAGCCCGAGCCCGATGGCGATCTCACTCAGCGCCGACATACGGGCGTTGAGCTGTGGGGACTTGAACCCCTTCTGCTCGAACCAGCGTGCGGTTCCCTCCTGGGTGCGGGCGTGATTCACTCCGTGGGCGATCATCACGATCCCCACCCATACCCGCAGGACCAGCATGGCAACATCGATCTCGTTCATTCATCCTCCCTGGTGTGGCGCATCACCATATCCCGTCGAGATCGTCCATGCGCTCAGGAGCCTCTCATGCGACGCTGCCGCCACACCAACAGCCCCAAGCCGTGAGCCTTTGGACCCCGGCGGCCAGACCGGCGGCGGCACCGATGAACCCTCGTAGAGTGAGTGCCGACACGGAGCCCCAAACCCTATCATTCCGCCCCGTCGTGTCTACGGTTCCCCCGAGATGAACAGCTGGATAGAAGGCGCGCTCGCACTGATCATCGTCGTCTCCCTGGGGCTGGGGCTCCTCCTCTTCACCGGCGGGGGCCTGGGCGAAGGTGACAACGGCGGCGAACCTCAGCCGATCACCGTCGACCCCGAGGCCGCCTCCCGCGGCGCGGTCCTCGCCGAGGGACAGGGTTGCCTCCAGTGTCACACCATCGACGGCCGACCCGGTTCTGGACCGACCTGGAAGGGCCTGGCCGGTTCTACCAGGCCCTTGGACGACGGCACCGAGGTGGTCGCCGACGACGCCTACCTGTTCGCCTCGATCGTCGATCCCAACGCCCAGATAGTGGAGGGTTTCGACGCCATCATGCCCACCTTCTATCCCGACCAGCTCGACGAAGGCCAGATCATCGACCTGGTGGAGTACATCAAGAGTCTCGCCGGCTGAGCCCCGGAGGGGTCGGAGCAGCCTCCCTGCTTCCGGTACGGCCGGTAAACCCGGCTCCCAGAGACACAGAAGCGCCGGTCACATTCCGCGCCGCCCCGGGCCGGATATCCGGCCCCTATGCATTAAGAAGCAGAAACAAACCCGGGATGTAGCACCAGGTCAACGTGCCGCGAGAATCAGAAGTTGATATAACCACACTCAGGTTGTACCCTTCGTGAGCACTCAACACCGACCGGAAGGAACCAACGAATATGGCACGCGCCGTAGGCATCGACCTTGGCACCACCAATAGCGTCATCGCCATCCTCGAAGGTGGGGATCCCACCGTCGTCGCCAACGCCGAGGGTGGCCGCACCACCCCCTCGATCGTCTCGTTCAAGGACGGGGACGTGCTGGTCGGCGAAGTGGCCAAGCGTCAAGCCATCACCAACCCCGACCAAACCGTCCGCTCGGTCAAGCGTCATATCGGGACCGACTGGGACATCGAGATCGACGACAAGACCTACACCGCACAGGAGATCTCGGCGCGCATCCTCATGAAGCTGAAGCGCGACGCCGAGTCCTATCTCGGTGACACGGTCAACGACGCGGTGATCACCGTCCCTGCCTACTTCAACGACGCCCAGCGCCAGGCCACCAAAGAGGCCGGTCAGATCGCGGGGCTCAATGTCCTTCGGATCATCAACGAGCCGACCGCGGCGTCGCTCGCCTACGGGCTCGATAAGAAGTCCGACGAGACGATCCTCGTCTTCGACCTCGGTGGCGGGACCTTCGATGTCTCCGTTCTCGAGATCGGCGACGGTGTCTTCGAGGTGAAGGCCACCTCCGGTGATACCCATCTCGGAGGAGACGACTGGGACCAGGCCGTGATCGAGTGGCTGGTCAAGAGTTTCAAGGACGACCATGGAGTCGATCTCTCGAAGGACCGCATGGCGACCCAACGTCTCAAGGAGGCGGCGGAGAAGGCCAAGATCGAGCTGTCGTCTGTCGCCGAGACCGAGATCAATCTGCCGTTTATCACCGCCACCGACGCCGGCCCGCTCCACATGCAGTACAAGCTGACCCGCTCGGAGTTCCAGAAGCTGACCGAGGATCTCCTGGAGCGAACCAAGAGCCCCTTCGCCCAGGCGATCAAGGACGCCGGCATCGACGTGTCGGAGATCGATCACGTGGTGCTGGTCGGGGGATCCACCCGGATGCCCGCGGTGCAGGATCTGGTCAAGGAGCTGACCGGCAAGGATCCCCACAAGGGGGTCAACCCCGACGAGGTGGTGGCCGCCGGCGCTGCGATCCAGGCCGGAGTCCTCAAGGGGGATGTAAAGGACATCCTCCTGCTCGACGTCACTCCCCTGACTCTCGGGATCGAGACCAAGGGTGGCGTGATGACCAGGATGATCGAACGTAACACCACCATCCCGACGAAGCGATCGGAGATCTTCACCACGGCGGAGAACAACCAGCCCGAAGTCGAGATCCACGTGCTCCAGGGAGAGCGGACCATGGCTGCGGACAACAACAGCCTGGGCAAGTTCCGGCTCACCGGTATCCCACCCGCCCCGATGGGGATCCCACAGATCGAAGTCACCTTCGACATCGACGCCAACGGAATCGTCCACGTCAACGCCAAGGACCTGGCCACCAACAAGGAGCAGAAGATGACCATCAC
>CAZLEQ010000003.1:0-111071 GCA_964558575.1 uncultured Acidimicrobiaceae bacterium | reverse complement strand
CTGACGAGAACAGCACCACCGGGGACACCTTCTGGTTCAACCCGATCATCCCCGATATCTTCCGGGGTCTGCTCACCGCGAACCCGGATATCCGTGGGTACGCCTACGAGTACGCCGACGGCGTCCTCGCCGGGCTGATCGCCTATGAGGAGCTGGGCATCCCGGTGGAGAACCTCACCCTGGCGTTGCGGACGGACGAACAGAGCCTGTTCTGCGACTGGGTGGAACGTGATGAGCCGACGTACGACATCTTCTTCTCGGCGGGAGGCAACTTCCAGTCGAGGATTGGTGTCACCGCGGCAATGCTCCACCTTCAAGGGGCTGATGTCCCCGGTGAGATCATCGTGCCCCACGTCATGCGTCAGGTGACGGCCGCGGACTGCGACCCGGACCGTGCCAACGAGGTCGTCTCCGGCACCTCGCTGGTTCCGGACGACGTCCTACGGCTGATGTTCGGCGGCTGATGATCGAAGTCGATCCCGTGGGAGAGTCGATGACCGGAGAGCTGGTCCTCGAACTGACGGGCGTGTCCCGTCAGTTCGGGGCGGTCCGGGCGCTGACCGATGTCAGCTTCGACTGCCGCCCCGGAGAGGTCCACGCCCTCGTTGGCGAGAACGGCTCTGGAAAGTCGACTCTCCTCGGGATCGCTTCTGGGTTTGTCGACCCCGACACCGGCACGGTCCGGATCGGGGGCAAGCCCCTTCGTCGAGATTCTCCGGCGCTGGCCCGCAAGCTGGGCCTGGCGATGGCCTACCAGGACGGCTCCTCGGTGGGCATGGAGCCGGTGAAGAACAACTTCTACTTCGCCGCGCCACCGGAGCAGCGTCCTCCCTATCGGGCTCGCAAGAAGTGGGCCCGGCGTCTGCTCTCCCAGTTCGACCTGGACATCGAACTGTTTCCCGATGTGCCCGCCGGGTTCCTCACCTTGGCGGAGCGTCAGCTCTTCGAGGTGGCCAAGGCACTGGTCACAGACCCCAAGGTCCTGCTGTTGGACGAGCCGACGACTGCTCTCGGTCCCGACGAGGTGGAGGCATTGCACCGCACTGTCCTCGCCTGCAAGAAGCGAGGGGTCGGCGTGGTCTACGTCAGCCACCGGCTTCCGGAGGTGTTGGAGGTGGCCGACCGGGTCACCGTGCTCCGTGATGGGAGACACCGGGGAACTTTCGACGCCAGGAGCACCAGTGAAGCCGAACTCGTCGAGCGCATCGTGGGCCGTCCCTTCGAGGCCGCCTTCCCGACCCCGGCTCCGGCGACCGAGCCCCGCGACGTACTCGTGGTCGACGGTCTTCAGGGTCAGTCGTTCGGCCCGGTCACATTCACGCTGCAGAGTGGGGAGATCGTTGGCGTGGCTGGGGCAGAGGGCAACGGCCAGGCACAGCTCTTCGACTGCCTCGCCGGACGCACCCCGCCCCGGGCGGGGCTGGTGGTCTGCGACGGCAAGGAGCTCAACCTGGTCTCTACCCATGAGGCGGTCGGGGCAGGTTTGCTGCTGTTGCCGGGCGACCGCAAGAACGAGGCATTGATGGGTGTCCTCGGGGTGCGGGTCAACACGACCATCCAGTCGATTCGCAGGTTCAGCACCTTGGGAATCCTGAGGAGGCGGGCGGAGCGCAAGGCGGTGAGCGACCTGGTGGCCCAGCTCGAGATCCGGACCCCCTCGCTCGACCAACCGGTCGAGTTCCTCTCTGGGGGGAACCAGCAGAAGGTCTCGGTTGCTCGTTCGTTCCTCAAAGAGCCTTCGGTCATCCTGGCCTACGAGCCGACCCAGGGCGTCGACGTGGAATCCCGATTCGACATCTACGCCGCCCTCCGCACCCTCAGCGACGCCGGCGCCGCCATCCTCGTGAAGTCGAGCGACCCGATCGAGCTCTCGGGTCTGTGCGACCGCGTGCTGGTGATGTCCCGGGGAACCATCGTCGAGGAGATCCCCGGTGATGAGCTCGACGAGGTACGCATCGTCGAGTCCATCGTCAGAGGTCCCGGGATGTCCAAGTCTGCCCGGTCACCGTTGGGGGTGGCCATGCCCAAGTCGCCCACATCGGACGGCGGGTCGTGACCAGTCAGTACACCGCCGGCAACCGGATCGACGCAGCACGTCAGGTCGCCCGCAAGGTCCTGCGCAATGCCCGGGACAAGAACAAGTGGCGCAAGGTCATCAAGTTCAGGTTATGGATGCCGGTCACCCTCCAGGTGTTCCTGATCGGAGGGCTTCTCTGGTACACCACCACCCGATTCGAAGGTTTCCTCAACGAGTCGAACATCTTCAGCATCTTGCTCCTCGCCATGCCGCTGGCGATCGCAGCCATCGCCCAAACCCACGCGATTCTCGTCGGCTACCTCGACCTGTCCGTTGGGGCCATGATCAGTTTCGGTGTGGTGGTGGCCTCGTTCCTCATCGGCAGCGGGGCAACGGCGGGCCAGATACTCCTCGGTGTCGGGGCCGTCCTTGGCTGCGGTCTGATGCTCGGCCTGGTCAACGCCGGTTTGGTCCGGGGCCTGAAAATCCCCTCGATCATCGCCACCCTGGCCACCCTGAGCATCCTCGACGGAATTTCGCTCACCTTGCGCCCAACCGCGGCGGGGACCATCAATTCGGACCTCGTCTCCGTTCTCACCACACGTGTCGGTCCGGTCCCGGTCGCCTTCATCCTCATCATGCTGGGGGCCGGGGTGTTGGACATGTGGCTCCACGGCTCCGGCTCAGGCTTGGCGGTGAGAGCGGTCGGATTCGACGAGAGGTCGGCGAAGAGGGGGGGGATCAGGACCAATTGGGTGCGGGTCCGCGCTCTTCTCCTCGCCAGCATCCTCGCCGCGGCGGCTTCCTTCTTCGTGATGGCGCGGTCCCCAATCGGAAACGCCCAGATCGGGGGTGCCTTCGCCCTCAACAGCATCACCGCAGCCGTCCTCGGTGGAGCCTCGCTCGCTGGGGGTCGGGCCACCTTCCTGGGGAGTGCAGTGGCCGCGATCCTCCTGGCCCTGATCATCACCGTGCTCCCCTTCATCGGCCTGACTCCGTCCGATGGAGCGATGATCATCGGTGTCCTGGTCCTGATCGGGATCATCCTGTTCCAGTCGGGAGACCTCAAAGAGCTGGTCAAGCGGAACTTCAGGAGGGTTCGCCGTCTCGTCCTGGGCAGCCGGGTGGCGGCTAAGACTGCCATCCCCGAGTTCTACCCGTCGGGCACCGACTTCGGCATTCCCCACGCCGGCCGGAGGCTGATTCGGGGCGGGACCATCGTCAGCATGGACCCCGAGGTGGGTGACCTCACCACCGGAGACATCCTGGTCGAGGGGAACAAGATCCTCCAGATCGCGCCCGACATCCCCGTCGAGAACGCCGAGATCATCGATGCCACCGGGATGATCGTGCTGCCCGGCTTCGTAGACACTCACCGTCACATATGGGAGGGCCTGCTACGCAACATCGGCACCGACGTCCCCCTGGAGGGGCGGACCAGTTACATCTCTTTCGTCCTGCACAAGCTGGCTCCCGCCTTCCGGCCCGAAGACGCCTACGTGGGCAACCTGGTGTCGGCGTTGGGTGCCATCGACGCCGGGATCACCACGCTTCTCGACTGGTCGCACATCCAGGGCTCGCCGGCGCACACCGACGCCGTGATCGAAGCACTCGGGGACTCGGGCTTGCGCGCCGTGTTCGCCTACGGGTTCCCCTGGTGGGGGAAGTGGGAGGAGCGCCAGCCCAGCTGGTTCGTCAGGGCGGCCACCGAGCACTTCAACACCAAGGACCAGATGCTCACCCTCGCCCTGGCCGCTCCCGGACCGGAGTTCACCGACTTCGAGGTGTCACGTGATCACTGGAAACTGGCCCGAGAGACCGACGCCCGGATCACCACCCATGTCGGTGTCGGCAGTTACGGGATGGCGGGCAAGGTCCAGGAATTCGGTGAAGCCGGCTTGTTGGGACCGGATACCACCTATATCCACTGCACCACTCTCAACGACACCGAGATCCAAATGATCGTCGACACCGGCGGGACGGTGTCGCTCGCCTCCCCGGTGGAGATGATGATGGGCCACGGCATGCCCCCGATCCAGAAGTTCTTGGATCGCGGCCTGCCGCCCAGTCTCAGCGTCGACGTCGAGACCAACGTCCCCAGCGACTTGTTCAACCAGATGCGCTCGGTGTGGGCGCTGCAACGGGCCCAGGCGGCGGAGCAGGGCAAGGCTCAGGTCTCGGCCCGGGACGTCCTCGCCTTCGCCACACTGGAGGGGGCCAAGGCCAACGGCCTCGAGCACAAGGTGGGCACCCTCACCCCGGGTAAGCAGGCCGACCTGGTCCTGTTGCGTACCGACCGCCTCAACGTCACCCCCCTGAACGATCCCGTGACCGCGGTGGTGGGGGGCATGGACACGAGCAACGTCGACACCGTGATCATCGCCGGCCGGGTCATGAAACAGGGCGGCGACCTCCTCCACGTCGACTGGCCCGCGGTGATGCGTAAGGCCGAGGAAGCGCGCCAGCACGTCATCGAGAAGTCCGGGTTCCGTCTCCCCAAGATCTGACCATCCCCGAACCCAGGGTTGCAGGCCCCGCTCAGCGAAGTCGGGCGCCCTGAGATCGCGGTGAGTGCGTTACTGTGCCCGATCCGATGAGAAGAGCGGCCCTCCCCCGATCGGCGATAGTGGTGAAGATCGGCACCTCCAGCCTGACCGGAGACGGCCTGTTGATCGATCCCGACGCCATCCACTCCGTGGTCGCCAACGTCGAGAGCTCCTGGGCGGCAGGTCATCCCACGGTCTTGGTCAGCTCGGGCGCCATCGCCGCCGGTCTTCCGGTCATGGGGCTGGACGAGCGGCCCGGCGACATCCCTGGGCTCCAGGTCGCCGCCGCCGTTGGCCAGAACCGGCTGATGGCCATGTACACCGGCGCCTTCGAACGAACGGGCCGGCAGGTGGGCCAGGTCCTCCTCACCCGTGATGTGGTCGCCCGCCGCGATCAGTACCTCCACGCCCGCGCCGCCCTCGAGCGGATGCTGAGCCTGGGTGTGGTCCCGGTCGTCAACGAGAACGACACCGTCGTGGTCGACGAGGTCCGCTTCGGGGACAACGACCGGCTCGCCGCCATCGTCTCCCATCTAGTCGGAGCCGGGATGCTGGTGCTCCTCACCGACACCGCAGGCATCTACTCGGTCGATCCGTGGCTGTCGGAGTCGGCCGAGCTGCTCTCCGCGGTCAGGGACACCGACGAGATCCTCGACGCATTGCGGATGAGCTCGAGCCGCGGCAGGTTCGGTTCCGGTGGAGTGGCCACGAAGGTGGCGGCGGCCCGGATGGCGGCCTGGTCGGGGATCCCCACCGTGATCGCCTCGGCCTCCGACCCTGACGTAGTGGCACGGTCGATAGCCGGAGACGACGTCGGCACCTGGGTGGACCCCCGTCCCGCGGGTCTGTCGGCCCGCAAGCTGTGGATCGCGTTCGGATCACCTTCGGAGGGGAGCATCCTGGTCGACGAGGGAGCGGCCCGGGCGGTCACCGACTCGGGCAGGTCGCTGCTTCCCGCCGGTGTGGTGGGTGTCGAAGGCTCCTTCGCCAATGGTGCTGCTGTTGAGGTGCGACACGGCGAGCGGTTCATCGCCAAGGGCCTCACCGCGATGTCGGCGGGGGCGATCGCGAAGGTTCAGGGCAAGCACACGTCTCTGGCCGGCGGAGAGGTCATCCACCGCGACGATCTCGTCGTGCTCACCTAGGACGAGCACTTAGGATCGGGTAATGAGCGTGGTCCTCACCAGCCTGGAGCCGGGGATGCCCATCGTCTACGGCGGCAACAAGGTGGCGACCGTCGACGAGGAGCTGGCCCGGGACTTCAGAGAGGGAGATCGTCTCGTGGTGGTTCAGGACACCGGAGCCCTGCTCCACATCCCTGCCGAGGAATGGGAGCGGTCATCGGCGGCGGTCACCTCCGCGGCCACCGCGTTCTCCCGGATGGGAACGGTGCCCGATCACCGGATCAGCGGCTTCTTCGACCGGTTTGCGGCTCGTCTCGAAGACGAGGCTGCATTCGCACCGATCGCCGCCGCCAACGCAGCCGACGTGGATGGCGCCCGGGAACGAGGGCGAACCACCACCCGGTTGGTGCTCGACGAGAAGATGCGCCGGGGAATGGTCGACGGGCTGCTGATGTGGTCCGACAGTGACGTCGGCCGGGGGAGTGTCGTAGAGAGGATCGATCACCAAGGTTGGGCCGTGGAGCAGGTGCGCGCCGGGCTTGGAGTCGTTGGTTTCGTGTTCGAGGGCAGGCCCAACGTATTCGCCGATGCGACCGGTGTCCTCGGCTCGGGCAACACTGTCGTGTTCCGCATCGGGTCCGACGCGCTGGGGACGGCGCGGGCCATCATGGAGCACGCGCTGAATCCCGCCCTCGAGGAGTCGGGGCTTCCGGAAGGGGCAGTGTCCCTGGTTGACTCTCGTTCGCGTGCTGCCGGGTGGGCGATGTTCTCCGACCCTCGCCTCGGCCTGGCGGTGGCGCGCGGGTCGGGCACGGCGGTGTCACAGCTCGGTGCGGTGGCGCGCCAGACCGGGATCCCGGTGAGTCTGCACGGAACGGGAGGGGCGTGGATCGTGGCTGCCGAGTCCGCCGACCCCGAGGTCTTCGCCGCCGCGGTCTACAACTCGTTGGACCGCAAGGTGTGCAACACGTTGAACACGGCATGCATCGTCGAGTCTCGGGCCGACTTGGTGCCGATCTTCCTCGAGGCCCTCCATCTCGCCGGTGAGAGGCTGGGTGCCACCTCGAAGCTGCACTTCACCGAGAACATCCGGCCCTTACTGCCCGCCGGCTGGTTCGAGCCCGCCTCGATCCTCCGGGCCGAGGGGGCGGTGGACGAACCGCGCGCCGAGCCGATCGAAGATCTCGACCTCGGGGTGGAGTGGGAGTGGGAGGCCAGCCCGGAGGTCACCCTCACGGTGGTGCCCGACGTCGAGGTTGCGATCGACCTCTTCAACAGCCAGAGCCCCCGCTTCGCCGCCAGTCTCGTCTCAGAAGTCGACGAGGAGCACACCCGCTTCTTCGACCTCGTCGATGCGCCGTTCGTCGGCAACGGGTTCACCCGCTGGGTCGACGGCCAGTATGCCTTCGATCGGCCCGAGCTGGGACTGTCCAATTGGCAGTTCGGAAGGCTGTTAGGCCGCGGAGGCGTCCTCTCGGGGGACTCGGTGTACACCATCAGGAGCCGGGCCCGTCAGAGCGACCCCGGTGTCTCCCGCCGAGACTGACCGATACGGTGCCGGGGCGAACCCCGAGCGGTCGGATGAAGTTCGCTCCGGATCGACGCCACCGTCCTCTTCGGCGGTCGAGGTCAAACACTGAGCAACCAATTCGGCTGAGCTCCGGCGGCCCGTACCATCGGGGTCAGTGACCGACCCGGAGTATCCCAGCGAGCTGTTCGAGGAATGGGACGACCTCACCGAGGAGGACTTCGAGCCGCTTCCGGCACCCCCGTGGCGCAAGCCCCTGCTCATCGCCATCGCCGCGTTGACAGCTGTCGCCATGGCGGCGGTCCCGCTCTACAACGTCCTGTTCGCCCAGCCGGTGTCGGAAGGCGGGCTCGAGATCTGTGGTTTCGATTACTGCATCGTCCAGCAGGCGGTGCAGGAGGCCGGGGTCGACCTGACTATGAGCCGTCTCGCCAACACCTACCTCGACGAGGAGGGAGCCCGAGAGTTCGCCAGGAGACTGACCGATCATCTCGGGATCCCTCCCGTCGGGCTCCAGGTGGTCGACCGTCTCGACGGCCGCATCGGCGGCGTCTATGACGCAGATACCCGCTCCATCGCCATCGAGCGGCCCGCCCGGGCCTGGATCGTCCTCCACGAGGTGGCTCATGCGGTGGAGAGCGGGCACGGCCAGGATTTCCAGCGGCTCGTCATCGAGCTGACCCGATGGGTCGAGGACAATCAGATACGATTCAGCGGGTGAGCCGTCTCACGTGGGTCGAACGAGACCACGGGTGGCGCGCTGGACCGTATGAGATCGAGCTCGTCGCCCCACAGCTTTGGGTGTGCACTCGTCGCCGCGGCAGGGGTGAGGCCACCGTGGAGATGACTTCCGGCTCGCTCAGCGCCCTCAAGGCTCGCATCGAGATGTTGGAGTTCCGCCGCAGCTGTGCCCGTCGTTCGCTCATCTATCTCGCCGGGTTCGTGCTCTCGCTGGTATCGATCGCGGTCGCGGTGGTCGCCTCGGACCCGCTGACGCCGCTCGTGGTGATTCTCGCCACCAGCGTGGGAGTCTTCTCGGCGGTGAAGGCGTTGGACTGCGTGATCAGCCGTTCGTGGGAGTCGCTGCGGCTCGACTACCAGTAGCCCACAGAAGCTTTCGGTCGGAACCAAACGGGCCTACACGACGTCTCACTGCAGTTCCGCCCGCCCCATGAGCCGGGATGGTCCCGGCCGTCAGGCGAGCGTCTGAAAGAGGAACCGAATTGAAGAGATCGAAGTACATGCTGGTGTCGATTACGGCGTTGCTGCTCATCGCGGGTTGCGCCGGCAGTGGCGGCGGTCGGGAGCACACGACCACCACCACGACCACGGTGGTCGGGCCGATCGCCGACGGCGAGTGGTTCGCCCTGGTCACCGTGGGAAGCGACGAGGCCGGTGAGGTGACCCTGGGGGTCGACCGCGCCGAGATGCTCGGTGGCGAGGAGGCCCGGCAGGCGGCCATCGCGGACGGGGTCATCTCCGCGGACGAGGACCTGCCCAACGACTTCTACATCGACAACGACGAGATGGTGTTGGAACTGGTGCACCTGGCGGACGACGCCCGTTTCGTGATGATCTCGGGCACCGACATCGAGGAGAGGATCACAGTGGACGCCGACACCTTCGTGGAGTTGTGGGAAGGGACCTACGAGGGCGATCCGATCTACGGCGTGGCTCCCGGTGTCCCGATCGCCATGAACGTGACCATCACAGATGGTCTCGTCAGCGAGGCCGAGTCGGTGTATCTGCCATGAATGCCACGGCCGACCGGATTCGGTCCTCGGCACTCCTCCAAGTCCTGCTCGGGGCGGTGGCCGGGGCGTTGGTCGCGGTCCTCGTCGGTCTGGCGGTGGTGGCCATGGCCCCCGACAACGGGTTCGGGGCCCTGGCCGCGGCGACCGTGACCTTGTTGTTCGGGATCCCGGCGGGGGCGATCCTCGGCGGAGCCGCCGGCTACTGGATGGGGCGTCGGGGAGCGGGTCCCGACGCCTAACCGGCCCGCTTCGGCGGTCCCGGGAAGAATGCGTTCGTCGTCCTGACGTAGTCCTCGTACTCCGGGCGACGACGTGTGATCGTCTTCTCCAGCAGCCCCACTCCCGAGTACCGCATCAGCAGGGCCGACATCACGATGGGGGAGAAGACCGTCCACCATGCCCCGCCGGCCGCCGCCACCAGGTAGACGCCCCACCAGACACAGAAGTCCCCGAAGTAGTTGGGGTGTCTGGTGTAACGCCACAGCCCGCGATCCATCACCTTGCCCTTGGAATCGGGCCGAGACTTGAAGCGGGCCAGTTGGAGGTCGCCAACGGTCTCGAAGAATAGGCCCACCGCCCACAAGCCGGCTCCCACGTAGTCGAGCCACATGAGGGGGCTGGCGCTCCCCAGGGTGACCACGGCGGGCACCGCCACCACCCACATGATCACGGCCTGAAGGCCGAACACGGTCAACAGGCTGGTCAGCCAGAAAGAGTCGGGGTTCTTCTTCCGCATCTGCTGGTAGCGCCGGTCTTCACCCTTGCCGATGTTGCGCCAGGCGAGATACCCGGTGAGACGGAGACCCCACACGGTGATCATCCCCAGGATCAGGACGGCCCGCACCGAGGCGGCATCGACAACGGCGAGATACGCCGCCCAGGTGGCGATCACGAAACCGAGACCCCAGACGATGTCGACGATGGAAGCGTCGTTCGCCACGACGCTGACCACCCAGGTGGCCAACATCACGATGGCGATGGCGAGCGCAGCGACGGTGAGCAGGTCAGTCATCGGATCCGGCCCTCACCGCCATCTCAAGGTGCCATCAGCCTTTGACCAATTCGATGCTCAGCGGATACGAGTACAGCTGGCCGTTCGAGGCGGCGAGCGTGGCCAATAGGGCGAAGAGCAACTCCAGGAACAAGAGCAGCACCAGGAAGATGACAATCAGCGCCGCGATCGGAATGCCGATGATGGTGACCAAGGCGACGACGGCCAAAATGGTGCCGACGACGAAGTAGATGAGCAGCGAGAGCTGGAAGTTGAGTGCCGCCCGGGCGTGGGGCTCGACGACTGGGTCGTCCCTCCTGATCAGCCAGACGACCAGCGGCCCCACCACCGAGGGGATCCCGATGAACTGTATGAAGGCGGAGGCATGGGCGAGCACTCGCCAGGTCTGTTGGTCTCCTGACACCTGGTGTTCATCGGTCATGCCCGAACGTTAGGTGGTCGCGAGCTCCTGGCGCGTGCGGGCGAGAGCCTCGTGGATGGTGCGTGCTTCCTCGTCGGTCATGTGCCGGCCGAATCGCTCCTGGACGATCCCGAGGACGTGGGGATCGGCCGTCTTCTGCACCCGCTTTCCCTTGGCGGTGAGGGTCAGCTGATAGACCCGCCGGTCGGTGGGGCACGACGTCCTCGCCACGAGACCGGCGGACTCGAGTCGATCGACAAATCGGGTGGCTCCGCTCTTGGTCAGGGTGGTCTCCCGGGCGAATTCGTTCATCCGCATCGTCCCCCCGGCGAAGGCGATCTCGACCAGCGCCTCATACCAATCGCCCGGGATGCCTACTTGGCTACGCAACGTCTCGTCGACGGCGGTGGTGACCGATGCATGGGCGTGCATCACGGCTCTCCAGGCGCGGACCTTGTCGGGAGATGGTTTCGGCATGTCTCTTATTCTAGCGGAATAGTTGCGTGTCACAATGGTTGTATATAGCAACTACTGCGGACGAGCAAAGGAGCCAGACCGTGACGACTGATACGACCACCCTT
This sequence comes from uncultured Acidimicrobiaceae bacterium, assembly GCA_964558575.1. Classification (GTDB taxonomy): domain Bacteria; phylum Actinomycetota; class Acidimicrobiia; order Spongiisociales; family ZC4RG35; genus JANQRA01. The sequence continues at coordinate 100,109 of CAZLEQ010000003.1, read as the reverse complement.
CCCCGCATCGAGACCGGCAGCTGGGTACTGGAGGACCAGCACACCAAGATCGGCTTCGTGGCCAAGCACCTCATGGTGACCAGGGTCAGGGGCCACTTCGCCGACTTCGAGGGCACCGTCGCGATCGCCGACGATCTCAACGACTCGAAGATCGAGGTGACCATCGACGCTGCCAGCATCACCACCGGTGCAACCGACCGTGACCAGCATCTCCGCTCGGGCGACTTCCTCGATGTCGCCAACTACCCGCAGCTGAGATTCGTCTCCACAGAAATCAGCCGCGACGGCGACCAGTTCGAGATCACCGGTGACCTCACCATTCGCGACGTGACCAGGCCGATCACCCTCCAGGCCACCTATGAGGACACGGTCACCGACCCCTGGGGCAACGATCGCGTCGCCTTCACCGCCCGGGCCAACTTGATCCGGGAGGATTGGGGACTGACCTGGAACGCCCCGCTGGAAGGTGGCGGATGGCTTGTCTCCAAGGACGTCGACCTCGAGATCGAGGGTCAGCTCATCCAGCAGTGAGCACTCATCCGCCTCGATAGGCAACGGTCCCGGCCAACCGGTCGGGGCCGTTCTCGTGTGGCCCTAGGTTGGACGGAATGAGACGGCTATTCGTCGTGGCCATCGCCCTCTCCATCCCTGCCTGCTCGCGTCGGCAGTGGACTCCGATTGGGAAGAGCACCGGCACATGACCCGGATCTGGATCGGTGGGAGACGTTGGCGACTCCGAACGTCTCCCGGGAGCACGTCGCCGCCGCTGTTCGCGACGGGGAGATCTGGGCCATCGCCGGTCGCTGGAGTGGCGTCATGCACTCCTCCACCGAGATCTACGACCCCGAGGCCGGGAGCTGGCGGGACGGGCCGACCCTGATCGAGGCCCGTTCCGGTTTCGGAGCCGTTGCCGTCGGCGACACATCGTCGTCGCCGGGGGAGAGATTCTCGGGCCCGACCGGTCACTCTCTGGAGCTTCTGGACGATGGAGATTGGGTGGAGGGTGAACCGATCCCCTGCGGTCTGCACGGGGACCCGCTGGTGGCGCTGGAAGGACGTCTCTACCTGCCCGGAGGGTCTACTCGAGCCCCCGACCCATGATCTCCGTCGGCCAGATGTGACCAGAGCCTCGGGTTGGCGCCGAGGAACGTCTCCAGATCGGTCGGGGGATGCCCGGTGAGTCTCTCCACGGTGTCCGACACCGTCGACAGTTCTCCGTTGGCCACGGCCAGGTAGGAGCTGACCCATCCTTCGATCTCCCATTCGGGGGCGCCGGTGGTCCGACGCGACTCCCACGCTTCGTCCACCGACTCTTCCACATAGATGATCTCGCGACCGGTCACCCGGCTCAGGGCGGCGGCGGTCTCGTGGAAGTCCAGCGCCTCGGGACCCGTGTTCTCGAGCGCCTCACCGAGGTAGTCATCGCTCTGGAGCGCGGCTACGACGGTGTCGGCGATGTCGTCGCGGCTGATCCAGCTCACCGCGCCGTCACCGGCCGGTGCCCGGATCACGCCATCGTCGCCGGTGAAGAAGGGGACGAAGTCGGCGTAGAACGACGACCTGAGGAAGGTGTATCCGAGCCCGGTGCTCGCGATGTGCTCCTCGGTGGCGTGGTGTTGACGCCCCAGCTTGAAAGTGGAGTCGGCCGATGCCTGGAGGAAGGAGAGATACACGATACGACCCACTCCGGAGTCGACGGCGGCGTCCACGGCCCGGAAATGACGGTCGAGACGATCTTCGGCTTCCCGAAACGACACCAGGAACAGCGTCTCGGCACCTGCCAGGGCGGCCTTCATCGCGTCGAAGTCCCCGTAATCGGACGCCTCGACTGCCACGGCAGCTTCGAGATCCGGGGCGGAGGAGGCGTCGCGGACCACGAGCCGTTGGGGCACCCCGGCCGCGGCGAGACGGCGCGCCACCCGGCCCCCGACGGCTCCGGTGGCGCCGGTGATGGCGAGCTTCGGCAGATCGGACATGCATGTACCAAGCCCCCGACCGCTCTCTGTCATTCCCCCTCGGGAGCCGTCCGGGCGCCCGATCAATTGCCGGCGAATGGTCCCAGGGAACGAGACCGTGTGGTTGTAACGTCGACCGCGATGAAGCCGAGGGAGGCTGTGATCAACCGCACGGAGTTGGGGACCAGGAGAACGAGCATCCGATCACGACTCCTCCTCGCCGTCGTGCCGGTGGTGGCGGCGGCAGTTCTGCTCGGCGTACTCGCCATCTGGGCGCTCACCGAGTCGGAGACGATCTCCGGCGGGTCGACGACCCTGGCCTCGATCGGGGTCGCCGTCGTCGTCCTCCTCGTGTCGGCGGGAACCCTGGTGTCGGTTCGCATGCTGGGCCTCTCCCTGACCGAACGCATCGGGGAGGTGACTTCGGCCGCTCGCCGGATCGCCGACAGGGACCTGGTGGAGCTTCTCGACGTCCTCCGCGATCCCGAGCCCGACCTCGGGTCGATCGCACCGATGAGCCTCGACTTCGAGGGTGACGACGAGCTGAGTGATCTCGCCCGGTCGTTCCAGCAACTGCACGGCTCGCTGATCGAGGTGGGTACCCGGCAGATGGAGGCCCTCCGCGCCGGCGTCTCCTCGATCTTCGTCACTCTGGCCAGACGCAACAGCTCCCTGGTCGATCGCCAGCTGGCACTTCTCGACCAGTTGGAGGCGCGCGAGGAGGATGAGGAGGTGTTGAGCGGCTTCTATCAGCTCGATCACCTCTCCACCAGGATGCGGCGGAACGCCGAGAGCCTCCTCGTCCTGGCCGGGTCTGAGTCTCCCCGGGTGTGGTCCAAGGCAACCGACATGTCCGACGTGGTGCGCGCCGCGGTCAGCGAGATCGACGAATACCAGCGGATCGAGGTGCTCGCCCTCGAGCCCGCCCGCCTGTCGGGTGGAGCCGTCTCCGACCTCAGCCATCTCGTCGCCGAGTTGTTGGACAACGCCATCCAGTTCTCTCCGCCTTCGGAGATGATCCGGGTCACGGGTCTGTTCGACATGGACGGATATCAACTCGCGGTGTCAGACCGCGGTGTCGGCATGTCCGACGCCCGGATCGCCGAGATGAACCGAATCCTGGAGAGGCCCCCGGCTCTGGGTCTATCTGTCGAGCCGACTCTCGGCATGTACGTCGTGGCCAAGCTCGCCCACCGACATGAGCTGAGCGTAGAGCTGATCAGTGGTGTGCCCGGGATCACGGCCCGGATCACCATTCCCAGAGACCATCTCGAAGTCGACGACGAGCCCGACCCCCACTCCTGGGACACCGGGCGCACCGAGCAGCTGGTGGTCTCCGATGGGAATGCTGGAGCGTCGGCATTCGACTATCCCGACGCGGCCTCCCGATCTTATGTGTTGAAGAAGAGCCAGGAGCGGACCGCCGAGGTCGATCCGGTGGCGGAGGCGGCTGAGAAACGAGTCATCGACTTGACCGGCTCAAAGTACAATGTCCCGGAAGCCGATAGACCGGGCGGGCTACCGGTGCGCACCCCTGGGCGGGCGTTCAGCGATGAGGACGACTCCGACGAGCGAGTCTCACCTGGCGAGAGCGCCTCAGGGATCAGAGCGGCGCTGTCCGCCTACGACCGGGGTCGTCGTTCCGCCGTCGAGGCGGAAGAGGAGGCGAAGTCTCCTCGCTTCGAGAGTGACCGCGATCGGGAGGACCGGAGTTGACCAACCCAGCCGAGAATCTCAACTGGCTGCTGGAGCGTCTCGTCGGCACCGTCCCCGGGATAAAGCAGGCCGTGGTGGTCTCGTCCGACGGTCTCGCCCTGGCCAAGTCGGAGGGCGTCGACCGGGAGACTGCGGAGCGGTTGGCAGCCGTGTCCTCGGGGATGATCGGCCTCGCCTACGGCTCGGCGGGGAGGTTTGGGGCCGGGCCCGTCTCCAACGTGATCGTCGAGATGCAGAACGGTTGGCTGTTCGTGACCGGCATCCGGGATGGATCTCTCATCTGCTGTCTCACCGAGAAGGACATCGACATGGGCGCCATCGCCTTCGAGATGTCGATCTTCGTCCAGCGAGTCGGGGACAGCCTCACGGCCGATATACGCCAGGAATTGAAGGCGCTGCTGGCCCAGACCGAATGAGCCCGTCAGAAACGCCCCAGCCCGGAGTCGGCGGGCGCATGGTCCGGCCCTACACCATGACCGGAGGTCGAACCAGCACGGCGGAACCGATCGCACTCGAGGCGCTGGTGGCGGCGACCCCGGCCGGCATGCGAATGCGTAACCAGTTCAAGTGGGAAGCTGCCGAGATAATCTCCCAGAGCCGTCGGGAGACTGCGGTGATCGAACTGGCCGCCTTGCTCCAAGTTCCCATCGGGGTGATCCGGGTGCTCGCCGACGATCTCAGATCGCAGGGAGCGGTCTCCATCATCGAACCACCGTCTGAGCTCGTCACCGACAAGGACGGTGAGGTATACACAGACCTGTTGCACAAGGTGCTCGATGGAATCAAGTCCCTCTGAACAGCCACGACTGATCCCGGTGAAGATCGTCGTCGCCGGCGGCTTCGGGGTGGGCAAGACCACCTTCGTCGGAGCGATATCGGAGATCGAGCCGCTGCGCAGCGAGGCGATCATCACCGAGGCGAGCTCCGGTGTCGATGAGCTGTTCGGTGACGGCAAGACCATGACCACGGTGGCCATGGACTTCGGACGGATCAGCCTGAAGCACCAGCTGGTGCTCTACCTGTTCGGGACGCCAGGCCAGGACCGCTTTCACTTCATGTGGAACGAGTTGGCTCGGGGCGCCATTGGCGCAGTGGTTCTCGTCGACACCCGGCGCGTCGAGGCGAGCTTCGCCCCCATCGACTTCTACGAGAAACGGGAGACTCCGTTCGTCGTCGCGATCAACACCTTTCACGGCAGGAAGCTGCACACCATCGAGGAGGTGCGCAACGCCCTCCAGGTGGGTGCCGAGGTGCCGATCGTCTACTGCGACGCCCGGGTGCGGGTGGACGTGCAACGGGTTCTGGTCACCCTGGTCGAACATGCCCTGGAGCGGGCGACGAGTGCACCGGTGAGCTAGTGATCCGCCGTCTCGGCTGGCCTCAATCGGGGCCGTTTCCGTGGTCTCGGAATCAGCTGCTCGGAGGGGAGGCGAACCTCGAAGAGGTTGTGGCCTTCGACCCGCCGGTACTCGACGTCCCCGTCCATCTTTCGGGCCAGGTGACGTCCCACGGTGAGGCTGAGCCCCACCGCGGCCGGCCGGGTCACCAGCTGTCCGCTGCGAAGGTCCCCCGAGAAGATGCGGTCGCGTTCCACCGCGGGTATCTCCGGCCCGTTGTCGCTGATCCGGATCACGGTGTCCGGTCCTGATGCCATGGTCTCGATCCCCACCGCCGGGCCCCCATAACGAACCGCGTTACCGAGGAGACTGCGGAGGATCTGCCTGGTGAGCACCGGGTCGGCCCACAGGTCGAGAGGCTGCAGGTCGATATGGAAGTCGCCGGACTCGGGGAACCCCGCCAGGACTTCCCGACACAATGCCTCGCTGTCCAGGCGCTCGGCCACCACCGACACCGGAGTGGTGTCCTCTCGAGCCGACACGACCAGGTCGTCGACGATGCTGGCGATCTCCCGGGCGTGCGCCTCGATGCGGGGGATGGTCTCGCTAGTGGAGACGTGGGAGTGGTCGGCCAGATCGGTGAGATCGATGAGCAGGCTCAGGGGCTCTTTGATCTCCTCTCCAAGCGCGGCGACGAACTCGTCCTTTCCCCGGAGCAGGGATTCGAGGCGGTTGCGCTCCTCGTAGGTCTGTGAGGCATCTTCGACCTGGAGTATCACCAACGCCGACTGGCCCGCCCTCCTGGGGGCCAAGGAGAACGAGAAGCGACCCCAGAGCTGTCTCCCGCCTGCGGTGACCAGACGCATCCACTCACTTGCTCGATGGGTCTTCCCGTTTCCCATCTCCTCCCAGGCGGCACCTAGGTCGGCGAGGTCATCACCATGGATGAGCCGACTCAGGTTGGTGCCGACCAGCTGGTCGGAGTGGTGCCCCACCATGGCAGCGAGTGCCGTGTTGACCTCGAGGAACTCACCGGATGGCTTGAGGACTCCCATCCCGATCGGAGCCTGCTCGAATCCGAGACGGAACAAGTCGTCACCGGGATCGCCCCCGCCTTGGGAGCGTGTCGAGCGCCACCCCAGGATCACGAGCACTGCGGTGGCGACGACGACGCCGATGTCGAGCATCCGCTCGGCCAAGGTGGCCACCGGCTCCACCAGGAGCAGGGCCACGATCGAACCGAGCGCACCCGCCAGCAACGGCATCGCCATGCGGTACCAGGCGATGGCCACCATCGCCACTACGAACAGGGCCGGGGAGAGGGCGCCGCCGCTGAGACCGACCACGACCACCGCGGAAGCGACGAGCCCGAGTGCGGCGGCGACGCTGGCCAGGCCGCGCGTGGGCAGGGACATGGCGCTGAAGGCGAACATGGCGGGCGTGAGCGCGCCGAGGACCACCAGAGACGCCGGGATGCCGGAGGTCATCCCGAGAATTCCGAGGATGGGCACCTGCATCCAGAGCAGGGCGACGAGGAGTCGGTGTCTCGCGGGGAACTCACCGTCTTCATGCCGACGCTCATCCATGTCAGCACCTTATCGCCGGGAAGACCACACGTGGGTCTGGACGGCCCGATCTTCGAGATCTGGGACCACCCCGGGAGGTCCTTGGTGGGTTGACCTGACCGACAGTAGGGTCTCGTCGATGGAGATCGTCGAGCTCATCGAGATCGCCCTCGCCAGCTCCGGGGAGGGACGGGTGGAGATCGCGGCGCTGGAAGACGCCGAGGTCTCCATAGAAGCCGTGGGAGGGCTGTCCCAGTTGATCGCAGAGCTGGTCGACAACGCCATCGCCTTCTCCGGTCTAGACGAGACGATCCGGGTCACCGGATTGTTCGACGAGGGCAACTATCTGATCTCGATCTCGGACCGCGGAGTCGGAATCCCCGAACACCTGTTGGCCGGGCTCAACGCGGCTCTCGCCGGCCCCGGCTCCGCAGCCGGGCTCGAGCCTACGCTGGGCATCGCGCTGGTCGCCCGACTCGCCGCCCGCCACGACATCGTGGTCCGTCTCGTCCCTGGAGTCCCGGGGACCACTGCCCGGGTGACCGTCCCCTCTCGCCTGGTGCATCGCACCGAGAAGCCCTCCCCGCAACCGGAGCGCAGCGGGAACAGTCGGCTTCGGGACTTGGAAGTGGCGCTGAAGTCGAGCTCACACTTGGAGGCGGGTCCTGGCGACCGGGAGGACGCCGATGCCACGATGTACCTCACCCGCCTAGAGCGGAGTATCCGCTCCAGACACGGCATGGTGGCGAGCTCCGACGAGTCGAGGAGAGAGGCCGAGTCCTTCCTGCAGAAGGTGTTCGGTCCTTTGAAGAGACAGCCCGGGATGACCGAGCGTGCCCCTTCGCGCTCCACATCCAACGGCGATGGGACCGAGTCGCCACCCCCCGACCGGCCCGCCCCCCGCCCAGACGGCGGAGGCACGGTGACCACGCTCAGGGTCCGGGTCCCCGGGGAGAACTTCTCACTCCAGGAGGACGACCCATCGACGGTGGCTGCGGAGAGGGCCATCGACATCCGCTCGGCGCTCTCGAAGTACGCCCAGGGTCGCAGGTCGGCGGAGCGGGCAGACCGAGGCGAGCGACCGGATCCGGCAGAGTGACCGGCGCGGGTGGCGACCGTCGATGCCACGACCATTCTCGATAGCCGTATCGGACGAAGATCTCGACGACCTCCGAGGGCGACTCGTCTCCACCCGGCTCGGATCGCCACCGGCCGGGGAACCGTGGGAGTCGGGGGTGGACTATTCGTATCTGAGCGACTTGATCGAATATTGGGCGAATGGATTCGACTGGCGTGAACGTGAGCGGTGGCTCAACTCGTTTCCTCATCACCTGGCCGACATCGACGGCGCCCGGGTCCACTTCGTTCACGTCAGGGCCGACCCGGAGAGATACGAAGAGATAGTCCCGATCGTGCTCAGCCACGGTTGGCCCTACTCATTCGTCGAGTTCCTCGACTTCTCCAGCTGGCTGACCGATCCGTCGGCCCGGGGGCTCCCCAACGGGCTCGCCTTCGACGTCGTGATTCCTTCCCTGCCCGGATACTGTTTCTCCGATCCTCTGGCGGGGAGTTGGTTCACCGGAGATGCCGTCGCCGCGCTGTGGCACCGGCTCATGACCGAGGAATTGGGTCATGTCAGGTACGCAAGTTACGGCGAGGACGTGGGCACGACCGTGAGCGACTGGATTGGGGCCCTCTACCCGGATTCGGTGGTGGGGCTCTTCTCCACCCACGCCGCCTTCCCGCCCGAGGAGAGAAGCCAGGACCTATCTCCGGCCGAGCAGGAGTTTCGCGACTGGCTCGACGGGAAGTGGCGATCGGCCACCGGCTACAGCGCCATCCAGTCGACCCGACCCGACACGCTGGCCGTGGCGCTCAACGACTCACCGGCCGGTCTCCTGACTTGGCTGGTCGAGAAGTTCCGGGAGTGGAGCGGCCCCGACTTCGAAGAGGCGTGGACCGCCGACGACATCCTCACCACCGTCTCCCTGTATTGGCTCACCGAGACCATCGGCACGTCCTTCCTCCCCTATTACCACGGGAGGAGACACGAGAAGCCCCTGCCGCTCGTCGAGGTCCCGGTCGGTGTGGCCGTGCAGCGTGGCGAGAGCGGATTTCCTCGTGAATACGCCGAGCGCACCTATACCGACGTGAGGCAATGGTCCGAACTCGCCAGGGGAGGTCATTTCACCGCCAAGCAATCACCCGACCTGGTCGCTGCGGCCATGTTCGAGTTCTTCCTCGGACTGTTCGAGTGAAGTCAGGGGCTGAGGGCGAACCATTCGGCCAGGTGACGGTCCCACTCCGAATCGTCCACCGGGTGTTCGGTCCAGACCCCGTCGCGGCGGAACTTGATGCGGTCGGAGAGAAGCGTCACCCGGTCGGGCCCGCCGTCGAGGAGACGGGTGACGAACCGGGACTGGGTCCATCGCAGACCGGGGGTGGTCCGGAGGTAGACCGAGGCGTCCTCGAATTCGGCGAGGCGGCGGGTGTCTCGGCTGAACCGGTAGTGGGGCTGGGTGGCTCCATCCTCCTCATGGCTGACCAGGGTGACCACGTCGTCGTCGAAGACGAAGCCGTATTCTCCGGTCCCCCCGTCGTGGGGCCCTGCCGAGTCGAGGGGCAAGGGCTTGATGAACGAGTCCCCGAACCCGACATCGACCAGATAGGGCCGATCGAGGGAGACTTCGAGGGTCATGTGGGTCGGCATCGGTGCGCCGCTGCCGAAGAGCACGTGGGCGGCGAGCCGTCTCACCTGGTATCCCAGCCCCTCGAGGAGCTCGGCGAAAGCGCCGTTGAGGTCGAAACACCATCCGCCCCGCTGTCGGTCGACGACCTTCGCCAGAACCCAAGCTGGATCGGTTCTCACCTCGCGATGGGCGTAGACATCGAGATTCTCGAAGGGGATCGAGGTGAGATGGGACCGTTGCAGCAGTTCCAGGTTGGCCAGATCCGCGACGATCGGCCCGGTCAGCCCGATCCGGTCGAGATAGCAGTCGATGTCCATCGCGCTGGCGATTCTGACAGGCGCCTTTCTGTAACCGACTGCCGGTAACCGGTCAAGAACCGCCCTCTCGGGGCCGATTTCCTCACAGACAATGTTTCTGCGTGTGCTCACTACCGCGGTCTCGCTGGCGGTGGCGACGGTGGCTGCCGTCATCGTCGCATGCACGTCGCCGCTATTCGAGTTCCCCGCCGGTGACCCGATCGGACTTTGCTCGACGCTGGTCTGGTTGGGCATCGACTACGGGTTCGCTCTTGGCGTCGGGCTGGCCTCGCTGGCGATGATTGCCCTGATCGTCATCTGGGTGCCTGGCGCCCGCCCCGGGTCGAGGCGTCCCCAGGTGGAGCCTGTGGAATCGCTGATGCACAATCTCGAGCGGCTCGCCCACGTCGGGATCCAGACCAACGAGGCCGACGACACCATGCCGTCTCAAATGCACCTCACCAGACTGATGCGGCGACTCGAGACGGTGGAGGATGCTCTGTCCCCGGACTCGCTCCCCAGCCATGAGACCATCGAGGAGTGGATGCGTCTCCTCCACGCCGCCAACGAGCTCCACAACAGGGGCGTCCTGCACACCACCCACTTCAAGGAGGTCAATACCCGGTTGGTCGGGTTGTTCGGCGCAGCCGACGAGAGCGACGAGTTGTCGGGAGCCCCCTACGGCTGACCTCTCCAGTCGAGTGGGCCCCCAAGCGCGCTGAGCGCGTTCCGTTGCACAATCGATTGGGTCGCCAAGGTCAGGTCGAGGGCTCGTCGAAGTCCTTCAGGGTCTCTTCGAGTTGCTCGCCCACGGCCGTGATCCGCTTCTGGCAGAAGTCGAGGAGCGCCGAGGCGCGGGCGACGTCCTCGAGGAGCCTGTCCACGTCGACGTCCGGGGCGCTGAGCCGGGTGTGGATGGCACGTAGCTCTTCGAGTGCCTGGCTGTAGGTGAGGTCTTCGCGGCTCATGGTTCGGCGACTTTCACCCTGACCGTACCGTCGGCGAAGCGGAGGACCAGCCGGTCGCCGACGGAGACCTGGACGGTGGTCTTGATCACCGTCCCGTCCTCGGTGGTCACGATCGAAAAGCCTCGGCGGAGAGTGCGGTCGAGATCTATGGCGGAGAACCAGTCGGCCATCGAGTCGAGAGCGGCGCCCTGCCGCTCCAGGGCCCGGCGGGAAGCCACGGCGATGTCGGAGCGGAGCCGATCGAGTTGGTCCAGTTGGCGATGGAGTGACGATGCGCTTCCGGCGACGTCGGCAGCTGTCTTCTGGAGGACATGGCGTTGACGGACCAGGGCGTTGTGCCCCTCCCGGCGTATGTGGGCCCGGGCCCGGTCGAGACGGTCGGCGAAGTCTCTCACCCTGGTCACCAGCCACTCGCCGGCGGCGCTGGGCGTCTTCTCCGCCAACGCCGCCGCCTCGTCTGCAACGGACCGGTCCATCTCGTGGCCGATGCCGGTGATGACCGGGACGGGTGCGGCGGCCACCGCCCGGGCCACGGTCTCGCTGTCGAACACGGACAGGTCGAGCTTCGACCCGCCCCCGCGGACCAGGGCGATCATGTCGACGATGTCGGCATCGAACCGGGCCAGGCCCCGAGCCACCTGGTCGGGGGCAGTCTCGCCCTGCACGCTGACGTGGGAGGTCTTGACCGCGAAGCGAAAGGTGGAGCGACGCAGCTGATCGGTGAAGTCGCCGTGGGCGGCGGAACCGCGACTGGTCACCAACCCGACCCGCAACGGGACCAGGGGGAGCGGGAGGAGGCCGTTGGCTTGCAGCGAGCCATCGGCGGACATCCTCCGCATCACCTCCGCCCGATCGATGGCGAGTCGTCCGGCGGTGAATGCCGGGTCGATCCCGAGCAGGGACAGCCTCACAACCGAATTGCGGTTGTCCACCCCGATGGTGCCCTTGACTCGAACCTCGACCCCGTCGCGGAGGCCCCCGACCCCGGCGTCGCCGAGCATGCGATCGATCTCGGCCATCACCCTTCCCCGTCCCGACACGTCGAGTGCGGAGGCGTCGACCTCCGGGTCGGCTAGCTTGAAGAAAGCCGCCCCGCCACTGGTGCGCCGGTACCCCGTCACCTCGCCCCTGACCCAGAGTGGTGAGGGGAACTCGGCGACCACCAGCTGTTGGATACGGGCCAGCAGCTGGGAGACGGTGAGGGAGGAGTCGATCACAGGCCGGCCGCCTCGACGGCGTCACGCAGCACGACGGAATGGTCGAAGGCGAGCTCGAATCCTGGTGCGGTGGCCGCATCGATGGGGATGAGACGACTGATCGCGGCGTCGCTGGACCCTATCGGGTCTGCCAGGTCGGCCACCAATGCCCAGAACAGGACGGTCACCACCCTCATGCGGGGGTCGCGGTCGGGAGCCCCGTAGGCGCCGATCTGGGTCAGGTCCGTGGGCGGGATCTCGAGACCGGTTTCCTCGGCCAGTTCTCGTGACGCGGCGTCCGAGAGGTCCTCGTCGAGCTCGACGAATCCGCCGGGCAGAGCCCACGCCCCCTGGTGTGGCGGGCTGGCTCGCTGGATCAGCGCCACCATGGCCCTGTTGTCGCGCATGGTGAACACGGCGACGTCGACGGTGACCGCCATCAGCGGCGGTCCATGATCAGACATCGCCCCGAAGATACGCCCGACTATCCCGGGTTGCCAGAAGGGGCCAGTCCCTCGAGCAGATAGGCGTCGATCGGCACTTCCTTCCCCTTCAGCTCGAGGGCACCCACGTGGGTGGCGACGACCCGATCGGCGATGGCCCGGTAGGTGGGCTCTCCGATCACCACCGTTCCCGGCTCCGCCGAGGTCTCCAGACGCGAGGCGACATTGATGGCGTCGCCCACCACGTTGAAGCTGCGCAGCTCGGCGCTGCCGATGTTGCCGACGAGGGCCATCCCGGTGTTGATCCCGATGCGAAACCGGGGTGCGTTGTCGGCACCGCCGGCCACCGCGGCGATCGCCTCCTGCATCTCGAGTGCGGTGCGTGCCGCCCGGTACTCGTGATCGGGGGCCGGGCTCGGTGCGTCGAACACCGCCAACATGGCATCGCCGACGAACTGGATCACCGTGCCACCGTTGCGCATGACGATGGGCACTGCCACCCCGAAGTAGCGGTTGAGTAGCTCCATCACTTCGACTGGGTCGGTACTCTCCGAGAAGCTGGTGAACCCGCGCAGGTCGGCGAACAGGGCGGTGACCTCGACCATCGAGCCTCCCAGCCCCGCCCGGGACGGGTCCTGTTTCAGGCTGTCGACGACGTCGGGGGACAGGTAGCTGCGGAACAATGTGTCCAGTTGCCGGTAGAGACGGACGTTCTCCACGGCGATGCCGATCTCGGCGACCAGGGTATCCATGATCGACGTGTCGCGGGGATGGAACCGTCCGTGGGGTCTGGCGAACTCGACCACTCCCGAACGCTCCCCGGCCACGGTCATGTCCCGCGCGTAACGGTCTCCGTTGGCCGGCCATGGACCGGAGGCGAGTCGATCCGGGTATACCACCCCGTCGGATCCCACCAAGCCCACCCTGACCAGATCGGGGGCGAACTGCTCGGCGACGACACTCACCACCTGCTCCAACAGCTCGTCTTCGCTGCGCTCCACCCAGACCTCGGTGGCAATCGACGCCAGGGCCCCCAGTCTCCGCGCCTGGTCGCGCTCGGTCGCCAACGACCGCGCCGCCCGGGCGAGGACCTCGGTCTGGCCCTCGGTGAGACCGAACCTGGCGGCGAGCCCGGTGACGATCAGATCGACGTCGGTGTCGGTCATGCCCACGTGGACGGCGCGTTGCAGTGTGTCGGTGAGGGTCTCGAGGGCGCCGCCGTACTCTTGGCGAACCACCTCCGCGGTCTCCCGGCTGACGATGCCGTCGAAGATTCCCGACGCCGCACCCTCCCTCTTGTATTGGGTGTATGCCGAGTAGGCGACGAAGCCGAAAGCGGCCGCCATGAGGAGATGCCACAGCCACCAGGAGAGATGCCAGCTCCGCGCCCAGATGATGGTGGCCATCGCCTCGGCGAGGAGAGCGGCCGCGGTGATGATGGCGATGAGCATCACCGACGGCTTCTTGCGGTGGGCGTCGAAGAAGCGGAGGGCGGCGACGATGTAGATGGCGATAGCCACCATCGCCATCCACCTCAGCGGGCCTTCTACTTCCTCGGCGATGGGCCGGGCCAGGGGTGGGAGCTCGGCGAGGGAGACCACGCCCCAGACCACCATCGCCCCGATGAGGGTCCACTTGATCACCGGGTCCCGTCCCACGAGCCGGCGCGAGGTCTCATTGGAGTACTCGAAGGAGGCGAGGGCGAAGAACACCGAGGCCAGGGCGAGGCCCACGGGGGTGGCGATCTCGAACCCGCTATTGGGGTTGGCCACGATCACGCCCGGCGTGGCCAGGGCATGGAGGAGGAGAAATCCGGCGGCGAGCATGAAGGCATAGCCGACGAGGAGGAGCCGGGCATCTTCCCTGGTGCGGGCGGCGTGAAGGACCTGGAACGAGAGAGCGACGTTCACCCCGGCCACGGCGAGAACCAGCCAGAAGTGACTGGGGCGGTGCTCCCATTGGATGTCGAGATCGGGTTGGGCCAGGAGCAGCCACAGGGCGAGGAGGGGCAGCGCCATGTGACCCACCCACACTGCGGCGCGGATCCGTCCTCCCGGCGGTCGGCGCGGGCTCAGGTCGGTGGACAGGGCCATCATCACATCCTAAGTAACGGCAAACCTGCGCCGAAGCGGACGGATGGGCGGGCCGTCCTCAGGCAGATCGCATAGGGCCATGGGCGAGCCTGTCGGCGGGGGGACGGTCTCATCGACTCCCGGTGACGATGTCCCGCCACCCCTTCACCACGGAGGCGAATCCAGGGGCCCACCCGGTGGCGGCGCGGAGACGGGCATTCGACACCCGATGTGACGTGGTGAGCAGGGTGATGACGTCACCGAAGGCGAGTCGGGCCACGAAGCGGGGAAGGTGCCGCGGACTCGGGGCACCGAGCAGTGCCGCCAGCGAGCCGGTGTACACGGCCGCGGTGACCGGACTGTCGTCGGTCACGTTGTACACGCCGTCCGGAGCGGTGAGGGCTACGGAGAGTGCGCCGGCGGCGTCTTCGACATGGATGCTGGACAAGTGGTTGTCGCCCTTTCCGACTACGGGCACCTTGCGGGATCTGACCCCCTCGATGTAGTCGCTGGAGACCCGACCCGGTCCGTAGAGGCGGGAGAGCCGGAGGGTGAGCCCGGCCCCTCCTCCTCTCCGGAAGCGGTCCACGTGCCCTTCGGCCTCCAGAGCCGACCGGATGACGACCCAGGCCGGATCGATCGGGGAGTCCTCGTCGAGCCAGTCGTCACCGCCGTCGGCATAGGGGAGGGTGATCGACTGTTGGATGAACCTGCCGACACCGTGGGCGAGGGCGGCATCGACGAGCAGTCCGGTGGCCTCCGAGCGGAGACGGTCGTTGGTAGCCCACGCCTCGCGTTTGGCCATCTTCGCCATGGGCGGGATGGAGGTGGCGAAGTGGATCACCGCATCGGCACCGGCAACGGCTCGGTCGACCGACTCGGCGTCGAAGAGGTCGACCGCCACGGCTTGGGCCCCGACATCGTCGAGTCGCCCGTGGTCTGCTGGGCTCCGGGCCACGGCCACCACATCGTGGCCGTCGGCGACCAGCCGTGGGATCGCGGCCCGGCCGAGGACCCCGGTGGCCCCGGTGAACAAGACCCTCATCGTCTTCTCCCTTCTCGGCCCTGGTCTCACCCGGATGACGAGGCGAATTGGCCTCCGGTGACAACCGGGCGAGGAGTTACTCCGAATCGACCGTAACCCGCTGCCGCGAGATGGCGTTTACGACGGTGTACCAGGGCTGGGAACGAGCCAGCAAATCAGGAGACAGAGCCTTGCGAAACAAGCTGATCGTCCTCACCGCGATAGTCGGGCTGTTGGCCGCCTCGGGCGTTGCCTACGCGGTCACCGAGAAAGACCAAGAGCCCGACACGACTTTCAACTTCGGATACGACCAGGAGAACGGGGTGTTCGTCTGGGGCGCCTCCGACCGTGACGGTCTCTACGACTGCACACTCGAGGGCGAGCTCCAGGCCACCTACACCCGGGTCGACGAGAGCCACCTGCTCGTGGAGGATCTCCAGGATGGAGAGGGAACCGTCGAGTTGGGGCCCAACGAGGACAACGAGGAAGCTCAGGGGCTCGATCCTGTCGAATACCCCGGCCCCGACGAAGAGTGCCTCGTCAGCGGTGACTTCGTCGCCGGGCCCCAGGGCCAGATCAATCACGGGATGTTCCTCAGGCTGTTCAACCTGATGTACGACGGGCGCGCCCGGGGCTGTCTCGTGCGTCACATCGCCCAGTCCGACCTGGGCAAGGGCGACCAACAGGTGAACGTTCCCGACGTCGATCCCGAGGCCGAGATCGAGGATCCCGAGGAAGGCACCATCGAGTTCGAGAGCGTGATGACCAAGTGCGATCACGGCCCTGATGTCCTGGGCACCGACGAAGAGTCTGGAACTCCGGCCCATGCTGGTCGCCCCGATGATGCCGGTCCGCCCGAGGGCGCCGGTCCGCCGGAGGGCGCCGGTCCGCCGGATCACGCCGGCGGCCCCTCGGACCAGCCCCGCGGCAACTCCGCCTCAGCCCCTGGTCGGAATCCCTGATCCCCAGCCGGGACAACTCCCAGTCCGCTGCTGGGTGTGCGATGAAAGGGCGGCCCCCGGGCCGCCCTTTCCCCATGACGAGTGGGTTCCTGGTCCCAGGTGAAGAGGGGCGGCTTTCCCCGGCGACTTTGTCCTGATCGAGTGCCTGGCTCAGCCGGCGCCAGAGACCATTAGCCGCGGCATAGCCCCCGCTTGTAGGGCGACCACGCCCACCAGCCCTGCTCCTCCCAGATGCTGGCGGCTATGCGGGTGTTGGTCAGCGGGTCGTAGAGCTCGGTGCGGCTGATCCCGAAGTGCGGAGCCCAGAGCGAGCCGAGCACCTGGAACAAGCCACGGGCCGACGAGCGCGGGTTGTCGGCATCGGGGTTCCCGTTCGATTCGTGGCGGATGATGCACATCGCCGTGTCGACCTCACCGTCCGGGAACTGTGACTCGACCAGTGGACGCCATCGCTCGACGGGGCCGGCGGCTTTGTGGCGGCCGATGGCATCGAGATGGTCGAGTCCGGTGGTGTCACACACGCCGGGCACCATGAGACAGAGGGTGACGAGGAAGCTCATCGTCTTCCCCGGGCGTGAGCGCGCGTGGGCAATGAGTCGTTCATGGGTGATCCCTTTCCTGGAGGGTGGTAGAGCGGAGTGGGTTCCACTCGAGGAAGTCGGGAACCTCGAAAAGTGAGCGGCTCCGCCTCGGTGATGAGAAGGCTAGGTGCGGTTCAGGAGGTAGCCCACATCGGGAAGCGCGCTCACAGCCGGCCGATCCGGTCCACCAGGAGGTCGTAGAAGCCGTCGGCGTCGATCTGATTCATCACCAGGGCGTTGGGCTCTCCGCTCGTCACCCCCCACCAGTCCACCACGGTCATCCCCTGGGTGGGGCCCGGTGCGGTCTCGATCTCGACCGACACCCGCCTGCCCTCGAAGAGGGCGGGGGAGAGGAGGTAGGCGATCACCGTGGGATCGTGGAGCGGGCCGCCATCGATCCCGTACTTCTCCCTGTCGTGGCGGTCGTAGAACCCGAGCATTCCCGCCACCGCGTCGCCGGCCGGCGTCCCCATGTCGCGGAATCGTTGCAGACGCTCCGGGGTGGTGAGTGCCCGGTGGGTCACGTCGAGAGGCATCATCACGATCGGGATCCCGCTGGTGAACACAACGTGGGCGGCGTGGGGGTCGACGTAGATGTTGAACTCTGCCGCCGGGGTGGTGTTGCCGCCTTCGAAGAAGCCGCCGCCCATCATCACCAGCTGGTCGACCCTGTCGGCGATGCGCGGCTCTTTGACCAGGGCCATCCCGAGGTTGGTCAGCGGCCCGAGAGTGCACAGCGTCGTAGGCCCTTCCCGGGACATCAGGAGGTCGACGATGTGATCGACGGCATGGCCCGGCCCGGCCTCCATCGTCGGCGGGGGCAGGTCGGCCCCGTCCAGTCCGGTGGGTCCGTGCACGTACTCCGCGGTGACCAGGTCGTTGACCATCGGGCGAACCGATCCCCGATACACCGGGATTTCGGTCCGGCCGGCCAGTTCGACCAGCGCGAGCGTGTTAGCCACCGTCAGGTCGAGAGCTACGTTGCCGGCGACGACGGTGATGGCGAGCACCTCGAGCTCGTCTGGGCTGGCCAGGGCGGCGAGCAATGCGACCGCGTCGTCCTGGCCCGGGTCGGTGTCGATGATGATCGGTCGGGCGATGTCGGCGATCGTAACTATCTCTTCGACGCCGTCTCCACCTCAAGGGCTGTGGGCATCGCCGATTGGGCTCCGGGTCGGGTGGTGGCGAGGGCGCCGGCCACCACCGCCATGGTCACGGCGTCGACGAGGTCTGTTCCCCGGCTGAGCGAAACCGCCAGAGCACCGCAGAAGGCGTCCCCGGCCCCGGTGGGATCGACCGGGTCGACCACGGGTGCGGGGACCAGAACCCTCTCGTCCCCCTCGACCACCAGGGCGCCGGCAGCTCCAAGGGTGACCACGGTCGGTCCACCATGGCGGAGGGAGGCGGCCGCAGCGGTGGCGGCCTCCACCGTGATGGGCTCATCCCGGCCGGTGAGCACGCTCAGCTCCGGGCGATTGGGGACCAGGATGTCGACCCCGGCGAGCAGCTCGTCGGGGAGCTGTTGAGCCGGGGCGGGGTTGAGGACGAAGATCCCGGTGGCGATTCGGGCCGCCGCGGACACGGTCTCCAGGGGGATCTCGAGCTGGGCGAGCACCACTTGGGCGCCGGCGACCAGCTCGGAGTCGAGGTGCTCGGGTGACAGCCGTGCGTTGGCGCCAGGACTGACCACGATGGTGTTCTCGGCGTTGTCATCGACGGTGATCACCGCCAGCCCGGAGGGCAGTTCCGGGTCTACGCCAATACCCGCGACATCGATTCCCTCGTCTTGGAGAGCGGTGCGCAGCGTCGTCCCATGCTCGTCGTCGCCCACCCTGCCCACCATGGCCACCCGAGATCCCAGACGTGCCGCCGCCACTGCCTGGTTGGCCCCCTTACCGCCGCCACCGGAGTAGTGGCGTCTTCCCATGACCGTCTCCCCGGGTTTGGGGAGACTGGCAGTGACCACGGTGAGATCGCGGTTGATCGATCCGATGACGACGATGTCGGCAGCCACCACTGCGACGCTATACCCGAGTCACGCTACGGGGACGCACACATCCCGGCCGTCTCGTGATCGGCCGGGATGTGTGGGGGTTGCTGGCGAGTTCAGTCGAGGAAGCCCTTGATGAACTCCAGGTCGTCGGCCTGGTCGATCCGGTAGTAGCCACCGGGCTCGACACAGTTGAAGGTGATCCCGAACGATGTCACCGCCACGATCGTGTTGCCGTCACCCTCGAACACCGGGCCGCCGGAGTCTCCGAAGCAGGTTCCGCCGCGATGAGTCTTGCCGTTGCTCGATGAAAACACCACCGTGGTCCCTTCGGGGAACCCGTATGTGCCCTTGAGGCTGACCAGCATCATCGTCGCCTTCTCCCGGGTGTCGCCGCCCAAGAATGTCGGGAAGCCGGTGTTCAGTCCGTATCCGACCGCGATGAAGCGGTTCTCGTTGCGTCGCTCGGTCTTGTACCGGTCGAGATGGCCCAGCTCGGGCAGCTCTCCAACCGAGGTGATGCCCGAGCTCGTCTCCAGTTCAACGACCCCGGCGTCGGCGAACAGGAAGGCTCTGTCGTTGTAGTCGGGGTGGGGATGAGCAGTTCCCCTGATCCATTCAACGGAACTGTTGAGCGCATCGCGCCAATCTCGATAACGGTCTGGGTTCTGGTCCCGGTCGTAGCCGCTCGATGGGGGGAGGATCGTGAAATCGGGTGCCTCCTCGAAGCTGATCCAGATGTCGTTGCCCCCGGTCGCGTTGTCCGCCACCCCGTCACCGTCGGTGTCGACCAGAGGGCTGTCGGCTGTGTTGGTGGTGGCGCCGTTCAACCCCACCGCGAACGTGCAGTGACCAGCGGTGAGCACGGTGGTCCCGTCGAGGAGCGTTCCGGTGCAGGTGAACCATGCGCCGGGATCGTCGAAGCGGGAGTCGATGACGTCGGGTACGAAGAACAGCAGCTGTCCCACATGCGGATGTTCTCCGTCGTCGGGCTCTCCGTTGGTGATCGCTCCTGCGGGAAGCATGGTCGCCAGCACCAGGGCAACAGCCAGCAGGAGCTTGATGGCGGTTCTCATCATTCCTCCGTTTCGCGGGCCGCCTCGGGAACGAGCACGACCCTCCGGTTGGTGGTATCGGCCACTCTACGCGGTGAATCGTCGCTCATTGTCGGCGGTAGCCCTGCGGTCGCGACCTCTACCGTGGCCATCCGATGAATGTCCAGGTAACCGGCCGCGCACCCCCGCCCAGGTACTCGCCGCCTCTCTGACCGGTCTCTTCCTCGGGGTGGTAGGCGGGGAGCTCTCGGATCAGGGATGCCCCGGGTCTCCTCCGGTATCGCCGTCGTCGTGGGAGGGGCGACGATGGCATTGGTGGCCGGGTGGGCAGATGCCACCAGGAGACCGGGCCGCCCCCAGCCTCTCTGGGCTCGGGTTCTCGCCTCGGTCCTGGTGGCTGCCGGGCTGGGCTGGCTCTTCGAGCTGGCCCTGCCGGACTGGCCCCTGGTCGTGGTGGGAGTCGTAGCGGGAACGGTGGCGGCAGCCCTCGGTGCCCGACTCCGCAAGGTGATGCTGGGAGCCCTGATCGGTCTGGGCGTCGGTGCCGGCTTCGAGTATCTCTCCGGAATCGTCGGGTGGAGCGTGGTCGCCGCCACCACCGTGGCCGTCCACCGAGCCGTCGCCGGGCTGGTCTATCGGGGGAGAGAGCAGGTTCGTTTCCTGGCGGAGCAAGTCGGTGTCGACGCGGTCCCGTTCGTGGTGCCACTCACCGAGCGACAGGGTTATGTGGGTGTCGATTACCTGGCGCGCTATGCCGACTTCACCGGTGCCGCTCTCATCCGCAACCCTCCCGACGTCGGCATCGTCGACTCTCTCGACCAGCTCGCCGGACCAGGGTTCGATCCTGGCCTGGCCCATCCGCTCGTGCGCGAATTCTACGAGCACACCAGCCGGTTCACGCTGTCGATCATCCCGAGGTGGAAGCCGTGGATGCGTCTCCCCTACCTGGTCTACCGGGAGACGGTGGCCAGACCCCTCGGGCAGGCCAACGCCCCATTCCGGCTCGAAGAGGTGGCTCGTGGGGTGGTCAGCTGGATCGACACCATCGACGTCGACGAGGACGGAATTCCCGAGTTCAGGGCTTGGGTGCGTGCCTACGAGGACTCCGGCGAGCCGCTGTTCGTCGGTATCTACACCACGCGGTGCGCCATGGCGACACCGGTTATGTGAGTGTCGGTTTCCCCTTGCCGGCGGGCAGTTTCACCGCCACCCTGCTTCCCTCATCACTCGGCGGCGACGGGTTGTTGCTCAGCAGCCGGCAGGGGGCGTTCCAGGGACACTATCTCTCCGCGATCGATCGCGATTCCGGTGAGGTCACCGTCGCCAAGTTGGAGGCGTTCGACGAATAGAGGTGTATGTCGACGAGGGGGAGTTGCTCACCGATCAACGCTTCTATCTCGGTGGCATCGAGTTCATGAGTCTTCACTACGAGATCGCTCGCCGCTGAGTCGGTCCATTCCGCGCTGGGCCGGCGGTCAGTCGATCAGCCTTCGACCCAGGCGATGGCCAGCTTGGTGGCGATCTCAATGGCGCGCCCGGAGTCGATGCCGGTCATGATCAGAGTGCCCCGGAAGCCCGGGTTGGTCAGTACCGAGATCACCTTCATCGCCTCCTGGTCGGCCCACCGGTCGCCGAGCGCCTTGATGATCATCCGGGTGACGTTCTCTTCCCACCAAGCACCGGCCCGAAGGAGGGCAGGGTGATTGGGGCTCTTCTCATAGATCCGGTACAAGTGGCCCGTCCTCTCGTAGAGGGTGTACAGCTCCAGAACCAGCTTGGTGATGCGGACGTCGATGGGCTCGTCGGGGTCGATCACGTCGGGTCGGGGTGGCTCCATCGACTCCATCCACGACACGACCACTTCGTCGGCGAGAGACTCGGGCGTGGGGAAGTGGTAGAGGACGGTGCCCGGGGCGACTTCGGCGCGCCGGGCCACCTCTTGCATCGAGGTCTCCTCGATGCCGAGCTCCTGATAGGCAGCCGAGGCGGCGCCGAGGATCCGTTGCTTGGTGGCGTCCACCGAGGCCTGTCGCTTCCCCAGTCGATACCGCCTTTTTCCGGTCATGAGAATAATTTAATTGCTTTGCGCAAATAAATAAAGTAACTTCTTCCCCCACGTCACGATGTCGAGGCGAGGAGGTAGGTATGACCAAGACGGTGGAAATCGAAGAGAGGGTGGCCCCACCCTCCTCCGGCGTGTCCGGATGGGTGAAGGTGGCCCGGGTGGGCTCGTTGACGATCGGTGTCTGGTCGCTGGCACTGCAGACGCTGGCCGGGGCGTTCATCCCCCCGGTGACCCTGATCGGGGTGGTGTTCGTGGTCCTGGCCGTGTTCCTGAGCGGAGAGCGACGCCGTCTCGCCCTGGTGGCCGCAGTGCTCGCCGTGCTGGCGGTTGGCGGCAACTTGCCGATGACCATCGACGAGCTGAGTCATCCGTCGTCCCCGATCGCGTTCCTGCTCACCCTCCTGGCGACGTCGGCCGCGGCGGTGGTGGGCGTGGCCGGGCTGGCGGCGTTCTTCGGTTGGTCTCTCGATTCCCGTCGGGCGGTCTACTACTCGTGGGGCGGGGTCCTCACTCTCGGCGTGGTGGTCTCGCTGGCGGCCGCATCGGGAGTCGAATCCGCGGCACCACAACCCGGTGATGTCGAAGTGGTGGCCAGCGGTGTCGAGTTCGACGCCGAGCGGATCGTGGTACCCACCGGGGAGACCGGATTCTGGCTGGACAACCGGGACGGGATCCGGCATACCTTCACCATCGAAGAGTTGTCCTTGGAGATCGACGCCCCCGGGCTCAGCGCGGCGCGCGCCGACTTCGATCTAGCTGCTGGTGAGTACACGGTGATTTGTGTGGTGCCGGGACATGAGAACATGGTCATCGACCTGGTCGTAGAGCACTGAGGAGGAAGCCATGACCACAGCTGAAGGAGTCGCCCCCGCCGCACGTGCCGGGACCAGGGAACAGATCAGGACCTGGAGCCTGGTCACCCTCGTCGTCTTCGTCCTCGGCCTGGTCTCCTACGTCGGGTTCACCACCGTGGGCGGGATCTGGTTCACCATCAGCGATGCCCTCGCGCTCGGCCTCGCCGCGGCGATGATGCCGGTGATGATCGGTCTCGACACCCTGGCACGCCCGGTGGTCGGAGACATCTCACGGACCGCCCGCTGGGTGGGCCTGGCCGCGATGAGCATCATCATCATCGGCAGCATCGTCCTGCTCACCTCGGAGGTGTCCCACGAGTTCGTCCCCGCCGGTGGGGGGCTCGGCATGCAATTCGTCGGCTTCGGTCTCGAAGGGATCTGGTTCCTCATGCTGGCCCGCATCGCCGATCGAGCCGAGCTGTTCAGCCGTCGTCTCACTCGGGTCACCTATGTGGTCGGTGCCGGTTTCGCCATCGGTGCCATGGGCGGCCCCATGGGACCGGACAGCCCGCTCGTCGTGGTGGGGATGACGGTTGCCCTCATCGGATTCATCGCCTGGGTAGTGATGCTGCGACGCGAGATGGTGGAGGCCAGCTGATGGTGTCCGCCCGCGTCTACGACTGGGCGTACCGGGTGTGGGCGCCCTGGGACTCCATGGGAGTGCGCCGCGACTTGGTCGACCTCCTGGAACGCGGTGATGTCGACCCTGACCGCTACCCCCGCTCCATCGACCTGGGTTGTGGGACCGGGGCCAATGTCGTCCACCTGGCAGGAGTCGGCTTCGACTCCTGGGGGGTCGACTTCTCGGAGATCGCCATCCGCAAGGCGCAGGGCCGTGCCGCCGCGGCCGGGCTCGATGCCCATTTCGTGGTCGGGGATCTGACGGCTCCCTCGATAGCGGGGATCGAAGGCACCTTCGACTTCCTGATCGACTTCGGCACCCTCGACGATCTGCGTGGCGAATCCCGGGCCGCCATGGCCGACACCGTCACCAGGCTGGCCCGGCCCGAAGCCCGGTTCCTCGAGTACTGCTTCTACGGAGAGACCGAGGAGCTGCCTCTGATCAGCTTCCGGGGCACCTCGAAGCTGAGCCACATCGCCCCCGGCGAGCTGGACGAGCTGTTTGGCCGTCACTGGGACGTCGAGCCCTTCTCCCGGGACGACGACTGGAAGGTGGCTGCCTTCCTGCTCACCAGGAAATAGTTCGAGTCCGACACCGAGATCGCCCGGGTGGCCGCTTTCGAACGGCACCAGTTCGGGGGAGTCGCCGCGGAGGAAGCGCTCGACGACTGCGGGTTGTGAGCCGGTCGATTAGTCGTCGGCCCACATCTCGCGGAACAGAGGGCTGGTCTCCATCAGCTCGTCGGCTTTTCCCGCAGCCACCACCCTGCCTCCATCCATGACCACCACCTGATCGGCCCGCTTCAATGCGGGACGGCGATGGGAGACGGCGAGAACCGTGGTGGTCTCGCCACGTGAGAACAGGCCCTCCCACAACTCGGCCTCCGTTTCCACGTCGAGTGCCGAGGAGAGGTCGTCGAACACCAGCAGCTGGGGCGAGCGCACCAGCATCCGCGCCGCCGCCGAGCGCTGCACCTGACCCCCGGAGAGCCGCACTCCGCGCGGGCCGACCATGGTCTCGAACCCGTCGGTCATCGAGGAGACGTCCCGGGTCATCGTGGCGGTCTCCACCGAACGCGCCAGCACCGCCTCGTCGGCGTCGTGTCCGAGAAGGAGGTTGTCGCGGAGGCTCATCGAGAACAGACGCGGTGTCTGCGGCGTGTACGCGGCGCGCGGCGGGACCATGAATCCCGCGGGATCGTCTACCACCGCGCCCCTCCACGAGATCTCACCTCCATCGATGGGCACCAGGCCGAGGACCGCGCGAAGCAAGGTGGTCTTGCCCGAGCCGATCTTCCCGGTGACGACCACGAAAACCCCTTCAGGCACTTCGAGGTCGACATCCTCGATGCCCTTGCCCGAGGACGGGTAGCGGTAGGAGAGACCGGTTGCCGCGAGCAGCGGTGCGCCATGTTCACCTCTCAGCTCGTCGGCGTCTCGGGTCCCGATCCGGGACTCCAGCCCGACGTCGGCGGTGAGGTCGCGCCATCCCGCCCCCCGCATCAGGTCGACCTGTCGCCCCACCGACACTTCGGCCTGACGCAGCCGCGCCAGGAAGGTCCCGATGAACCATGCCGACTCGGTGACCAACTGCAGCAGGTAGACGAACAGGCTGAACTGGCCGATGGTCAGCCCCGCGGTCTCGCCTGCGCCGAGCATGTCGACGGCCAGGATCAGGATCAGTCCGGTGCCGACGCTCACCGTGTTGTAGAAGACGGCCTCGATGCCGGCGGTGAAGGTACGGTCGCGCACCATCATGGTCTTGCGCTCGTCGTTGAGTGCTGTGAAGTGATCGAGCATGGGGCGTTCCGCGTCGGCGACCTTCACCGACTGGACCGATGACAAGGTCTCGCCGAGGAACCCGGTGATCGCCTCGGTGGCGGCGCGCGCCGCGCGCCGGTAGCGGCGGATCCGGGCTCCGAGCCGGCTGGTGACTGCGATCACCACCAGGACCGGGGTGAACACGACTGCGGTGATCAGCGGGTCGATGGTGATCAGGATCAGCACCGCCACCGTGCTCGAGACGATCGATCCGATCAGGTCGACGGTGAAGTCGTAGGCCTCGACGGCATGGTTGACGTCGTCGCGGAACCGGCTCACCACCTCGCCCGGGGTCTCGGACACCGGCTGGGCACCGGGGAGGGTGTAGAGCCAACGCAGCATCGAGCGGCGCATACCGGATCCGGCCCGGAACAGCAGGGAGCTGTGCAGACGCATGGCGATGAGCACAAAGCCGATCCGGACCACCACATAGGCCCAGAGTGCGGCGACGAGCGTGGGAAGGTTCCACCCGGCGGTGCCGGAGAGGCTGTCGAAGAAGGCGGCGGCGACGAGCCCGACGGCGAGCGGCATCGTCCAGATCGAGATCCAGGCGAGAGCGCTGGTGGCGTAGTGCCCCGGCGAGTTGGCCACCAACCTCGCCACCACCCGCCAGATCGGGATCTCTCGGGTGCTCATGCCAGCACTTCCTCCATACCTGTCGCCAGGAGCCTGGAGAAGCGCGACCCCGGGTCGGCCACCAGTTTGGTGCGCTCGCCGAACTCGACGAGCCTGCCGTCTTCGAGCACCAGGATGTCATCGCTGCGAGTGACGGTGTGGAGGCGGTGGGCGATGATGATCCCGGTGCGATCCTCCAGCAGATGGTCGACGGCGCGCTCGATGAGCACCTCGGTGGCAGGGTCGAGCCGTGACGAGGCCTCGTCCAATACCACGATGGAGGGGTTGGCCAGGAAGATCCGGGTGAAGGCGAGGAGCTGTCCCTGGCCCGCCGAGAGCCCGCCGCTTCCCGACTCGAGCATCGTGTCCAGCCCTTGCGGCATCGAGTCCAGCCACTCACCCAGCTCGAGACGCTCGATCACCTCATGGAGGCGCTGGTCGGGAATGCTCGAGTCGAAGAAGGTGAGGTTGTCGCGCACCGACGCCCGGAACAGCTGGACGTCCTGGGTCACCATCCCCACCCGGGCGCGGAGCTCGGCGAGGGGAGCGTCCCATGTGGGAATCCCGCCCACCCTGATCTCGCCCTCCTGTGGCTCGTAGAGACGGGTGAGGAGGCGGGCGATGGTCGACTTGCCCGAACCGGTCCGTCCCAGCAGCCCGACCACTCGACCCGGGGCGATGGCGAAAGAGACCTCGTGGAGCACCGGTTCACCCGGGTCGTCGGAGTCGTGGTAGGCGAAGGAGACCCGGTCGAACTCCACCGACAGCGGCCCTTCGGGGATGCGGTGGTCCCCGGCCGGTCGGAGCCGGTTCTCCGTTGCCAGCAGCTCCTCGACCCGGGCGATCGCCGCTCCCGCCTTCTGCAGATCCTCGAGCTGGGAGCGAATCTGCTCGATGGGGCGACGGGTCATCTCGGTGTAATGGAACACCAGGTAGACCGACCCGATGGTGATGGTGCCGATGCCGAACAACCATGCTCCGGCGACGAACACGATGGTGGTCGACAGTCCGTACAGCACCAGGCTGGTCGACCAGAGGATGGCGAATCCCATCCACGCCCGCACCTCGAGGGGGAGCCACCGTCGCAGCATGTCAGCGAAGCGCTCCTGCATGTACCCGGCGGCTCCATTGGCCCTGATGTCCTCGGTTCCCTCCACCTGCTCCCCGACGAAGCCATAGGTCTCCGCGGCGGCGGCGCGCACCGACTTCCACCAGGGGACGGCCACCTCGTGGAGCCGGGTCATGGCGAATATCGACAAGGCGGTGAATCCGGCGATGGCGGCGCCGATGAGCCAACTCTCCAGGGTGAGCAGGATCAGGATCCCCACTATCAGGGCTCCGTTGCCGATGACCTTCAAGGTCATCGCCGAAAAGAAGTTGGACAGGCTGGTGACGTCCCCGTCGATCCGTTCGATCAGCTCACCGGCCGAATGAGACTTGTGGAATCCCATATCGAGATGGATCACGTGGTCGGCGAGGTCGGCACGCAGGCTGTTGGTGGCGCTCCACCCCACGTCTTCGGCGAGATAGGTGGCCCATACCGCCATGCCCTGCTGGGTCACCGCGACCACCATGAACCATGCCGCGATCGGCACCAATACCGTCGATCCGACACCGTCGATGGCCCCGTCGATGAATCGCTTTATCAGCTGGGGCCCGACCAGCTGCAGACCGATGTCGGCGAGCACGACCGCGCCGAGGAGCCCCATGCGCTTGCGCAGGGGCCGGAGGTATCGGCTCAGCAGTCTCAGATAGCGGCGTACGGGGATCATCGGTTCACCAGGACGCGGACGGTCGAAACAGGACCGGTCGGAGGCCCGTTGGGTCGGCTACAGCGGACGGGCTCGCCTCGTATTCAGAGGGGGGAGCGGGCGCGGTTGGGGGTCGGTGCCGATCCACGGCTCGAGATTCTCATGGCGATCATCGACACAGGTCCTTTCTCCGCGCCCGGGGACGTTAACCGGGTGCTGGCCGGCTGGCAGGAGATTTTCCGTGAGGCGATCGCCCGGTGCCGGCGGTGGACGAGTAGCGTTGTGTGCTGCGAGATGGAACTCTGGTCCGCTGACGAGGTGGTGACGCATCGGACGGGCTCACGGGTGAGGAAGGCGCTCACCTCTGCTCGCACTCTCGGACGCCGCCACTTCTCCTACCTCCTCTATGCGCTTGCCGTCGTCGGGGTGCCCGCGGCAGTCGTCTTCTCAACTGGGGGACCGGAGACGATCGGCTTTTGGATCGTGGCGCTGGTGTGGCTGGCCGCGGTGATCTACGGGGCGGTGTTGGTCGTCTTCATCGCGTTCCTGGTCCTGTCTCCCGTTTTGTTGATGGTCGATCGGATGATCCCCGCCGAGACCGACTCGGTGGTGGGCAGGATGTCGCGCCTGTTGGTCATCGGACTTGCGGTGGCGGCATTCATCAGCTCGGCTCAACTCGGAGACGGCTCAGGAGTCCGGCTCCCGATGGCGTCGCCGAGCCTGGGGGCGTTGATGGTGATCTCGGTGGCGGCGGCCACGGTCCAGGGGCTGTGGTCGACGGCTGGCAGGCTCAAACCGGTGAGACACCACCCGGCCTACATCAGGCGCCACTCGGTCCCCGAGCCGGACGAGGAATACTGGTCCGATCAGTATGTCGTCGGCTGGCGGTCGTGGAACTGGGACGGGTCGGCGCTGCGCGGCGTGTATGCCCGCTGGCCCTCCGCCGAGCTCGAGGCCAGCTGTCGGTACTGTGAGAAGGTGCCCTCGTGGGGTCATGTGTGCGGGATCTACGCCGCGAAGACCCCCGATGACGTGCACGCCTTCCATGGCGGGTCATCTATCGTCGGCCGGGTGGAGATGTGGGGCGATGTCATCGAGCATGACCGCGGCTATCGGGCATCGCACGCCCGGATCACCGCTCTCTGGGTCGATGACCCCCGTCGGGCCGATCGAATTCGGGCCGCCTACCCGTCGGTGGAGGTATCGGTGGGGAGTCTCCACCTCGGCCAGGAGGTAGCGTGATGGCGGACATCGGCAAGCCGACCCGCAAGATTCGCATCGAACCCGAGCCTCGGCCCGTTCCCGAGCCCGAGAGTCAGCCGGACCAGGACCGACCGGACAAGGAGCCCTCTCACGGAGTCCAGCCGAATACGGCCTCCCCGACGGTGAGGTAGATCCCCCACAGCGCGGCGGCGGTCACGGCCACGAGGGGCGTCCATGCCCGCTTTCTCCGATACACCACGACCAGGGGGTAGATCCCGGCGACCCAGATTGCCCAGAGGATGAACAGCCAGGGCCCGGGGACCATCAACCCGCTGCTCAGGTAGAAAAAACCGACGACGAGGTAGAGGCCGATGCCGACGATCCCACTGACGGTGGCGGCGGGGCTGTGCCTGGCGGGGGACTGATCTTGCATGATCGCCGAGACGCTAGACGGCAACTCATCCGATGGCCCGACGCTGCATGACGCGAGCACCGTGTGTGCCGCCGGCGCTCATATCGACCGAGTTGCCACCCGGCCGAGATCAGAGGGAGTCGGCGGCCTGTGCCTCCGCGGCCAGAGCGTCGAGATCACCCGCAACTGGCTCATGTGTCCATACCCGGACTCCTTTGAGAAGATCGGCGTACTGGTGCTCCTGTCCGGGTTTCACGACCACCCTGATCGGCATGTCATCACGCAATGCGCTCTTGTAACGCCTCACGATCGCCCTGTGCTTGGGGTTGTCGATGTCGAGTTCGAAGACGACCCCCCGGGCATTCTCGGCCAACGGGCAGCCCTTGCCTGCCACCAGCGGACAGGCACCGTCGCCCGGGCCGTTGCACACCTCGACCTCATAGCCCAGACGAACCAGGAAGTCCGAGTCGGCGGGTTGGCTGCCCGATGGCAGGTCGAATAGGACGTACTTGCCGGAATCGACCATCCAACACCTCCTTTCCCCTCCAGAGTGCAGGCGTCGTCGTCCGAGGCACAAGGGCCGAAGGTCCTTTGTGGTTTCTGGCCACATCAGAGACCAGCTCCCAATGGGTGGGCGTCGCATGGTTTCCTCGCCGCGACTTCGGGTACCGGCTCCCCGTGGAAGTCATCGACGATCGTTACGAGCTCCTCGAGGTGATCGCC
This sequence comes from uncultured Acidimicrobiaceae bacterium, assembly GCA_964558575.1. Classification (GTDB taxonomy): domain Bacteria; phylum Actinomycetota; class Acidimicrobiia; order Spongiisociales; family ZC4RG35; genus JANQRA01. The sequence goes on along the minus strand of CAZLEQ010000003.1, from coordinate 70,194 downwards.
TCGGGGGGCATGGCCACCGTCTGGAAGGCCCGGGACACCCGTCTCGACCGCTTGGTGGCGGTGAAGCGACCCCATCCGGGCCTGCCCGGTGACCGGTCGGCGGAACGTCTTGGCCGGGAAGCCCGGGCGGCGGCCTCGCTCAACCACCCCAATCTGATCACGGTCTATGACTTCGGGTGGGATGAAACCGGCCCCTACCTGGTTATGGAGCTGGTCGACGGCGCGACGCTGCAGGACATGGCAGGACTGCTCGAGAGTTCCGAGGTCGTCGAAATGGGCGCCCGGCTCGCCGATGCCCTCGCCACCATCCACGCCGCCGGGATCGTCCACCGCGACGTCAAGCCGGCCAACGTGATCATGTCTGAGCGCGGCCCGCTGCTCACCGACTTCGGGATCGCCACCGACCCCAACTCCACCGCGGAGCTCACCCAGCCGGGCATGGTGTTGGCGACACCGTCGTATGCGGCACCGGAGGTGCTCGGGGGGGAGCCTCCGACCCCGGCATCCGACGTCTACTCCCTGGCTGTGGTGATCGACGAGCTGATCCGGAAGACCGGAGCCACCCTGGGCGAGTCGGTCGACCACGCCCTCGCCGCCGCCCTGGCCGACTCCCCGGTCGACCGCCCCGACGCGGCAGGTCTCGCCGACGTGCTGGGGCGGGGCGCACTCACTGTCTCGAGCGTCGTCCCCTCCGAGGGGGCGACGATGATCATGGAGCCGACGCCGTCGCCTCCCCCTTCTGTCACGCGCTCCGACACCGAAGACCGGGAACCACCACCCGCGTGGGTCTGGGTCGCCGGGATCCTGGCGCTGCTCGCCTTGGGTCTGATTGCGCTCGGCCTCGCCAACTCCGGTGACGACCCGCCGGCAGACGCTGCCCTGGCTCCCCCCACCTTGGTGGGCGACACCTCGACCTCCACCTCTACGTCGACGACCACCTCGTCGTCCACGACGGTGGTCACCACCACCACCGTGTCCTCCCTCGACAGCCGGATCTCCGACGCCCGCAACGAACTAGCGGCTGTACTCTCCCGCCCGCCCCGATCGAACCTGAACCCACGCGAGGTGGAGGAGATCTTGGACACGGTCGACGAGGGGATCAGGGCGGCCCTCGAGGGCGATTTCGAGGAAGCCGAGGAGAGGCTGGAGGAGGTCGAAGACCGCATCGAGGACAACCTGACTGGAGAACATCTCGCCGAGGCCCGGGCGGCCCTCTACGAGCTGGCGGGCCTGCTCGGAGTGGAGCTGGACGATGACGACGATGATGAAGACGACTGAGGTTTCCCGACGTCACCCGAGGACTGTCCTACCATGAGCAGAGGCTGCGATGTCCAACTATCCGCTGTTCTTCGTGCAGAGGCTCACCGAGCACGACCTGGAGGTGCTCGCCGCGCTGGATGACCCGGCGTCTGACGTCGACGACCTGCGGGCCCGACTCGCCAGGGAGCCTGGGGTGATCGAGGACCTGCTGGCGGACCCCCGGCTCTACGAGCTGATGTACGAGACCACGGAGACCGGGGTGATCGCCGGTCTCAGCCCCCTGCTCGCCTTCGCCGTTCTGGTGCGCAAGGCAATGCGCGACCTCGGCGCAGCATCGTATGTGCCGGAGTGGGTCGGTGCGGGAGAGCGGCTTCCGGTCTTCGACGTGGAGAGTCTGCGTGAGTTCATCGATGACATCACCCGCCGCTACCTGATCAGCGAGTTTCTCGGGTCGTTCACCAGGGTCGCCAGCGGTTCGGTGTGGGTGAAGACCGACCGCGGCTACCGGCGTCGTCGCTATAGCGAGCTGGACCCGGTGGGTCTAGCCGAGATGGTGGAGAGCCTTCCCTCGGGTCGACGTGCCGCCGGCTATCGCCGTCTCGGTGAGGTGGCCCTGTTCCACACTGGTGTCTTCCCCGATCACACTGCCCGTCATCCGATCAGCGCCATGCGTCAGGCCCGGCTGGCCACACTGGCGGGGCTCGATCTCGACCACCTCGTCGGTGTCGACTACATCGAGTTCCTCGAGAAGGTGGGACGCGTCAGTTATGACCGGGCCGCCAACGAAGCGGCGCTGCCCGCTCAGCTCCACCACTCCCTCGAGGACATGGCCGCCAACTTCACCCAGGCCCGCCGGTTCCTCAACTATCTCGCCGACCGCTACCTGCACCGTCTCGAGACCGGCCTGATGAATCCGGTCTCCTGAGCCCGCATACGCGAACCCTGGGTTGCGGGCCCCGCTCAGCGAAGTCTGCCGCCCTCAGTTCGCCGAAAAGAGGCCACGGGAGCTCAATCCTTACGGAACCACCACGGTTTCGATTCCAGGGCCAGATTCCAGTGGACGTGTCTCGCCGTAGTGAAGCTGTCCAAGGCTTCCACCCCCAGCTCCCTGGCATCACCGCTGGCCCGGTTGCCGCCGAAGGGGGCGGCGAGGTTGTCCACCACCGGGTCGTTGACCCACACCGTCCCCACGTCGAGCGACCGGTAGGCCCTCTCCACCCGGGCCGGGGTCTCGGTGTAGATGCTGGCCCCGAGCCCATATGGGGTATCGGCGGCGAGGGCGAAGGCCTCGTCATCGGTGGTGAAACTCATCACCGGGAGCACGGGCCCGAAGGTCTCGTCGCGCATCACCCCCATCTCGTGGCTGACATCCGCCAAGACCGTCGGCGCCAGGAAGGACCCGGGCCGGTCGAGGACCGACCCGCCGGCAATCACTCGGGCTCCCGCCGAGGTTGCCGCCTCGATCTCGCCCAACACCTTGCGACGGCGACCGTCACTGCGCATCGGACCCACCTGGGTGGTCGCCTCGAAGGGGTCGCCGACAACGATCGCCTCGGTCACCGCGACCACGGCATCGAGGAACGGTTCGACGATCGACTCATGGACGTAGACCCGCTCCGTCGAGGTGCAAACCTGGCCGGCGTTGAGGAACGACGCCCAGGCCACCGCCTCTGCGGCCACCTCGGGGTCGGCATCCTCGAAGACGATGGCGGGGTCCTTGCCCCCGAGCTCGAGATGGGCCGGCTTGGTCGCTTCTGCGCAAAGCACGCCAAGACGCCGGCCCACCTCGGTCGAACCGGTGAAGGCGATCATGTCGACGTTGCGGTCGGCTACCAGGCCCTCTCCAATCGTCTGGCCGCTTCCCAGAACGGTGTTGACCACCCCAGCAGGGAGAGCGGATGCGAACACCTCGGCGAGAACCGTCAGCGACAGTGGAGTCTCCGACGCAGGCTTGATCACCACCGTGTTCCCGGCGGCCAGCGCCGGGGCGATCTTGAACACCAGCAGGAGGAGTGGGTAGTTCCAGGGGATGAGACACCCCACGACGCCATATGGGGCGCGCAGCACCAGAGACAGTTGCCCCGGGTCGTTGGAGGGTGCCACCCTCCCTCCCAGAGCCCGGGACAGCTCGGCGTACATGCGGAAGAGGTCGACAGCCATGTCGACGTAGAGCCGGTTGCGGCTGAGCGGCCGCCCGGTCTCGTGGGTGAGGGCAGTGGCGATGCGCTCGTCCTGGGAGCGGATGCCATCGGCAACCGCGTGGAGGGCCTTGTTCCGCTCCGGCTGACTGAGGGCTCGCCACGAGGGCTGGGCACGGCGGGCGGCGGCGGTGGCCCGTGCTGACTGCTGCCCGCTGGAGGCGTGGAGTGAAGCGGCGATCTCCTCGGTGGCCGGATCGATGACACCGAATTCGGCTCCCTCTCCCCGCTCCAGGTCGCCGTCGATCAGGGTGTGGTCTGCAAAGTTCACGGCCCGATGCTACGCCGGTGACGATGGGTTCTCGTCAGGACGAGTCCGCCGTGGAGGTCGCATCGGCGAGGCCGGGGGTACCGACGACGTCGTCGACCTCGACCGACAGATCCCACAGCTCGGCTGCGGGTTGGCGGAACAGGGTGCGATTCCCGACGGGGGAGAGCTTGACAGCGACGCCCTCCTGACTGCCGTCGTGTGTGATCAGCGCTGGCCTCTCGTGCAACCCCCGAGCACGGATCGGTATCGGCGGGGCTCGTGCTTCGGGTTGGCCTGGGAGACGATGTCGATAGTCGGCCCGATGTTGAACATCAGCGTCATGCTCTGTGAGGGAAGACCGCGATGCAGGGCGGGAGGATGCCCGAGGAGGCGATATCCGATGTACCGGGTCACATAGGGACGCAACACAGGAGCGGGATATCCGGTGACCCATTGCGACGTGCTCATGAGCAACTCAGGCTTTCGGAAGAGATTCGCCTCAGAAGATGCCCAGCAACTCCCCGAGGCCACGGGCGGAGCGGATCCCGTAGTCCGAGTAGCAGTTGTTCATCAGAGCGTGGACCGTGTCGGCGCTCTCTGCCATGGTCTCGATCCGGGGCACCCACTCGGCGAGCTCCTCGGTGCTGTAGTCGTATTTGAATCTCTCGGCGGCGCTGATACCCCTCTTCTCCCAGTTCTCCGCGTTGCGACCATGGAAACGGACCTCGGCGACGGGCGCGGTCACCGCCACCACCGGGGGCACCGAGCTCGAGAACCCCTGCGGTTCGTCGACACAGACGTATGCCAGGGAGTGACGCTCGAGAAAGTCGAGGGTGTCGGTCATGTTCTCGGAGTCGAGCCAGCGCCCGTTACGGAACTCCACGGCGAGCTGGAAGTCCTCGAGCTGGGCGGCCACCCATTTCAAGTACCCGAACGAACCCCTGGTCGGATAGACGTAGGGCGGAAACTGGAGGAGGACCACACCGAGCTTGCCTGCGGAATGGAGCGGCATGAGAGCGTCCCGGAACGCCTGGGCTGCCTCGGCTTGGAGGCCCCGGGGGAGGTCGCGCATGTAGACGTTGCGCTTCTCCTTCATCTCCGTGGGCAGCCTCTCCCGCAAGCCCTTCCACAGCGACTTCGGCGGGGTGGGGTGCTGGGTGAGGAGACGGAACGCCTTGATGTCGAAGGTGAAGTGTTCGGGGGTTCGTTCCGCCCACAGTCCCGCCACCCGCTCAGACGGCGGTGCGTAATAGGTGGAGTCGACCTCGACGATGGGGAAATGCTCGGCGTAGAACACCAGCCGCTCCTCGGCGGTCATCTCGGTGTCGGGGTAGAACGATGTGCTGTCGGTGAGGGTGGGGTCGGTCCAGGAGCAGGTCCCGATCGCGATCTTTGCAGTCACGGCCCTCCCCAGCCTAAGGGGTCATGCGGACAGGATCGGTCCTCGTCGGTGCGGTTTGAAGACCGGGGAGCCCGGGTAATCCGACGAATCGTCCCCTGCCAAGAGAAATCTCATGATGACTGTACCCCTCTCACTTCGGCGCAGTATCCAGACGGTGATGACACGTCTGGCCCACATCGCAGTGGCTCTCGACTCCGAGGGCCTCGAAGACGAGGCGAAGAGTCTCGAGACCACGATCGCCGACCTCCACTGGCAATGCGAGGAGCTCGACCAGCTCGAGCCGGTGACGGCCGATGCACCGGGCCCGCACCGCATCCGGAACGCGAGACTGGTTTCGACCACGCCGGCCGACGCTCTCAGCTCGGGTCTTCCCCGGTGAGGTCGGGCAGCGCCGGATAGTCGTTGGGGTAGAGCCCGGCGACGAATGCGTACACGGTGTCGCCGGAGCGGGGGATCTGGCCGAACTCCTGAACGAGGTCGATGACCCGTTCCCAGAACCCGCGAACGCTTGCTTCGGGTATGCGCGCCCTTCTCAGAACGGCCCGAAGCTGGTCGGCTTCGTGCGCCGTCCGCGAATTTGCCGCTGCCACGACGAGGAGATTCGGTAGCTCGGCAGCCAGCTCGGGGTCGATCTCCCCGACACCGAAGATGCGCGCCGTCCGGCCGTAGAACCGTTCCTCGACCGCGCGTACCTTTCTCGTCCTCACCACCTTGAGCATTCCCGCCTCGACCAGGACCCCCACGTGGTAGGCCACGGTGCTGGGAGGGCGACCGATGGCCGCGGCCAGTTCGTTTACCGTCGCCGCCCGGTCGAGGACGAGGTCGAGGACCCGGCTGCGCACCCGGTGACCCATGGCCCGTAGCTCCTCCGGGGAGGTGACGACCCGTATCTCCTCGAGGTCGTAGTCGGGGATCTTCTCAACGCTCGACATTTTTCGATCGTTCCGGTATGGTCCTCGCTCTAATGATCGAGAAAAGTCGATCGTAGCTGAGACGAAGGGATTTCCCATGGACATCATTCTCATCCCCGGCCTGTGGCTCGATGCCTCTTCGTGGGACCAGGTGGTACCGCACCTCGAGGAAGCGGGCCACAGTGCCCGAGCGCTCACCCTCCCCGGTATGGAGTCCCGGGACGCCGACCGCTCCGCGGTGACCCGAGCCGACTGTGTCGATGCCATCGTGTCGGCCATCGACTCGACCGACCGACCGGTGGCCGTGGTCGGCCACTCGATGGGCGCCGGGCTCGCCTACGCCGCAGTCGACGCCCGACCCGATCGGGTGGTTCATGCCGTCTACATCGGTGGCTGGCCGAGCGCCCATGGCTCCGCCTCCGAGTTTCCCTCGGAAAACGGTGAGATTGCCCTCTTCGATTGGTCTGATTTCGACGAGGCCGACCTGAGGGATCTCGACGAGGCGGCGCGAGCAGAGTTCAGGAAGCGGGCCATCCCCTCCCCGGCGCGCCTGGTGAGCGATCCGCAGCGTCTCTCCGATGAACGGCGCTACGAGGTGCCGGTCACCATGGTCTGCCCCGAGTTCGACTCTGACGCGCTGAAGAAGTGGATCGACGACGACCTGGAGCCGGTGCGCGAGTTCACCAAGATCGAGAACCTCACCTACGTCGACCTCCCCACCGGCCACTGGCCGCAGTTCACCAAGCCCGAAGAGTTGGCGCAGTTGATCCTCGACGCCATCGACCCCAACACTTGATCGATGTAGTCAGCCCTTCGTACGACCTGGTGGGAACGTGGCCGACATCGCCACCCAGGAGGGCCGGGACTAGCGACAACGTTGGCGGATGCCTTTCGCACCGGCAAGAAGGGCCCGGTCCGGAGGAATGGCCCCGGCACGACCGTATGCTGAAACCGCGATGACAGACCTCTGGTTGGCCCCGCCAGAAGAAGGGCTCACCGCCGCTGAGGTCCAGCAGCGGGTCCGGGCGGGCCAGGTGAACAAGGTGACCGAGACACCGAGCCGGACCACCGGCGAGATCGTCCGCGCCAACGTCTTCACCCGGTTCAACTTCCTCCTCGGCGGACTGCTGCTGGTGGTGCTCATCTTTCTCCAGGAGCCCCGCGACGCCCTGTTCGGGATCGTCCTGGTGACCAACTCGGCCATCGGCATCGTTCAGGAGCTGAGGGCGAAACGAACCCTCGACCGGCTCGAAGTGGTAGCCGCCCCCAAGGTGAGAGTGGTTCGCTCCGGCAGGGTCGTCGAACAGTCGGTCGACCAGGTGGTGGTCGACGACCTCATCGACCTGCGCTCCGGCGACCAGCTGGTGGTCGACGGAGAGGTGGTGTCTTCGTCCGGCCTGGAGATCGACGAGTCGCTGCTCACTGGTGAGTCCGATCCGGTAATCAAAGAGCCCGGGGACGAGTGCCTCTCGGGAAGCTTCGTCGCCGCCGGCTCGGGCCGATACCGGGTGACCCGGGTCGGTGGCGATGCTTACGCCGCCCGTCTCGCCCGTGCCGCCAAGCGCTTCACCCTGGTTCGCTCCGAGCTGCGCGACGGCATCAACTTGATCCTCGGCATCGTCAGTTGGGTGGTCGTCCCCATCGGGGTGCTGGTGGTGTGGAGCGTTACCCGGGGCGGTGGCACCTTCAGAGAGGGTCTGGGAGGAGCAGTCGCCGCCGGGGTGGCGATGGTCCCCCAAGGCCTGGTCCTGCTCGCCTCGATCGCCTTCGCCGTAGGCGTCATCCGACTCGGCCGACGCAACGTCCTCGTCCAGGAGCTGCCCGCCATCGAGGGCCTGGCCCGGGTGGACACGGTTTGCTTCGACAAGACTGGCACCCTGACCGAGGGCCATCTCGCCGTCGAGGAGTTGATCCTCCTGTCCGAGCGCGATCCCCAGCCGGCGCTCGCCGCCCTGGCCGCGGCCGAGACCCACCCCAACGTGACGATGGCGGCCATCGGGGCTGCCTATCCCGACGACCCCGGGTGGGGGGTGCAGACCTCGGTGCCGTTCTCGTCGGCCAGGAAGTGGAGCGGTGTCACCTTCTTCGGCGGGGAGACCTGGGTGCTCGGCGCACCCGACGTGGTCGCCCCTGTCGATGAGCAGGTCAAGCAAGTGGTCGCCGAGGTGGCCGCCGACGGGGCGCGCGCCGTGCTGGTGGCCTGGAGCTCGAGCCCGCTCGAGGCCAGCGCCCTGCCCCGTGACCTCGAGCCCGCCGGGGTGGTGGTCCTCGCCGACCAGGTGCGGTCCGACGCCGCCGAGACCCTCCGATACTTCGCCGAACAGGGGGTGAAGGTCAAGGTGATCTCCGGGGATCACCCGGACACGGTGGCGGCGGTCGCCGGTCAGGTGGGCATCGAAGGGTGGGCCCACCCGGTGGATGCCAAACTCCTCCCCAAAGACCCCGACGAGCTGGCCCAACTCATGGAGACCCGGAACGTGTTCGGCCGGGTCAACCCGGCGCAGAAGCGGGCCATGATCCAGGCGCTGCAGTCACGTGGTCACGTGGTGGCGATGACGGGGGACGGGGTCAACGACGTCCTGGCGCTGAAGGACTCCGACATCGGGATCGCGATCGGCGGTGGCGCCCCGGCATCGCGGGCGGTGGCCCAACTGGTGTTGATCGACGGTCTCTTCGCCACCCTCCCCGAGATCGTGGGGGAGGGACGCCGGGTCACCTCCAACATCGAACGGGTCGCCAACCTGTTCATCACCTCGGCGGTATACGCCCTCGGGCTGTCGATGGCCATCATCGTCTCCACCCTCCCGTTCCCCTTCCTGCCCCGGCATCTCACCCTCGTCGGAAGTCTCACCGTCGGCATCCCGGCGTTCTTCCTCGCCCTGGCACCATCACGGAAGCGGGCCCGCCCCGGGTTCGTGACCCGGGTCCTCAAGTTCGCCATCCCCACTGGTGCGGTGGCCACCCTGGCCACGTTCGCCGGATACTGGCTCTCCGACCTGGAAGGCTCGACCATCACCGAGTCGCGGACCACTGCCACCCTGATCCTGGCTGCCATCGGGCTCTTCGCCTTGGGGATCGTGTCCCGTCCCCTGGTGCCGTGGAAGAAGGGTCTCATCGCCACCATGGCGGCCTTGCTCGTCACATCCATGTCGACACCCGCCTCCCGCGACTTCTTCGCCCTCGACCTTCCCCGGCCGGTGGTGCTGCTCTCGGCAGTGGGGATCGTGGCGATCACCGGACTGGTCATGGTGTTCGCCCTGCGCGCAGTGGGCTGGGCGAAGCTGGTCGACGAGCTGTTCCGGGAGGTAGACGCCAACCAGCCAAATGCCTTGCGTCTCTTGACCAGACGGGTGGTGGAGCGCTCCGGTTGGGACCGGTCGTTCCCCAGCACCACCGAGATGCAGCAGGTGACCCGCCCGTCGAAGGACCAGGAAAAGGGCTAGCGGGCGAGGAGCTCGGCGTGACGTTCCAAACCGGCCGTCACAGCTTCGACATCTTCGGCCGAGTTGTAACAGTGCCAGGAGAGCCTGATGTTCCCGTTTCTCGGGGAGGTCAGGATTCCATCTCCCGCCAAGGCGGCGACCAGGGCCTGCTCGTCGGTGGCGGCGACCGCGATCATCGGACCTCTCCTTGCCGGATCGCGTGGAGTCACCATCCGTGCCCCGATCCGGTCGAGGCCCTCGATCAGCTGCGCAGTCAGCTCGGCCACATGCTGCTCGGTGCGGGCGACGCCGATCTCATCCATGAGGTCCATCCCGGCGATACCGGCATAGATGCTGGGAACCGGAGGAGTCCCGTTCTCGAACTTCGTGGCCGTTGGCGACGGGGAGTAGTCGTAGATGTCCATATCGAAGATGCTCTCGTCGGCGAACCATCCTGTCTGGATCGGGGTGATGGTTGCAATGAGGTCGGCCCGGCAGTAGAGGAAGGCGAGTCCGGCCGAGCCGAGCAGGTATTTGAGGGTCCCCCCGACGACGAAGTCGGCGTTCAACTCCCGCACGTCTATGGGAATGGCACCTACCGCCTGGAAGGAGTCGAGGAGCACGAGGGCCCCGGCCTCGTGGGCGAGATCGATGACCGCTTTCACATCCGTCTTGGAGCCGTTGCGAAAACAGACTTGGGTGATCGCCACCAGGGCCGTCTCCTCGTCGATCGACTCGGCAAGACGATCGAGGGGGATGGTCACGTCCTCCCCCGCCGGGACGTGCTCCACCTTCATCCCCACCAGTTCCTGGGCGTGGACGTTCTGACCGATGGTGGGAAACTCGAAGTCGCTCATCACGATCTTGTTTCGCCCATCGACAGGGCGGAGGCCGCTCAGCAGCGAGCTGACTCCAGCCGATACCGAGGTGGTGACAGCCACTTCTTCGCTCGAGGCGTTGAGGAGCCGGGCAAACCGGGAACGTGCCGCATCGGCCAGCTCGACCCACAGATCCCACGGCGCTCCCTTCTCGTCCCAATCGCTCAGGTAACGCTCATAAGCCGCCCGGACGTCGACGGAGAGTGCACCCTGTGAGCAGCTGTTCGTGTAGACGTTGTGTCGCAGCAGGGGGAAACGATCACGTATCGAGTGGGGGAGTTCGCTGCTCATCGTGGGCGTACGATAGGCTCGTGCGACTCGCCGGCACCGCGTGGCGCCAGACGAGGAGAACGGCACGCCAGCGCGGTGTCAGCGGCCAAGGTATGCCTTCTTCAAGTCCTCGTGCTCGGATAGGGCCGCCGCCGTGTCGGCGAGGACGATCCTCCCGGTGGCGAGCACGTATCCGTGGTCGGCTACGGACAGGGCCATGTTGGCGTTCTGCTCCACGACGAGAATCGAGACCCCCGTCTCGTGGACCTGTTGGATGATCTCGAAGCTCCGATCCACGAGGATGGGAGCCAGACCCATCGAGGGCTCGTCCATCAACGGCCAGCTTCGGTCGCGACATCAAAGCCCGGCCCATCGCCACCATCTGCTGCTCGCCGCCCGAGAGCATGCCGGCGAGCGGTTGCCTGCGCTCTTTGATCACCGGGAAGAGCTCGTACACACGTACTCCAGGTCGTCGGCATAGTCGTTTTCGCGCAGATACGCCCCTATCCCGAGGTTCTCGAGGACCGTCATCGGGGCGAACAGCCGGCGGTTCTCGGGGACGATCGCCATGCCCTTGGTGATGCGACGGCTCGTCGAGCTCTCGGTGACGTCCTCCCCGTCGAACTCCACGGTGCCGCTGCGCGGCTCCACTATCCCCAGGATCGTCTTGAGCGTGGTCGACTTGCCCGAGGCGTTACCCCCGAGGAGGCACACCAGCTCTCCGGGCCGTGTTTGTGGTGTCGCCAACGTCGTCGCCGCAAGCCGCCACCCCCACGGCGAGCGCGGTCAGCGTCGCCACCAGTTTCCATATCGGTTGTCGTCTCATTCCCTTCTTCCCTTCAGTTGCTTTGCTCGTAGGCCTCGGAGGCGTCACCCGCCGGGTGGAACACTCCGAGGATTCTCAGTGGCCGATCTCCGGTGTTCTCGACGCAATGCTCCACCGGAGGGGGAAGATGGATGCAGGATCCGGTCCGGATCGGCGTGTCCGGTTGGCCGTCGAGATGGAGGACGCCTTCCCCGTCGAGGATGTACATGACCTCGTCGTAGAGGTGATAGTGGGTGGGAGCCCGGCCGGGCGGGATCCAGCCGACGAACTGGGTCACCTCCTGACATCCTGCGTCTGGGTTGATCACGAACTTGAACTGGCGATCCTCCCCCGCGGGGATTACGGGCTGGTCGGCGGTATCGACCGTCACCTTCCGCGTGGTCGGCGCTTCGTCGTCGGGTGGTGGCGCGGTCACCGAGACCAGGACCAGGTCCTCGGCCCCGTCATTGACCACGCGATAGCTCTCCCCTGCCCGGATGTAGACACCGATGTCGGGTTTCAGCTCGTGGGCCGAGCTTTCGAGGAGTAGGGAGCCGGTCCCGGACACGACATATGCCACTTCGTCCCGATCGTCCTGCCTGCGGGTCGCCGAGTTCCCCCGGGGGAAGGTGAGCACGGACTGGACGAGGCGCTCGGCGCCGACCGACTGGTCGATGGTGGTCCGGGCCGAGACGGTGTCAGAGCCGACGGTTGGCTCCACGTGGTCTACGTGAGTGACGTATCCAGCCATCGAGTCGCTCTCTCCTCCCACGATCTGTGCCGCAGGGATTGTGCCACGGATACCTACGCGACGGCGTGCCGCAGTTGTCAGTCGTTCCTGGACAGGATGTCGGCCAGGATCGAAGGGTTGATGTTCCCGCCCGACACGATGCAGACGACCTTGCCCTCGCCCGCACCACCTCGGGCGGCGCAGGCTACCGATGCTGCGCCCGCTCCCTCCGCCACGATGCGGTTGCGGGTGGCCAGCAGGCGAATCGTCGACTCGACCTCCTCGAGGGTGGCCACCAGCGACCCGGCCAACAGATTGCTGACCAACGGCCACATCTCGTCGAGCACCCGCGACGAGCCGATTCCGTCGACGAAGGAGGGCACGTACTCGATCTCGGTCGGCTCTCCAGCGGAGAAGGCGGCGTCGAGAGCAGCCGATGTCGCCACCTCTGCTCCGTAGACCGGCACCTCGGGTTTGAGGTGACGCAGCGCCGAGGCGATCCCCGAACTGAGCCCTCCGCCGCCATAGGGGACGACAACTGCGTCGAGGTCGGGAAGATCTTCCACCAGCTCGAGACCTATGGTCCCGTTCCCGGCAATCACCGCCGGATCGCTCACCGGATGGACGAAGACACCCTCCTGGCCCTGGTGTCTGTGGGTGACGATGATCTCCCACCACTCAGCGAAGGGAACCTTGATCACCCGGGCTCCGAGACGCTCGAGGGCTTCGAGTTTGGCGTCGGGAGCGTGGTCGGGCACCACCACCGAGGAGGAGACTCCCAGCCTGGCGGCGTTCCAGGCGACACCCTGGGCCATGTTCCCCGCACTCGCAGTCCACACCCCCGCCTTCAGGGCTTCTTGGCCGGCGATGGCCATGGCATTACCGGCCCCGCGGATCTTGAAGGCTCCGATCGGTTGGAGATTCTCCAGCTTCAGGTAGATCTCAGCCGGCCCGGTGTCGGCGTTGAATCGAACCAGAGGGGTCCTGACCGCGATCCCTTCCAGACGTCGGCGAGCGTCTTCGATCTCGGCGAGTGCGATCGGCTCAGCCATGACGTTTGCCTCCGAACTCCATGCTGGCACCTCTTCCGGACTCCACTGCCATGCGGTAGACGAGATCCCCTGCGGCGATGTCCTCCACTGCCAGACCTAGTGAGACGAACGCGGTGATCTCGCGGTCCGACTCTCTGCCGGGGTGCGCCCCGATGATGACCTCACCGATCTCTGCGATGATGTCGTCTTCGCCGACGGCACCCTCTTCCCGAGCCATGAGAAAGTCCCCCGACTCGTTGAGTGTCGATTCGCGTCTGTCCACGAAGAGCCGCGATCTGGCCATCGCCTTCGAGTCGAGCTCGCGGGCAAAGGGGACGCTCGACCCGACGGCGTTGAGGTGCATGCCGGGCTCGAGCATGGCTCCTGTCACGATCGGGTCGGGCGAGGCGGTGGTGGTGCAGACGATGTCGGCGCCGGCCACGGCTTCGGCAACCGAGGACACGGCGCGGATCCTGGCCGCGCCCTCGGTCTCGGTGACCAGCCGGCGGGCGTGGTCGGGGCTCCTCGACCACACCCTGATCTCGGAGATCTCCCTGACCAGGGGGATGGCCCGGACGTGGGCCGCTCCCTGGACACCGGAGCCGATGATGGCGAGGACCGAGGAGTCGGGACGGGCGAGATGGTCCGAGGCCACCGCCGACGCCGCCGCGGTGCGGGTGGCAGTGATCTCGGTGGCGTCGAGCACCGCCTTGAGGCGGCCGTTGCCGGCGTCGAAGAGCATCACCGTGCCTTGATGGGAGTCGTACTCGGTGTCGGCGTTGCCGGGAAAGACGGTGACGGTCTTGACCCCGATCGTTTCGATCGGGCCCAGGTACCCGGGCATCATCCCCAGCGCACCGACGTTCTCCGGCAGCCACATCACCGGACGCAGCGGCTGGATCGCCTCGCCCCGGGCCAAGGCGGCGAGGGACTCGCGGACCACCTCGATGCAATCGGACATTGCCAGCAGTTCGCGCACCTCGCCCTGGCCGATGAAGAGGGTGGTCACTCGGTCGGATCCTCGCCGAAGAGGCCACCGACCTGCTCCCAGACCGATTGGCTGAGCTCGAGGCCGATGACCTCTCGCACCGGGTCGAGGTGCGCAGGCCGACGCGGGTCGACGATGGAGGAGGTCACGTCCCGATGGTGGTAGAGCCAGCCCAGAGCCAGGCCGGCCATGCTGACCCCGATCTCGGCCGCGGTCTCACCGAGCTTGTCGAGGGCGGCGAGGGTCTGCTGGTTCCAATGCCCCAGGTAGGGCTGGGGTCGCTTCGTCATCCGTGACCCGTCCGGGTAGTCGCCGTCGTAGCGGTACTTCCCGGTCAACAACCCCCCACACAGCGGGCTGAAGTTGGTGAAGCCGAGCCCCTGATCCCAGCAGAGGTCGAGCATCTCCACCTGTTCCTGTTGGTCGATCAGGTTGAACGAGTTCTGGATCCACTCGAATCGGTGGCAACCCATCACAGCGCTGGCCCAGAGCGACTTGCCATCAGCCAGGCCGGGAAGTTCGAGGCCCGATGTAGCGGACCTTTCCCCCCACCACCAACGAATCGAGGGCGTCGATGGTGTCTTCTAGCGGGGTCGTGAGGTCGGGCTCATGGACGATGTACATGTCGAGTTGGTCCACGCCGATGCGGCGAAGACTGGCGTCGATCTGGTCGAAGATGTGACGGCGCGACAGGCCCCGCTGGTTGGCGTTGTCACCAACCGGGTTGGCGACTTTCGAGCTGATCAGGAGGTTCTCTCTCACCGACTCGCCCTTGGTGGCCAGCCACTTGCCGATGGTCTCCTCGCTACGTCCTCCGCCATATGCGTTGGCGGTGTCGAGGTAGTTGATGCCCACGTCGATGGCCCAGTCGAGGAGGGCGAAGGCCTCTTCCTCCGACTCCCCCTGACCGAAGAACTGTGGAGCGCTTCCGATGCCTCCGAAATTGCCACAGCCCATCCCGAAGCCGGATTCTGCCAGGCCGGTCTGGCCCAGATAGCGATATTCCATCGATCCAGTCTCCATTTCAGCAGACACCCTAGGAGTCGGAAGCGGCGGCCGGGTCGTCGTTACTAGCGTGATCGTGACTTGCCGATCCGAGAGAGGACCACAGTTGACGACCCGGTCGATCACGGGGCCGACGGGTCCAGGACCACGGGCCTACGGTCTGTTTCACCGCTCCCACCGGCTACGGGCCATGATGGGCGCCACGGGCAAGTTATCCGAGGCAGGTCGAGACCGGCAAGGTGCAGCGTCACCGGCTAGGCGAGAGTGAGGAGTCCAGGCTGTGACCGACCGGAGCAACACCAAGGAGGCGCTCCAAGCCTCTCCTGATCGACGCCAAGGTGACCAGCCAGGCGTCGTGGTGGCTCGAGGAGGCCTTCGGCCACTGACCGACCCGGCTTGTCCCAACACCGAACCCAGGGTTGCAGACCCGCGCAAGCGGTGCTCTGCCGGCCTCAGAAGCCGTTAATCGGGGCTACATGTCCTCGGATCAGGCCCTCCAGACACCGTGGCGCGGACTAGCTTCTCGCCGTGCCAACAGGGATCCCTTCACCACAGTCTCGATCGGTTACGGCCGGTGCCGCTCGACGTGTCTCCCTGGGCCCAGGGGCCGTGCTCTTCTGGGCTCTGTTCGCCACCCAGGCGGCGATCCTGGTGCTCACGCCGATCCTTCCCGACGTTGCTGCCGAGTTCGACGTGAGCACGGCGAGTGCCGCCCAGCTGAGGTCGGTAGCGGGGATCACCGCCGCCATCACCGCCCTCTACCTGGCGACTGTGGGCAACCGTTTCCGACTGGGTGTCATCCTCTCTTCCGGACTCGCGCTCATCGGCGTCGGCTCGCTGATCAGTGCCCTGGCGCCGTCGTTCCAGGTGATGCTGGCGGCGCACGTGGTCATCGGTCTCGGTCTGGCCGCGGTCCTGGCGGGCGGGTTCGCCGCCTCGGAGGCCTGGGCCGCCGATGGCGACAGGGCCCGGGTGCTGTCCCGGGCCCTGATCGGCCAGCCCGTGGCCTGGATCGTCGGCCAGCCGATCGCCGGTTTCGTGGCCCGGTTCGACTGGCGATGGACCTGGATCTTCGTCCCTGTGGTGGGGTGTCTCATCGCCCTGGTCGCCCTTCGTCTCCGTGACCCTACGATCAGTGACGAAGGGGAGAAGTGCGACCCGGCGGGACTGTGGAGGGTGCCGGGGGTGAAGAGCTGGGCGATATCGGAGTTCATCGCCTTTTCCGCATGGGGCGGCGCCCTGGTCTACGCGGGGTCGGTACTCATCGAGGCCTACGGGCTCGACGTTGCCACGGCGGGGGTGATCCTCGGTGCCGGCGCCGTGTTCTATCTACCCGGAAATTCGCTCGGCCGGCGTCTGGTGGGGATGGGAACAGCCCGGCTCATGATCGGTTTCTCGCTGCCGGCCGCTTTGGCAGTGACCGTGTTCTCCACAACCTTGTTCACCCTCCCGATCGCCGTTGCCGGATTCGCCGCCGCGGTTTTCTTCGCGGCAGGTCGAGGTTTCGCCGGCGCCGCCCGTGGCCTCCAGGTCTCCGATGGCCGCAGGCTCGCCGCGATGAGTGTCCGAGCCAGCGCCGATCAGTTCGGCTATCTCACCGGGACCGTCGTCGGGGGGATCCTGCTCGAGGCCTGGGGCTTTCCCGGAATGGGATTCGGGTTTGCCGTGCTACTCGGGATCTCGGCTCTCGTCTTGCTGCGCCCCGCCAGCACCATGCGCCACCACCTGCCCGACCCACGCCAGTTCCTGAGAAGGAGGACGGTGGTCCCCGGTCCCTGAGCGTCTGGTGCGCTGGCATACTCCGCGATCCCATGAGGGAGACCCGCTCGAGCACCGGCGCACTCGCCGACCTGAAGTCCGACTTCGCCAGGGGTGCTGCCGGTTCCACGGTGGTCACCGGGTTGATCCTGGCCATGGTCAACGTGCTGTTGACGGTCGCCCTCGTCTCGCTGATCTTCCGGGGTGACCTGGTCGCCTTCCTGGCCAAGGGCATCGGTCTCGGTCTGGTGGGTTCGGCGATCATCGCCCTGGTGATCGCCCTGAGCAGCAGCTTCCGGGGCCAGTACGCCGGGATTCAGGATGCCCCTTCTGCGATCATCGGGCTCAGCGCGGTATCGATCGCCGCGGTCCTCGCCGGGGCGCCTGCATTCGACACGGTGGTGGCGATGATCGTGGCGACATCGCTGATCACCGGGCTGGTCTTCCTGGCCATGGGATATCTCGGTCTCGGCGACATCGCCCGGTTCGTGCCGTTCCCCGTGATCGGCGGTCTTCTCGCCGGCACCGGTTATCTGATCATCACCGGTGGATCGTCGATCATGGGCATTGGCTCGCTGTCCGACCTGTCCGGCGCCGAGACGATCGGGACCTTCTGGCCGGGATTGGTGCTCGCAGTGCTCTTCTTCGTCGTCACCCGAAAGGGATTCACCTCCCGCGCCTATCTGCTGTTCCTCGTCGTCGCCGTGCTCGGCTTCCACTTGGTGACGGGTCTGAGTGGGGTCGGCAGGGCCGGTGCCCTGGATCGGGGGTGGCTGCTCGGCCCCTTCCCGGAAGGAACCCTGTGGCCGGGGACGATCGTCGGGTCTCTCGCCCGGGCCGAGTGGGGTCTCATCGCCGGAGAGGTGTTGAGCCTGGTCACCATCCTGGTCATCGCCCCGGTCTCGCTCCTGCTCTACATCAGCGCTCTCGAGATCGAGACCCGCACCGACATCGACATCAACCGGGAGTTGCGCGGGACCGGGTGGGCCAACGTCGCCACTGCCGGCTTCGGAGGTGCGCCCGGCTACCTGTATCTCGCCGACACGGTGATCACGGCGCGGCTGGTGGGGATGCGGCGCGGCCCCGCGGTGCTGGCTCCGATGTTGATGCTGGCGGTGGTGGCACTGGGTGGTTTCGTGCTCGAGATGGTTCCCCGGTTCGTCGTGGGAGGGTTGCTGCTGTTCGTCGGAGCCGAGTTCATCTACGAGTGGATCTGGGCGTCCCGCCGACGGATGAGAGGTGCCGACTATCTCCTGATGGTGGTCATCGTGGTCGTCATCGCCGCGGTCGGATTCCTTCCGGGAGTGGGTGTGGGTTTGGTCGCCGCGGTCGCTCTGTTCGTGGTCCGTTACAGCCGCATCGACGTGGTCAAGCACTCCCTGACCGGACGGGAGCACCAGAGCAACATCGAACGGGCCGAGGCCGAAGCCCAATACCTCCGCGACGAGGGGGAGGCGACGTTGATCCTCGAGCTGCAGGGATACATCTTCTTCGGCACCGCCAGCCGTATCGTCACCCACGTCCGGGACCATCTCGAGCGGTGGCCGGCCCTCCGATTCGTCATCTGTGACTTCCGACGGGTAACCGGAGTCGACTCGTCGGCGGTGGCCATCTTCGAGCGGATCGCCCTCCTGGTCAGAGATCGTGCCCAAGCCCTGGTCCTCACCGGGATGGACGCGGAGCAGCGGGCACAGTTCGACGAACTGGTCTCCCGCTACCAGGGAGTGATCGTCGTCGAGACCGACCTCGACCACGGCACGGCCTGGTGCGAGGACCGTCTCCTCGAGCCGGTGGCTTCGGTATCCGGGTCCGACTCCTTGCTCCCCGAAGACCTGGGACGCGATCTGGCCCCCTACCTGGTGCGCCGGATCATCCCGGCGGGGGAACTGATGATGCGTCAGGGCGATCCCAGTCCGGGGATCTACCTCATCTCGTCGGGGCGGGCGACGGTGCTTCTCGACCAATCTGACGGCGAAGGTGTCAGGCTGCGCACCCTGTTGGGTGGGACGGTGCTCGGCGAGATCAGCCTCTACCGGGGGGAACCGTGCACCGCCACCGTGGTGGCCGACACCGACTGCGATGTGCTCCACCTCACCCCTGAGAGCTTCGAGCGGCTGTGTCGCTCCGACCCGGCGGTGGCGGCGGAGCTGCATCACTTCGTCGCCCGGATCCTCGCCGGGAGGGTCGGCCATGCCAACCTCGCCATCAGGGCGCTGCACGACTGAACAAGGCGCCGGTCAGCAAGCCACCACCGGTGCCTCGATCGGTAGGTTCAGATGACTCCATCTCACCGCGAGACGACCGAGAGGACGACCGGCATGACCGACGCGGTCCGAACACAGACCCCAACGCCCGACCGTCTCACCATGGCCGCGGCGGCGGTGGTGGTGGTGCTCGGTGGGGGTAACGCCATCGGCATTCGGTTCCTGGTCAGAGAGCTCGACCCCTTCTGGGGTGCGGCGCTTCGGTTCGGGGCTGCAGGTGTGATCTTTCTGATCTATGTCGCCCTGCGCCGCCTACCCCTGCCTCGGGGAAGGGCACTGCTCGGAGTGGTCCTCTACGGAGCGCTGGCCTTCGGAGGTGCCTTCGCCCTCGGGTTTTGGGGTCTGGTCAGGGTCGAGGCTGGTCTGGCGATGGTGATCCTGTCTCTGGTCCCCCTGATCACCTTGTTCCTCGCCGCCGCCCACGGCCTGGAGCGATTCACCGCGCGGGGTCTGGTCGGGGCGCTGTCGGCGGTGGTCGGTTTCCTGATCATCTTTGGGCTCGACCAGGGGTCGGGTGAGGCCGTCTCGATGGCCGGTGTCTTGGCGATCGCCGCGGCGGCAGTGGCGATAGCGGAGGCCGGGGTGATCGTCAAGAGCTTCCCGAAGGTCAACCCGGCGGTCGAGAACGGGTTGGCGATGCTGGTTGGGACGATGGTGCTGATCATCCTCTCCGTTGCTGCCGGCGAGAGATGGGCGATGCCCGTCGAGCCGGAGACGACCGCGGCACTCGTCTACTTGATCGTCGCCGGCTCTCTGGTCGTCTTCGTCCTGTTCCTGTTCATCCTCTCCAGATGGACCGCTTCGGCCGCCTCCTATCAGTTCGTGCTCACTCCCTTCGTCACGTTCCCGGCTGCGGCTTGGCTCCTCGGGGAGCGACTGACCCTCCCCATGCTCCTCGGTGCTGTCGCCGTCGGCGTCGGGGTCTACGTCGGGGCCCTGCACCCGTCCCGGAAGATGGCCGATGTGGCTCCGGTCCAGTGTGGCCCCGACGTGCTGATCGGTGACGACGCGGTCGGGGAGGCGGTCGAAGCGGTGCCGGGACACTGATCCCGGCCGCGCTCGTTCAAGATTTTCTGCCGCCGTGCCGATTCTCTTGGCGAGATCGTATGCAGTTCAAGGGCCACTTGTTGTTACCGGACGACCCGGGGCCCGGGTTGAGGGTCAGTCTCGACGTGGCTGCCCACCACCTGGCGGTCGAGTCGGTTGATGGCGGTCTGGGTGCCTGGCCTCTCGAAGTCGTCGATGTAGAGAGGCAAGGCGAGGTGTTCTCGCTGACGGTGGCCGGCGAGCTCCTCCAGTTCGTCGCCGACGACACGATCTCCTTCGCATACTCCGGCATCCCCACCATCGAGAGCGTTTCGGGCCCCCGCGCCCGGAGCAAGTCCGGGCTTCGCTCGAGGCTCGACCGGATTTGGAAGGGCCGCAAGCGACCACTGAGGACACCGTTGCGCAGCCGGCCGCCGATCAGGTCGATGCCCCACCCGAGACCGAGCCCGACCCGGTCACGACAGCGCGCCGGCCGAGTCGCCCACTCCGGTCGAGATTCCGGTGGAGACCATCGCGGCGAGCCGGGTGGAAGAGGTGAGGGAGATTTCGGAGCTGGCGAGCGAGCCGGGGTGTCCTGCCGTTCGCAGCGACGGCCGGCGTTGCGAGTCGCCGATACTGACCTCGTCCGGCTATTGCTATCCCCACGATCCCAGGCGTGCCTTCGAGGACAAGTACCAAGCCGCGCAGGAGGCAAGGGCGGAGCTGAAGCGGGAAGCCACCGCCCGTCTCAACCGGGTCTACAGCCGGCTCGACAAGGCGATGCGCCAGGTGGAGAGTGGCGAACTCGAACCGGAGACCGCCATGGCGATGGCCCAGCTCGCCCGGACCATGTGCGCGATTCTCGACATCGACCAGCCGGCATCCGGGGAGAGTCGCTGACACTCAGGCTCTGAGACTCATCGCCTGAGACTGCCGACCCCTCAGCCGAAGGCGATCCAGGCGGCCACACCGGCACCGAGGAGGGTGATGGGGACGAAGAGCAGTCGCTCCCACGTGCTTCCCTTGGCCAGCGCCAGGAGTGTCGCCACTCCGAGCACGGCCACGACCGCAAAGCCGGCGGAGTCCAGCCAACGACTGTCCAACAACCCGGTGTCGATCACGTCCGTCAACTCGAGTAGAACCAAGCCCGAACCGACGAGGAGCATCCCGTAGACGATGCTCCACCAACGCTGCTCTGGAGGCAAGCGGCCCGGATGCCTCCCCGACCAGACCAGATCGCCCGACCTGACCCCGAAGGCCATGGTCAGGTAGACGAGAGCCACCCACGCCAGCAACGCTGCGCTGACAACGGCGGCGCCTGAGGGGTCGATGGAGAATGGGAGCCAGTCGGTGATGCCTTGGAGCACTCGGTCGATCCTCTTTGGGCCAGAACGCTAGTCGGGGTTGGGGCCCACGCTTCCGGGGTGCGCCCATCCACCGGTGACTTGGGAAGCTGCATCGCCGGGGCGTAGGCTCCCCCTCATGCGTGGTGCTCGACTGGGCTCTGTGTTGGCGGCTCTGGTGTTCCTGTTCGGGATCGAGATGGCCCGCTTTCATTTCGGGTCGTTGGGCTGGTACCAGCGAGACACGCTGGGGATCGGCGCCCTCGACCTGATCCCCATCGCCCTAATCCCCTTCCTGGCCGGGATCCTCCTGCCCCTGGTGTCACGCTGGATCTCGCTGCGCTATAGCCTCCTTCTCGGCGTCGTGGTGCTGACAGGAGCTCGGGTCGCCAACCAGCTGATCGACGACCCGGCCGTCGACCACTGGACCTCGGGGATCGCGGTGGCCGCCGCGGTGGGCCTGTTTCCGTTGCTGTTGAGCCTGGGCAGGGGGGTGCTGGTCGCCGGGGTTCTGGTCGGGGTCGCCCTCGACTCGGCGATAAAAGGGCTGGGATCGACACTCGACCTCGCTTACCGTCCCGGAGTCACCGCCCTGGTGTCGACGGTGGCGCTGGCGGTTGCGGCCATGTACCTGACCGTGGCCATTCCCACCCCGACCCGCGCCGGGCCCCGGTGGGCACCGGCAGTGGCTTTGATGGGCTTGGGACCCTATCTCTTCGTCCAGTACCTGGTGCTCCAGTCTCCCGGCTGGATCTCGGAAATGACCACGTTGCCCGCGGGTTGGGCGGCGGTGGGCATCACCGCCCTCAACGTCGTCGGTCTCTGGGCGGCGCAACGGTTCGGTGGGTCGCGGGTCATGGTTGCTCTTGCCGCCCTGGTGGTGGCGGCAACCGTGGTGTCAGCCGAAGGGCCGACCCTGGTGTTTTCGCTTCTGGTGATCTTCGCCATCCCTGCCGCCGGCATCGTCTGGGCGGGACTGGTTCCCGACACCCCCGGGACCACGGTCACCCCCGCAGCCGTCTGGCTGACCGTGGGCATGGTGCTGTTCTTGATGGTCGGCTTCGCCTACTACCTGCCCCTCGACATGGACCTCGGGTTCAGCCTGGCCCAGGCGCGAATCGGAGGGGCGGGCTTGCTCTTGTTGTTGGCGCTGATGGCGTCGGTTTCCCGTCGACCGGTTACCGCGACGGTTCCCGAGGGAATGCCCCTCCTGGTCTCTCTGGCTCTCCTGCTGCCCGTGGTCGGCCTGCTCGGGGCCCGGACCCTTCCCGATCCGCCCGACTCCGGGCCGGTGCGCTACATGGCCTACAACCTCCACCAGAGCTTCGGCACCGGTGGCGAGATGGATGTCGCCGCAATCGCCTCGGTCATCGAGGAATCCGGAGCCACCGTGGTCGGGCTTCAGGAGGTGGCCCGTGGCGGTCTGCTCAACGCCAACACCGACCTCATGTACCTGCTTGGGGAACGCCTCGGGTGGGAGCATTTCGCTTTCCACGGCACCACCGACCCGGTGTGGGGCAACGCCATCCTCAGTCGATATCCCCTGGGCGAGGTGGAGCGTCTCCTCCTGCCCCGGGTGGGCACCCCCTACCAGCGGGGCTATCTCGCAGCCCCGGTGGAGACTCCGGAGGGGGAGGTGCTGTTCATCTCCACCCATCTCCAACACATCAACGACTCAGCAGCCCACGATGAAGACCCCGAGGCCGACCTCTACCCGGTGCACCGCGAGCAGCTGGCGGTGATCATCGATGAGTGGGATGGCCGCCAGCCGGCGGTGCTGGTGGGCGATCTCAACGCCCGGCCCGGCTGGCGCCAGGTCACCGAGTTGCTGGAGGCGGGTTGGGTCGACAGCTGGGCGGAGGCAGGTGACGGTGACGGCTTCACCGCCAACGCCGCCGACCCCCAATATCGCATCGACTACGTGTTCCACACCACCGACATGACCACGGTCGCCGTCGAGGTGATCGAGTCTCAGGCGTCGGACCACTTCGCCGTGATCGCCGACGTCACCGCGGAGTAGGAAGAGGCTGGGCCAGCGGGCTCAATGGTGATGCTCGTCGGCGTCAGCCTTGGTCCGATGAAGCGTCCCCTCGGGGTGTTCCGGCGGCGAGTAGATCGAGTAGAGCTTGAGGTCGTCGTCGCCGATGTTCACCACGTTGTGCCAGATGCCGGCGGGGACGATGAAGGCCCAGTCGTCCTCGACCTCGTGTGACTCGTCGACGGCGTCTTCGGTCCTCCCGAAGTCGAGACGGGCCTTCCCCTGCTCGAGACGGAGGAACTGGTCGAGGTGGACGTGCGCCTCCCACCCCACTTCTCCACCGGGCGGCACCGACATCACCGTGAGCTGGCTGTGGCTCCCGGTGTAGATCACCTCCCGGAAGTTCTCGTTCGCCACGGTCAGTTTCTCGATGTCGTCGACCCAACCCAGCATTGCGTGTCCATCTGGCATCAGTCCGAGGTTACACATCGGGGATCTCCCCCCAGCCGGTGTGCTGGAGTGGAGAGGAGAGCCGCTTGATGCCCCTCCCCGAGCGGTAGGAGGAACTCGACAACCGAGACGTTGCCAGGGCTCCCCTATTGTTCGACGGTGCCATCGAACCGAGGCTCGGGATCCCAACTGATCGATGAGCCCATCCGGGCTGAACTCTTCAGCGTCGAACGTCTCGAGCAACACGCCCACAGCCTCGCCCGGCGCCAGGAACTGAGCGGACGCCCAGGGACCCTGCGACTCATATCCCGGCGTCTCGACGACAACGGCGAGGTTCTTCTCTCCGCATACCAGGAGTTGTCCAAGGCGATTCGGGAGGAGGCCCTCCTCACTCCTGCGGCCGAGTGGCTGGTGGACAACTTCCATCTCGTGGAGAGCCAGCTGAGCGAGATACGAGAGAACCTCCCGCCCAGCTACTACCGGGAGCTGCCCAAGCTCGATGGGGGCCACCTGGCCGGGTACCCGCGGGTGTACGGGATCGTCTGGGCGTATGTCGCTCACCTCGACAGTCGCTTCGACCCCGAAGCGTTGCACCGTTTCGTGGTCTCCTACCAGGAGGTCGAGCCCCTCACCATCGGTGAGCTCTGGGCGATTCCCATCACCCTTCGCCTGGTCCTCATCGAAAATCTGCGCCGCATGGTCGAGACGATCATGCGGGCGAGGAGGCTCCGCCGGGAGGCCGAGGAGATAGCGGATGGTCTCCTCGAAATCAAAGGTGACACCGACGAAGCTCTGGCCGCTCTGGTTCGCTACGAGCGGGACGCTCTGCCTCAGCCCTTTGCCGTGCATTTGCTGCAGCGTCTTCGAGACCGCGATCCCGAGAGCACCCCCGGCCTTGCCTGGCTGCTCGATCGCCTCGCCGACGAGGGGAACACACCCGAGGAGATCGTCAACGAGACCCATCGCCGGCAGGCAGCCGCCAACGTCAGCGTCCGCAATGTGGTGACCAGTCTGCGTCACATCAACTTCTTCGATTGGGCCGACTTCGTCGAAGGAGTCAGCCTGGTCGACCAGGTCCTGGCTGCGGCGACCTCGTACCGCGACATGAGCTTCGCCACTCGAGACCGCTACAGGCACGCCATCGAGGAACTGTCCAAAGGGTCGGGCATCACCGAGCTCGAGGTCGCCCGAACCAGCCTCGCCCTGTCCAGTCTCCAACTCGCCGACCGTCGCCAGCGTGACCCGGGCTTCTACCTGGTAGGGGAGGGCAGACATGACCTCGAGGAGAAGATCGGGTTCCGCCCCGATGCCGGCCTCGTCCTCTCCCGATTCGCCCGGAGACATCCTGGGACCTTCTACCTGATGGCGGTGGCCATCGTCACCGGTCTTGCTCTGGCGTGGCCACTCCTCACGATCGAGCGCTGGTGGCCGTGGCGGGTCCTCCTCGCCGCCCTGGCTCTGATCCCGGCTTCCGACATCGGGGTGGTCCTCGTCAACCGGGCGATTGCGGCCTTGACCCGCCCCGAAGAGCTGCCCTCCCTGGCGCTGGCCGACGGGCCGACCCCAATGCTGCGCACGCTGGTGGCGATTCCGGCCATATTGTCTCGACCCGAACAGGTCGAAGGGCTCGTCGAACGTCTCGAGGTCCACTACCTGGCGAATCCCGAAGGACGATTGCACTTCGCTCTGGTCAGTGACTGGCGAGACGCCGAAGCTCCCGAACTGGCCGACGACGCCGAGCTGCTGGCGGTGGCGGCCACCGGTGTCGCCCGGCTCAACCAGAGATACGGACCCGGGCCGGATGGGGTCGACCGGTTCCTGCTCTTCCACCGACGCCGGATATTCAATCCCGGCGAGGACCGGTACATGGGCTGGGAGCGCAAGCGTGGCAAGCTCCATGAGCTCAACCGTCTCCTCCGCGGAGCCACCGACACCAGCTTCATCCCGGGCAACAGCAGGCCTCCTGGCGGAGTCCGCTATGTGATCGCCCTCGACGCCGACTCTCGACTTCCCCCTGGTGCGGCAACCCAGTTGGTGGCGACCATTGCCCACCCCCTCAACCGGGCCCGGGTCGATGAGCCGCTGGGCCGCGTCGTCGAGGGCTACGGGATCCTCCAGCCTCGAGTATCCGCGTTCCTGCGCGCCGGGGGGATGAGCTTCTTCCAGCGCGTTTTCTTCCCGCCCACCGGCATCGACCCCTATTCCGCGGCTGTCAGCGACCTCTACCAGGACCTGTTCGGCGAGGGGTCCTACGCCGGCAAGGGGATCTATGAGATCGACACGTTCGAGGCAGCGTTGGAGGGTCGAATCCCGGACAACACCATGCTCAGCCACGACCTCTTCGAAGGCAGCTTCGCCCGGGCGGGTCTGGTGAGCAACATCGAGGTGTTCGAGGAGTTCCCCAGCCACTACGAGGTGGCGCTCTCCCGACAGACCCGCTGGGTCCGTGGCGACTGGCAGCTCATCCCCTGGATCGTCGGTCGACACGGACCCCTTCCTCCCGTGGCCCGGCTGAAGATGTTGGACAATCTCCGGCGCAGCCTCAGCGCACCCGCCGCCCTCTTCACCTTGCTCGCCTCGTTTCTCGTGCCCGGAGTGGCGGTGTGGCCGTGGACCGGGTTCATCTTGGTGTCTCTGGCGCTTCCCGGGTTGCTTCCCCTGCTCGAGAGGATGATTCCGCGCCGGACCACCACCCCGGGAGCGGTGCGGTTGCGGCGCTGGGGGACCGACATCTCCCGGGCTTTGGGACGGGCGCTTCTCCAGGCAGCATTCCTGGCCCACCAGGCCGTCAGGATGACCGATGCCATCGTGGTGACCCTGTGGCGTCTGGCGATCAGCCGTCGCGGGCTGCTGACGTGGCTGACCGCCGAAGAGGCGGAGCGACAGTTCGGCCTCGAAGCCAAGGGCTTCGTTTCGCGGATGTCCCCGTCGATGGCAATCGGTCTTGCCGCCACCACCGCCGCCGTCTTCGTCAAACCGGGGGCGCTCGCGGCTGCTGGCGCATGGACCGCACTATGGGTGCTGGCTCCGTTCATCGCCCACACAGTCAGCATCGCCCGACCGGTCAAGGTGGCGGAGCCGCCGAGCACTGGCGAACAGGAGGCTCTGCGGCTGACGGCCAGGCGCACCTGGCGATACTTCGAGAGGTTCGTCACCAGTGATGAGAACTGGCTGCCACCGGACAACTTCCAAGAGGATCTCGGCAAGGTGGCACACCGGACCTCCCCCACCAACATCGGTCTCTACCTGATGGCGGTGCTGTCGGCCCGGGAGTTCGGCTGGATCGGAGTCGAGGAGACCGTGACCAGACTCGAAGACACGCTCTCGGCGTTGAACCGACTCGAGCGATTCGAGGGTCACTTGTTCAACTGGTACGACACCACCACGGGTGAGCCGATGGAACCTAGATATGTCTCGACTGTGGACAGCGGCAACCTGGCCGGCCACCTGCTGGCGGTGTCCCAGGGCTGTGAGCGCCTCCGCCATTCCGCACCGGGCCCGGAGGTGGCAGCGGGTATCAGGGACGTTGCGTTGCTGATGTTGGAGGCGGCTCGTGGCCTGGCCGGCGACACCGACCTCGAGGTGATCTCCCCCCGGGAGTTGGACGATGCACTGGTGGAGTTCCTCGACTCATTGCGCAGTGAGGGTGCCGCCGGCTCGGCGCGCCTGGCCGAGATCCTCGCCGCAGGAGAGACGGTTGCGGACATGGCGAGGACCCTGGCCACCGCTGACGGCGCCGAAGACCTGGCGGCATGCACCGAAGGGCTGCTGGCGACCGTGCGAAGCCACCTACGCGACCTCGGAGCCTTCGAGGATGAGGCCGACCGGGAGCAGCTCTCCGGCCGTCTCGCCGCCCTCGGCGGGAGGGCTGCCCGTCTGGCGGAGGAAATGGACTTCTCCTTCCTGATGAATCCCGAAAACAAGCTGCTGGCGGTCGGATACCGGGTCGGTGAGAACGCCCTCGATGAAAGTCACTACGACCTGCTCGCCTCAGAGGCCCGGCTGGCCAGCTTCGTCGGCATCGCCAAAGGCGACCTTCCCCCCAGCCACTGGTTCCGCCTCGGACGGTCGATGACTCCGATGGGTGTCGATGCCGCCCTGATCTCGTGGTCGGGCTCGATGTTCGAGTATCTGATGCCGCTGCTGGTGATGCGATCGCCGCCGGAGAGCATTCTCGACACCACCTACCGGGCGGTGGTACGACGCCAGATCGAGTATGGGAACGAGCGTCACATCCCGTGGGGGATCTCTGAGGCGGCCTATGCGGCCCGGGACATCCACCTCGTCTATCAATACCGGGCGTTTGGCGTTCCGGGACTGGGGTTCGAACGAGGGCTGAGCGAAGAGCTGGTGGTAGCCCCATACGCGACACTGCTGGCGGCGATGATCGAACCAGGCGCGGCCGTGACCAATCTGACCAGGTTGGAGAGTCTGGGTGCGCTGGGCAGATATGGCTACTACGAGGCGCTCGACTTCACCCCGACCCGGCTCCCCGAGAGCGAGGAGACCGTCCTGGTGCGCGCCTATATGGCTCATCATCAGGCGATGTCACTGGTTGCCGTGGCCAACGTGATCTTCGGCGGGCTGTTCAGAGATCTGTTCCACGCCGATCCGGCGGTCCGGGCAGCCGAGCTCTTGTTGCATGAGAGGGTCCCCCGCGATGTCGAAGTGGCGCGACCGCGCGCCCAGGAGGTGGCCGAGGCAGCCCAGCCTTTCGTGGAGGCGAAGGGTGTGGTGAGGCGGGTCTCGTCTCCGCACGGCCGGGTCCCCTCTACCCACGCCCTCTCCAACGGCCGGCTCAGCACCTTCATCACCGCTGCCGGGTCCGGCGGCAGCCGCTGGCAGGGGTTGGCGGTCAATCGCTGGCGAGAAGACGCCACGAGGGACAACTTCGGCACCTTCTTCTTCGTCAGGGACGGCGAGGGCCGAACCTGGTCGGCGGGCTACCAACCGACCCTGGCCGAGCCCGACTCCTACGAGGTGTCCTTCACCGAGGACAAAGCCGAGATCTCACGACGCGACGGGAGTCTCTCCACGAAGCTGACAGTGGTGGTGTCAGAAGAGGACGACGCGGAGATGCGGCGGGTGAGTCTCACCAATTGGGGCTCGGCGCCGAGAGAAGTAGAGGTCACTTCTTACTGCGAACTGGTCCTGGCAGCCGACCGAGCAGATGCCGCCCACCCCGCTTTCTCCAATCTGTTCGTGCAGACCGAGGCGGTTCCCGGGCGCGACGCTCTCCTCGCCAGTCGCCGGCCACGCTCGAGTGAGGACGATGCGGTATGGGCGGGTCATGTCCTCGCCGTCACCGGCGACCTGGTAGGCGGGGTTCAATACGAAACCGATCGAGCCCGGTTTCTCGGGCGGGGGAACCAGGTCCATCGCGCCGCCGCGGTCGGTCGCCCATTGTCGAACTCCGTTGGCAGGGTGCTCGATCCGGTGTTCAGCTTGCGGAGGAAGGTTCGGATCCAGCCTGGTGCCAGCGTCCACTTCGACTTCACGACGGTGATGGCTTCCAGCCGGGCCGAGGCCCTCGACCTGGTGGACAAGTTCTCCGACGCAACGGCATTCGAACGATGCCTGACCCTGGCGTGGACCCAGGCCCAGGTTCTCCTCCACCATCTCCGCATCGACCCCGAGCAGGCGCACGTCTTCCAACAGCTGGCAGGCACTCTCCTCTACCACGATCCCGCCCTTCGAGCCCCGCCAGGTGGGGGGCCGCTGCTCTCGACAGGCCAGGAGGGCTTGTGGAGGCACGGCATCTCGGGGGACCTCCCGATCGTCCTCGTTCGGATCGACCAACCCGAGGAGCGCGGGCTGGTACGGGACTTGCTCCGTGCCAAGGAGTACTGGCGGACGAAGGGAATCTCCGCAGACCTGGTGATCGTGAACGAGAAACCGGGCTCGTACGCGCACGACCTGCAGCAGGCAATGGAAGAGCTGGTCAGAGAGAGCGGCCATACGGTGGGTCACGAGCCCGACGGGGGCGTCTTCATCCTCAACGGAAGGCTGCTCACCGAAGAGGATCGGGCCACTCTCCAATTGGCAGCGCGAGCGGTGCTGCTCAGTCACCACGGGACGCTGAGCAACCAGCTCGCCCGCCGTCCGGCCGAGAAGGTGGCCCCCGCAGTCCGCTCCAGGACGGACGTTCTAGAGCGTCAGACCGGGCGACCGGTGCGGCGGCCGGAGCGCGAGTTCCACAACGGTCTCGGTGGCTTCGCCGCCGATGGCTCCGAGTACGTGGTGGTGCTGGGAGAAGGGCAATGGACCCCGGCTCCGTGGGTCAACGTCGTCTCCAACCCGTCTTTCGGGTTCTGTGTCTCCGAATCGGGCTCCGGTTACAGCTGGTCGGAGAACAGCCGGGAGAACCAGCTGACACCTTGGTCCAACGATCCAGTCGCCGACCGTCCCGGTGAGGTCCTCTACGTTCGAGACGACGAGAGCGGGGAGGTCTGGAGTCCGACAGCCCTGCCGATCCGCGACGCCGCCGCCGGTTACCTGGCCCGTCACGGTCCCGGCTATTCCGAGTTCGAGCACGACTCCAGGGGAATTGCCCTCCACCTCCATCAGACCGTGCCGCTCGAGGATCCGGTCAAGATCTCACGCTTACGGCTTCGCAATCTGACCAGTCGACGCCGCCGTCTGTCGGTCACCGCATACGTGGAGTGGGTGCTGGGAACCACCCGGTCGGTCTCGCCCATGCAGATCGTGACCCAACGTGACGAGGAGACCGGAGCCGTGTTGGCTCGCAATCCATGGAACATCGACTTCGGTGACCGGGTGGCCTTCGCCGATCTCGGAGCGGGCGATGTCACGGTCACCGGGGACCGGGCCGAGTTTCTGGGGAGACATGGCAGTGTCGACGACCCGGCCGCACTGAGACTCGACCGCACGCTCTCGGGGACGGTTGGTGTGGGACACGACCCATGTGCAGCCATTCAACGCTCTGTCGTCCTCGATCCTAAAGAGGAAGTGGAGATCGTCTTTCTCCTCGGTCAGGGCAGGGACGAAGAGGAGGCGCGCAGACTGATCGACCGCTATCGCCGCACCGACCCGGAAGTGGTGCGAGGCGAGGTGGCAACCAGATGGAACGACGTCCTCGGTACGGTCCAGGTGAAGACCCCGGACCGCTCTTTCGACCTGATGGTCAACCAATGGCTGCTCTACCAGACGCTCGCCTGCCGGGTGTTGGGCCGGACGGCGTTCTATCAGTCCGGGGGAGCCTTCGGCTTTCGCGATCAACTCCAGGACGTGATGGCGTTGGTGACGTCGATGCGGGACACGGCCCGAGAGCACCTGTTGCGTGCCGCTGCTCATCAGTTCGAAGAGGGCGACGCTCTCCACTGGTGGCACGAGCCCACGGGAAGGGGGGTGCGGACTCGGATCTCCGATGACTACCTGTGGCTCCCCTACGCGGTAGCTCACTACGTTGAGGTGACCGGAGACGCCACCCTCCTCGACCAGGAGGTGCCCTACCTCGAAGGCCCGGAGCTCGCTCCCGGTCAGGACGAGGTCTATTTCACCCCCGATCGATCTGCGACGGCGGGGACGATGTTCGATCACTGCCGGCGCGCCCTCGACCGGGGCCTCTCCAGGCTCGGGAGCAGGGGGCTTCCCCTGATTGGAACCGGTGATTGGAACGACGGTTTCGACCGGGTGGGTTGGGAGGGGCGAGGGGAGAGCGTCTGGTTGGGGTGGTTCCTGGACGCGAACCTGAGACGCTTTGCGGAGGTCGCCGAAGATCTGGGGGAGGTCGAGGTCGCCGACGGCTGGAGGCAAGGCGCGCTCCGCCTCCGGGCGAGTCTCGAGAAGGCGGCATGGGACGGTGACTGGTACCGGCGCGCCTTCTTCGATGACGGGACGCCATTGGGCTCATCGGTGAATCCGGAGTGTCGGATCGACTCGATCGCACAATCATGGTCGGTCATCCATGGCGGCGCCCCCGACCACAGGGCGCGAAGGGCGATGGATGCAGTGGAGGAGTACCTGGTGCAACGTGGGGATGGCCTGGTCTTGCTCTTCACGCCGCCGTTCGACGAATGGGATGTAGATCCCGGATACATCAAGGGATACCTGCCCGGCATCCGGGAAAACGGCGGCCAATACACCCACGCCGCACTCTGGTCTGTCATCGCCTTCGCCACCCTGGGCGACGGTGACCGGGCCGGAGAGCTCTTCAGTCTGCTCAACCCGATCAACCATGCCAGCACCAGGGCCGGGATCCACCGCTATCGGGTGGAGCCCTACGTGGCCGCGGCGGACGTCTATTCGGAGGCTCCCCACGTGGGTCGGGGAGGTTGGACCTGGTACACGGGCTCCGCGGGGTGGATGTACCGGGCCGGCGTTGAGTGGATCCTCGGTTTCCGCCTGCGCGGGACCCGACTCTCGATCGATCCCTGCATACCCAGAGCCTGGAGAGCGTTCGAGATCTCGTTCCGCTACCACTCCTCCCGCTACGAGATCGAGGTCATCAACCCCAACGGGGTGAGCAAGGGCGTGGCCGGTCTGAGCATGGACGGCGTCACCCTGGTCCCAGGCTCGGAGCTGGATCTCGTCGATGATGGATCCAGCCACCATGTGCAGGTGACCCTGGGCTGAGTCCACCTCGAGGACGATCCGCGCTGCGCTCTCATTCACGGCGCGAGCCAAGTAGGCTCGGCAAGTGGGGAATGACGTGCTCTCCGACACCGGCGAGCACGTCACGGGGGAGACGGCAGGGCGAGGACCGCCCACTGCCGCAGAGTCGATCCGTCCCACCCCCGCCCTACGCTGGATCCGGTGACAGCACCAGGTCCTCCCGCGCTGGGGCGCTCTGTCGTCGTCGGGCCTGGCGACTTGCCACCACCACCGTGGACCGCAGCGGATCGGTTCGTGATCGACGCCACCCTGCTAGCCGATCCCGGTGGGCTCGGCGATGCCGTCGACGAGCTGCAACGTCGATACATCGGTCGCATCCCCAGCGTTTTCGTCCTCGACGTCGCCGTCGAGGAGTTGAACGATCCCGAGACCACGGAGCACCCGCCTTACCAGTTGGGAGCGACGTTCAGCTTCCCGAAGGAACGACTCACCAAGCTGGTCTGGCACAACTCCTACGACGCCCGCTCCGAGCCGATGGTGTGGTGGTGGGCGCACAAGGCGGTGGCCCGGATCGGGGGCACCTTCGGCGGCCCGGCCGACATCCTCCTCGACGACGGCACCCCGGTCTGGGTCGACGGTGGGCCCCGCCAGCCACTCGATCTCGACGGGATGGTGATCCACCACGAGACGGTGGAACTGGCGGCGGTGACACCGGTGAGGCCGTTTTCCACTCCGGACGCCGACCTCGCTCCCGACCAGCTCGAAGCGGTGTCACATCTGGTGGGCCCCGCCCGGGTGGTGGCTCCCGCCGGCTCGGGCAAGACCCGGGTCCTCACCGCCCGGATTCGTCACCTCCTCGAAGACCGTGGCATCGAACCGGAGATCCTCACCGCTCTCGCCTACAACCGCCGGGCGGCCGAGGAGATGGTGCAGCGGCTCCCCCGTGGCGAGCGGCTCAACGTCCGCACCATCCACTCCATCGGATGGGAGATCCTGCGCACGGTCTCGCCGCATCTCCGCCTCATCGACGAACGCGAACAGAGACGCCGTCTCGAACCTATCGCCGTCGCCCCGCCCCGCCCCAACACCGATGTCATGGGCCCCTATCTCGAGGCGCTCGACGAGGTGCGCATCGGGCTCCGCCATCCCGAGGAGGTCGAGGCCGGCCGGGACGACGTCCCGGGTTTCGCCGCCACCTTCCGGAGCTACCGCGACGGTCTCTCCCGGGCCGGCGAGGCCGACCACACCGAGCAGGTCTACGGTGCCATCGAAGCCCTGTGCCGGGACCCTGAGCTCCGCTCCCGCTGGCAGGGCCGATGCCGGCACCTGCTGGTCGACGAGTTCCAGGACCTCACCCCGGCCTACCTGCTCCTCATCAGGATGCTGGCGGCGCCGGAGATGTCGGTGTTCGGGGTAGGAGATGACGACCAGGTGATCTACGGGTACGCAGGAGCCGATCCCGGCTATCTGATCGACTTCGACTCTCTCTTCCCCGGGGCGGGGTTCCACGCTCTCGGGGTCAACTATCGATGCCCGTCCGACGTCGTCGAAGCCGCGGTCAACCTCGTCTCATACAATCTGCGTCGGGTCGACAAGAAGATCGAGAGCTGCAGTGAGATCCGTGGCCTCGAGGTGGTGAGCTCATCGGGGCCCGACCTGGCGCTCGCCGCCGTCGAGCGGATCACCGGCCACACCGACGCCGGTGTGAGATCCTCGTCGATCGCCGTGTTGACCCGGGTCAACTCCAGTCTGATGCCGGTGCAGGTCGCCCTGGCCGAGAAGGGCGTACCTTTCGACTCCCTGCTCTCGGTGAGCGTCCTCGACCGCACCCTGATGCGGGCCGCCTTCGCCTGGATCCGGATCGCCCTCGACCCTGCGGAGATGAGTCGAAGCGACCTGTTCGAGGCGGTGCGAAGACCCAGCCGGGGCATCACCCGGCTGCTCTCCGACCTGATCGGCCAGCGCCGCGGCCTCTTCTCGCTTCGCGATCTGATCGAGATGGGCACCCAACTGGAAGGACGGAGGGGCAGCCGTTGGGACCACTTCTGCGAGGACATCCTGACTGCCTCTCGGGCGACCGCCTCGACGTCGCATCTCCTCGAAGTCCTCACCTCCGAGGTCGGTCTCGACAGAGCCGCGGCCGCCCTCGACGCCGGTCGGTCCCGTGCCGACCGCTCCGCTCAGGGAGACGACCTCACCGCGCTCCGCCGGGTGGCCGCTCTCGGGCCCGAGCCCCCGGCCTTCGAAGCCTGGCTGCGGGAGCGGTTGAGCACCACAACCTCACCCGATGGGGTGACTCTGTCGACGGTGCATCGGGTCAAGGGGTTGGAATGGGATCACGTGCTGGTTTTCGGGGTCGACCGGGGGTCTATGCCCCACTCTCTCGCCGAGGACATCGAAGAGGAACGTCGGGTCTTTCACGTTGCCCTCACCAGGGGCCGGGAGACGGTGACCGTGCTTTCCGACCGGGAGCAACCCTCACGCTTCCTCACCGAGATCGACGGGACCGCGCCTCATCCCAGTGGCCCGTCTCCGGTGCCGGATCGATCGGAGAAGGCTCCCGCCGACGGCGTCCAGGTGGCCGTTGGCGACCAAATCACCATGAGCGGGGGCTACACCGGAACGGTTGTCGAGGTCCTCACCACCGGTGTCCTGGTGCAGTTGCCCGGGGCGACGATGGCCGTCCCCTGGGGGGAGCGAGTCGAGAAGTCGGGTCGACCGGGCCGACTCACCCCCGGCACTGGCAGCGGGGATCCCGGAATGCTGGAACGGTTGAAGGCGTGGCGACTCGACCAGGCCCGGGCACAAGGTGTGCCTGCCTACGTGGTGTTCAACGACAAGACCCTGCAAGCCCTGGCCGCACACAGACCCGGCACGAGCGAGGCGCTGCTCGAGGTCCCCGGGATAGGTCCCGCCAAACTCGAGGCCTACGGCGACGAGTTGCTCGACGTCCTGTCCGATCCTTGAGTCGATCGCCGTCAGGACACCATCGTGGCCGCCCCGGTCATTGCCGACTCCCCTGGATTCCGGCGCTCCAGGCGATGTGGGTGGGTCTCTGAGGGCCGGTCGCAGGTTTCCGGTTCCGGTTGAGCGGGTAGGGCCACCAAACCCGACATAGGAGCTCTCATGCCCGAACGTATTGCAGAAGTAATGACCCCAGACCCGGTGGCCATGACCCACGATGCCACCCTTCATGCCGCCGCCGTTGCCATGCGTGACCGTGATATCGGTGACGTGGTGGTTACCAAGTCCGACGGCAGCGTGTGCGGGATCATCACCGACCGCGACATCGTGGTCCGTGCCATCGCCGAGGGAATCGACCCGTTCTCGTCGACGCTCGAGGACGTGTGCCGCGACGACTTGGTGACGGTCGCCCCCGACGACGCGATAGCCGCCGCGGTCAAGACCATGGAGGAGCACGCCATCCGCCGTCTCCCGGTGATGGACGACGGCACTCTGGTGGGGATCGTCACCATCGGCGATCTCGCTATCGAGCGCGACCCCGGGTCGGCCCTCGGAGAGATCAGCGCCGCCCCCCCGAACAACTAGCGCCGCACGACTCTCTCGGTCGGGAACCACTTCCCTAGATATTTGACGAAGAGAAGTTGAGTGCGGTATACGTATATTACCTGAACACGCGGCGCCGTGGAGAGGGTTGGAGTTCAGGGTCGAAACCACATGAGTCACGAAAGGAGAGATGGTTGCGATGATGCGTTTTGTCGATCCGTTCGAGGAAGTGGACCGGATGCTCTCGTCATTCGGGGGGCGCTGGCGGGGAGGGATCATGCCCCTCGACGCCTATGAGAAAGAGGGCATCTACACGCTTCGCTTCGACCTTCCCGGAGCGGACCCCGCCAAAGTGGACCTGATGGTGGAGGGCAACGTCCTGACCGTCACCGCGGAGAGCCCCGAAGAGGACGACGAGGGTGTCACCTGGTTGCTGAGAGAGCGTCCTTCGGGACAGCACCGACGCGAGGTCCGTCTCGGCGAGCACCTCGACGCCTCGGCGGTGGAGGCGGGGTTCGACAATGGGGTGTTGACGGTCACCATCCCGATGCGCGCCGAAGCCAAACCCCACAAGGTGGCCATAAGCTCGGGTTCCACCGGGGAGATCGCGGCGGGCTGACCCCAGAGCACGGCCCGGCCCCCTTCGGTCTACGCCCGGAGGGGGCCCGTGGCCCCAGTGGAGACCCGATCGAGAGGTATGAAGGCAGGCTCGGTGGCTGAAGATTGGGAGCGGTCGAAACGATCTGCTTTCGATGCCGCCCAGGGCGATCGTGACCGGACTCTGGCCGCGATTCATCGACTCGAGGAAGCGCTGAGTCGCCCGGCAGGGGGCGAAGGCTGGATCGACGATCTGAGGTCCAGCCTGGATGCACTGCAATACGCGATGTCGGAAGAGCAGGGAGAGCTGACGCGGCCAGATTCACTGATGGCCATGGTCGTGGCGGAACATCCCCGACGATTCGGTCCCCGCGTGCGCGGCATCAGGGACCAGTACGACGACATCATCAGGCAGCTAGAGACATTCCGGGGTGAACTGGATGGCCTCGGTGTCGTCATCGCCGATACCGGTGATCTCCGACAACGTGCCAGTTGGGTCATCATGGCGCTGCACAACTGCAGAAACCGACAAGCCGATCTGGTCTTCGATGCCTTGCGGTTCGACCTGGGGAGGGTGTGGTGATGAAGGAAGGAGACGCCTTCCGCTTGCTCGGCCTCAGCCCCGGGGCCAGCCAGGCCGAGGTGCGTGCCGCCTTCCGGAGAAGGGTGATGGAGCGTCATCCGGACACCGCGTCGGACGAAACCGTGGGCCCCGACGTCCAGGCCCTGGTCGACGCCTACCGTCTCCTCCTCGGTTCTGAGGCCCGATCGGAGTACCGCACTGGCCCACGCTTCGGCGAAGGGTCGGGCTCCGGGCGTCGAATCGAGGTCGACCACCGTCCCGGGTCCGGTGCGGCGCGATCGACCGGGCGGGCCCGGCCCTGTCAGGCTTGCAGTGGGTCCGGTGTCCGCAACCGGGACTCGTCGTGTCCCGACTGCCGGGGGGCCGGCCAGGTGACCGTGCTCGATGTTCATCGGGTGCGGGTGTCTCGGTGTGGCAGCTGTCAGGGCCGGGGTTGGTTGCGCACCCTGGAGATCTGTGAGGTCTGCGAAGGGTCGGCCAGGTAGGGATCTTCGTCGCTGGATAGCCGTTGAGCGCCGACCACTCTTCGCGTAGCATGGTCGCCATGCGTGGTCGGGTCGTCGTGGGGGTTATTGCACTGGTCGCCGTTCTCGGAGCTGCCGTCACGCTCGCTCGAGACACCGGCGGCGCCGGGGACACCGGACCTCCTCCATTCCTCACCGGCGACCAGGAGATGCCTCCCGGGTTGTCCCAGAGAGACACTTTGCCTCCTGGTCTCGCCAAGAAGATGGTAGACGGCACCCCTCCAGGACAGGCGCGTAGAGGGGGAGACGGGCCGCCACCAGGACTGGGGATGAAGGGCGATGACTGGCTGCCCCCCGGTTTGGCCCACAAGGACAAGATCCCCCCGGGTCACGCCAGGCGACTCGGAGTCGATCCTCGACCTGGTACCGACCTCGAGGACTGATCCGCGCGGCTCGGGTCGAGGCTGGGGTCGAGGCTGGGGCCGTCGAATTGGTGGGGGAAGGTCGGCCGGGTGTCGGACGGTCCAACGCTGGTCATGTCTGGCCGATCTCTGGATCTAGGGTTTCGTGTGCCGATCGAGGGTCGAATCGGCAGAGTCGCCCCGCTGCCCGCCGACTGCTCTGCTTGCATGTCCCCGTGTCCACCACTGGCGGGCGTCGTGCCGGCGGCCTGCTCCTCCATGTGACATCGCTGCCCGGCCGCTTCGGGATCGGTGATCTCGGGCCCGAGGCGCACAATTTCGTCGACGACTTGGCCCGAGCCGGCCAGTTCTACTGGCAGATGCTCCCCATCGGGCCGACCGGGTTTGGCAACTCTCCTTACTCCTCGCTGTCGACGTTCGCCGGGAACCCCCTGCTCCTGAGTCCCGAGGACCTGTTTGACAACGGCCTCGTCGACGGGGCCAGTCTCGATGCGATCGCGCTACCCGACAGCGGTCGGGTCGACTACGGCATCGTGTACTCGCGCAAGCCGAGGTTGTTGCGGGAGGCGGCGGCGGCGTTCTCCGGACGAGCCGACCCGGAGATGCGGCAACGATACGCCGAGTTTCGAGATCGAGAGGGTTCCTCTTGGCTCGACGACTACAGCCTGTATGTGGTGCTCAAGGACGCCCACGGCCAAAGGGCGTGGACCCAGTGGGACGCCGAATTGGCCCGGCGTGATCCCGCCGCCCTGGCAGGGGCGCGCCGGGAGTTCGACGACCAGATCGAGATGAGCCGGGTGATCCAGTTCCTCTTCTTCGAGCAGTGGCGAGCGCTTCGCCAGACAGCCCGCGGCCTCGGCGTCGAGATCGTCGGTGACCTCCCCCTATACGTGGCCCACGACTCGGCCGACGTCTGGGCCAGCCCCGATCTGTTCCGTCTCGACGACGAGGGGAAGCCGACGGTCGTGGCCGGGGTGCCGCCCGACTACTTCTCGGAGACCGGGCAGCGGTGGGGTAATCCGATCTTCGACTGGGAGCTGATGGCAGAACGCGACTACTCGTGGTGGAGGGCTCGGGTGCGACATGCCCTCTCCCTCTTCGACTGGCTACGAATCGACCACTTCCGCGGGCTCGCCGGCTACTGGGAGATACCTGCATCGGAACTCACCGCGGTCAACGGGCGGTGGCGTCCGGGACCGGGGAGTGAGCTGCTCGGGGCGATTGGGGACGAGCTCGGTGAGCTACCCATCGTCGCCGAGGACCTCGGGGTGATCACCGAGGACGTGGTCGCTCTCAGAGACGGTTTCGGCCTCCCCGGGATGAGGGTCGCCCAATTCGGGTTCGACAAGGTGGCGGACTCGGCAACGCATCATCCCGACAACTACCCCCACAACGTCTGGGCCTACACCGGCACCCACGACAACGACACCACCGCCGGCTGGTTTTGGGAGGGCAACCCGCGCCGCCGTTTCTGGCGGCTCGACCGGCGGCGGCGTTCGCTCTACCAAAGGGTGGACGGAGAGATCCCTTGGGGACTGGTCGAGATGGTGAGCCGATCCCGTGCCATGACCTCGATCCTTCCGGTCCAGGACGTTCTCGGCCTTGGGACCGAGGGGCGAATGAACACCCCGGGAACCACCAGCGGCAACTGGGAGTGGCGGCTCCGCACCGGTCAGCTGAGCGACGGATCACTGGAGCGGCTGCGCGAGCTGGCCACCGCCACCGGCCGGCTGCACTAGTGGGTGACACGAAGACACGATGCCCTGGCCGCAGACCGAATGGAGGGCTCAGCGACGGCGGTCTTCGGGGATGAGCTGGGTGCGCAGGCTCTCGGAGGCGACGTGCGTCCGGGTCGCCCAGACGCCGAGGGCGGCACCGACGAGGAGACAGAAGCCGAGGATGAGATAGAGAGTCTCGGTGGAGATGAGGTAGACCGCCGAAGCCGATATCTCGGGAACGCCCAGCGACGCGTCCTCCGCTGCAACAGGTCCGACGAGCCGTCTGGGTCGGAGAGCTGCGTATCGTTCGTTGATGCTTCGAGCCGGCAGGTATTCGTCATCGGAACAGCACACGAGTCCTTCGGGGAGGCCGGTCCGACTGGTGAGCGAGACCTGGTGGGTGACCTGGGCCCACCGTTGGGGAGCCGGCGCCCTCGTCTACCGGCGACCTCGCTCGGCAGAGAGTGGGGGTGATCGAGTCGCGATCGTCGACGTCGTGGGCCTGACCCGTTTCGTCGCCGTGGCCGTACTGTTGGGTGCGATGTTGAGGAGGATGACGTCATGAGCGAGAACCAAGAGCAAGCCACCGAGTTCGACGAGCTGTTGGCCACGATCAGCGGGCGCATCCGTGAAGTGATCGAGGGGCTGGCGGGCCCGGCGTCGCCATCGGCTGTCTTTTCCGAACCACACGTCGTGGGCGATGACCTGGTGGTCATGGCCGCGGCCTGGGAACGAGGCGGAGGTTTCGGATTCGGTGCGGGAAGAGGCGACGACCCCGGGGGCGGTCAGGGAGCAGGCGGTGGTGGCGGCGGGGGAGCGGGGTCGCAGGGGCGACCGGTGGCGGTGATTCAGGTAGGTCCCGAAGGAATCGACGTGCGCCCTGTCATCGACTTCACCAAGATCGGCGTCACCATCCTGCTCTCTGGCATCGGGGTCTGGGGTGCACTCCGTCGAAGCCGCTAACCGATCGGTCTGGTCGGGACGATGAACAATCGCCGACCCGGTGGCAATCCTCTGCACCCACCAGCGGATGGGCAGCGAACGATCCGTGGCGTTCGGCTGACCTCGCGACTCGCGGCACCGCCATCCGTGGAACGGATCCGACACTCGACCACGGGAACCATCAACCAACCACGACGGTGCGGTGTCGGCGTATGGTTGAGCAGTCCGCCCCAAGAGGTGACACATGGTCGAGGCGTTCGTGCTCATTCAGACCGAGCAAGGGAAGATGGCAGAGGCCGCCGAACAGGTGCAGAAGATCGACGGGGTCGATGAGGCTGTGGTGGTGACCGGGCCCTACGACGTGATAGCCCACGTCGTTGCCGACGAGATCGACGCCATCGGCAAGCTCGTCGTCTCCGAGATCCAGGCCGTAGGTGGGGTGACCCGCACCCTCACCTGCCCCGTGGTCCGGCTCTGACGACGGCCCCTCGCGATCGAACCCGGGCCGGACCATCCGGCCCGATACGGCGCCGTCTTCGGGGCTTCTCGCCACGACGGGGCATCTTCTCACTCGAAATGGTGAGAGCCTTCACGGTCACTACCTGTGTTCGGGCAGGTCGAGTTGAGACTCGAGCACATCTTTTCCCCGGATTGGGTGTATCCCACGGCCTGATTGGGCAAGACTGGGGCAACGAGAAAGGAGAATCATGGGATTGGCACTGCTGTTACTGCTTCTCGCCCTGGTGCTTGGAGGAGTGGGGTTGTTCGTTGAGGCACTCCGCTGGGTGCTCATCATCGCACTAATCCTCTTGATCGTGAGCGCCGTCACCGGTTACCGGGGTCGTGGCGGATCACCGCCTGCATAACCTCGGCGGCTTCCTGCCCAAAAATCACATGCCGACGGGGTCGGCTGACGGATTGGGCTTGATGTGGCGGAGAGAGGCGATCGCCGGGTGGGTCGCGACCGTTGGCTACGCAGGCCTCGACACCGTCGAGGACGCCCGTTGCCGCCTTGCCTCATTGGCGGAGCGCTCCGGGGAGGACTCCCTGCGACGACGACCATGAAGCTTGCCCTGCGTGCGATGTCTGCGTGAATAGCGGATTGGGGGCGCTGGGCACCGCCTACGAAGAACGGCGAGCCCGGGAGCTGCAACGCTGGAAACGCAGGGCCAACGGCTTCCTCCTCGGCGCCTTCGTCGTTTTCCTGATCAGTCACTTCTTCGGCCCCGACGACGGGATCAACGGATTCGTCCAGGCGGCGTCGGAAGCGGCCCTGATCGGAGGCATCGCCGACTGGTTCGCAGTCACCGCCCTCTTCCGGCACCCACTGGGCATCCCCATTCCTCACACCGCCCTGATCCCCCAGAGCAAGGACGAGATCGGCCGGGGGCTGGCCGAGTTCGTCCACCAGAACTTCCTCGATCCCACCAATCTGAAGGACTGGATCGGCAACGCCGACATCGCCAAGCGGCTGGCCACATGGCTCGACTCGGCCGATCACTCGACAGTCGCCGCCCGACGTTTCATCGAGACCGCGGCCAATATCGCCGCCACCATCGACGACGAACGAGTGGCGGCGATCGTCACCGAGACGTCGCTGGAATGGCTGCGCCAGACCACGGTGACTCCACTGATCTCACTCGTGGTCGACGCCTGGCTCAAGGGAGACAAGACACAAGAGTCGATCGAGGCTGCACTGCGGGGCATCGAGGTCGTCTTGGTGGACAACCTTCCCTATTTCCAGGACGGCTTCGCCCGATCCCGGCCCTGGTGGGTTCCGAACTGGGCGACGGAGATCATCTTCGAGAGAATCGTCGCCTCCTTCCGGCTCCTCGTCGAGGATGTCGCGGCCGATCCCGATCACCCGATCCGGGCCGACATAGAAGAGATGCTTGGCCGCATCGCCGACGATCTGCGCAACAACCCTCGGCTGGCCGGGAGGATCGAAGAGTCGAAGATGCGGATTCTCGACTCCCCAGAACTGGTGACTGCCGTCGAGTCACAGTGGCGGGTTCTTCGGGCGGGCCTCGACCGGGCGGCCGCCCAGCCCGGTTCCGAGATCGAGGGGCGACTCGCCGAGCTGGTCCAGTGGTGGGCGGGTCGCGTTCTCGGCGACGCCGGGCTCCGTCTCGAGATCGACTCCTGGATCGCCGAGGCGGCGGAACGGCTCGCCCATCAGTGGGACGAGGAGGTGATCGGATTGATCGAGAACACCGTGGACGGATGGGACGCCACCGAGATCGCCCATCGGCTCGAACTGCAGCTGGGCCGTGACCTCCAGTTCGTCCGGATCAACGGCACCGTGGTCGGGGGCCTGGTCGGCATCGCCATCCACGCGCTACTCCTGGTCGCCGGTTGAAGAGCATGCCAGGGCCGCCGCTCCGGAGTAGCCGGCCCGGATAGGGTGCCGGGTGATCGACGACGTGATGAGCGGCTCGAGCTACGACGAGAAGAGGGATTTCGACTCCACACCCGAGCCGTCAGGCGCTGCGGTCTCCGGGGACGTCGACCCTCTGGTGGCCCCGGTTGGAGATAGTTTCGTCATCCAACAGCATCACGCCACCGCGCTCCATCACGACGTGAGGCTGGAGATGTTCAACGGCGACGTTCCGGTGCTGGTTTCCTGGGCGGTGCCCAAGGGCCTGCCCCGACACAGGGGCGAGCGCCACCTCGCCATCCGCACCGAGGACCATCCCATCGAGTACGCCACTTTCTCGGGGACCATTCCCGAAGGGGAGTACGGCGGAGGAGTGGTCCGCATCTTCGACCACGGCAGTTACGAGTTGGTAGACCGCAACGAGGAGCGGCTCACCGTCCGTCTCCACGGCGATCGCCTGGCGGGACGGTGGCACCTGATCGAGACCGGCGTCGAGAGCGGGAGGGAGCAATGGCTGGCGATCATGTCCGAGGATCTACGCCAGCTCGGAGACGAGCCGCCCCCGGCCCGGCCGATGCTGGCCACCCTGGCCAAGGAGGCCTTCGACGACCCTGATTGGGTTTTCGAGCCGAAATGGGATGGAATTCGGGCCCTCGCGGGTTGCGGCGAGCACACCCGGCTGATCTCCCGCAACGACAGAGACATCACCGTCGCCTATCCCGAGCTCCACGCCCTCCACGACCAGGTGGTGGCGCTCGACGCCATGATCGACGGCGAGATCGTCGCCTTCGACGAGGGGATCCCGTCGTTTCAACGTCTCCAGCAGCGGATGCACCTGAGAGACGAGCGTCGCATCTCCCAGATGGCGAAACAGATCCCCGTGGTCTACATGGTCTTCGACCTGTTGTTCGTCGACGGACGCGACCTGACGTCGCAGCCCCTGTCCGAACGCCGCCGCATACTCGAGGAGACCATCGTGGCATCCGACGAGCTGCAGCTCTCCCCGATCACCGAGGAGAACGGTCTCGCCCTGTTCGAAGCCGCTGCCCGGCAAGGCCTGGAGGGGATCATGGCGAAACGGGTCTCCTCGAAGTACCGGCCCGGGGCGCGCTCACCCGACTGGCTCAAGGTGAAGGTCACCT
The DNA here is from genome assembly GCA_964558575.1 of uncultured Acidimicrobiaceae bacterium. GTDB lineage: Bacteria > Actinomycetota > Acidimicrobiia > Spongiisociales > ZC4RG35 > JANQRA01. Next base: position 25,899 of record CAZLEQ010000003.1, on the reverse strand, counting down.
TAGACGCCGATGTGGTGATCGTCGGCTGGACCGAGGGTGAAGGTCGCCGTGAAGGAAGCCTCGGGTCGCTGGTGATGGCGGTCTACGACGGTGACCGGCTCCGCTACATGGGCAATGTGGGCACCGGATTCGACCAGGCTGGCCTGGACGACGCTATGGACCGGCTCGGGAGGCTCGAGGCGATGCAGCGCCCCTTCCCCGCAGACGTTGTCCGCTCCCGACCCGAGCTGCGGGGAGCGCATTGGGTGGCTCCGCAGCTGGTGGCCCGGGTGGAACACCGTCAGCTCACCGACAGCGGCCGCTTGCGGGCGCCGTCGTTCCAGGGCTTCCGGGAGGACAAGACTCCCGAGGAGTGCACCTACGAGCAGCTCGTGGCCGAGACCGGTTAGCGGGGGTCAGGTGTGCCGGGCCCGGCCCCTCCGGTGACGACGGATCGCAGGGTCGATCTCTCGAGGGTGGCGTCGCGTGTTGGTGGGGTTCTGGTGGGAACTGGATCAGCCGGGCTTCACCGCCAGGATTTCACCGAACTCGATCGGTGCCTTCAGATCCTGGCTGAGAAACGATCTCCCCAGATCGGTGAGAACCAGACCATCGTCCGCCAGCGAGACCATCGAGCCGGCAAGACGCGCGGTGCCGACGTCGGTCATGGGGGCGGCGAGGGACACCTGGAAGCCGGCGAGGGCCATGGCATGTACCGACTCGACGATCGTCTTGGAACGGGCACAACCCCAGAGGCGATCGAAGCGATCCATCGCAGCCATGTCCGCGGAATCCAGAGACCCGGACCGGCGGAAGACGTCCTTGACGTAGAGACGCCCGGCTCGCTTCAGAACGCGGTAGGCCTCCCGATAGGCCGTCTCCAGGTCGGTCGAATAACCGGTGGTCTCGAAGAACAAGACCTGATCGAACTCCCCGGATCGAAACGGAAGTGCGTGGTAGTCGGCGGTGTGAACCCGCACCCGGGTGGTCAGTCCTTTCTCGGCTGTACGCCGGCGTGCGATCGCCGCCTGCCGGCCAGAGTTGGTGACCCCGTCGATCACCACCCCAGGGAAGTGGCTGGCGATGATGGTCGCCGGCCCCGCCACCCCACATCCGGCGTCGAGCACCCGGTCGCCGTCGCGGAGACCGGCCCGCTCGACGAGGGCGAGCACAGAGTGCTCCGGGTCCTCCCTCGGAGGATCCCCTGTCCTGACGGTGCCGGCTTGGAAGATCGGGCCGAATCCGTCGAGGAACAACTCCGTCCAGCGGTCGTAGAAAGAGGAGCCGATGCCCTTGCCGGCGGTCAGCCCCACTTGGCGCCGTCGAGATCGCCTATGAGGGCCTCGATAGCGTCGTCGACGGTCTCAGGGTCGAGCCGGGACAGGGCGTCTAGCTGGGCACCGTCGAGGTCGTAACCTTCGGCTGCGACCACACCGCGCGGATCCGCCAGCAAGCGACTTCGGAATTCCGAATCTTGGATTGCCCTTCCCAGTAGCTCCGGTGGAAGCTGATTCATGACGTGCCCCTTTCTCTGTTGATCGCGAACCATACGCTACCGGGCGATACCAGCGGGGTCGCCGTTGCTCCCGGCAGCGAAGAGCACTCGATACATCCGCTCCGACGCCCGGTCTATCAATTCTTGCCTGGCAGCCACCCAGCGGGACATCGGCTCGAGTTCGAGAGTCTCCCCGATTCGGGTCGCAGCATCCAGCTCGAATCTCACCTCGGCGACCACCTCGTCCCAGCCGGTGATCATCCCGCGAAGCAGCGCCCGGGAGCCGTCCAGCCCACCCAGCCTTCTCACCATCCAGGTGAGGTTGCCCGACTCCAGGTCGGCCGGAGCGTCGACGAAGTCGTCGAAGAGTTGGGTGGCGGTGTTGACGTGACGAACCATGAGGGAGAATCTGTCGGCACGGTCCCAAAGCCCTCTCATGGCGAGGACCGCGTCGCCGGGGATCTCCAACGGTTGGGAGCGTTGCAGGACCCGGTCGAACTCATCCTTCCCATAGCGAGCGGCAGGGTGGTGGAGTGACCGCTCCAACAACATCGCCTCGCCGTATCCTCGCCAGATCTGCTCGAACCTCGCCCAGAAGCGCCGCTCTGAGACCAGCGGAGCCAAGAGGGCATGATGTCGTGCCCGAAACACGGCGGAGAGGATCATCGCCGCCCCCGGATCGTCCCAGTCCCCATCGAAGTAGTCGTCCTCTGCTCGCACCGACAAATACCCGCAGAGACTCGACTCGCAGATATCGGACAGAGCATCGTCGTCTACCCGGTTCTCGCCATCGGCTTCGGCGAGCCAGATCGGCAACTCGAAGAGGGGATGACCGAGAACGTTGGCGTGAGGCCCGCCACCGTCGGGGCGAAGCTGGTAGCCGTGGCGAGTGAGGAGGAGCTCGGCCTGTTGACCGAGGAGCCCATCTAGACCGGCCACCAATCGCTCGATCCGCGACAATGCGGCTCGTCCCCTCTCATCGGGATGCCAATCGTCTTCCGGCACTGTGGCAACTGTAACCACGGGTCCCGTTGCTAGTTTCTCTGTCATAACAGCGGGCAGCCACCCACGGGGATTCATGGCCACAGATCGGACCGTATTTCAGAGTTTCGTACCTGCCCAACTGGTCCGCTGGGTGGGACAGAATCGCGCGGCTACCGAGGAGGCTGCGAGCGAGCATCGGGAGATGGTCACCTGGTTCGCCGACCTCTCGAACTTCTCGCATCTGACCCATGAGATCACCGAGCGGGAGCGGGCCGGTCCCGAGCTCATCGGCCGCCTTCTCGACCAGGTGTTCGGGACGATCATCGACAAGGTGACGCTGCACGGAGGCGAAGTCCTGGAGTTCGCCGGCGACTCGGTGTTGGCCACCTGGGAGGTCGACGACTCCCGGGGGCCCAGCTCGGCAGTGGCGCGCGCCGCCAGCTGTGGCCGCGAGGTTCTCGGGTTGGAGCTGCCCGCTGTGTACGCCGACCTGCCGCCACTCGAACTGCGGGTCGGCATCGGAGCCGGCACCGGTGTCCTGATGGCAGTGGGCGGCGTCGACGGGCGTTGGCACTTCTTCATCGGAGGGCCGCCGGTGGGCCAGATGGGAAGGGCCAGCGATGTGGCGAGGCCGGGTGAGGTGATTCTCTCCCCCGAAGCAGCCGCTGCGGCTAGTGACTCGGTTGGAGGACGGACCGACCGGGAGGGGTATCTCCGGCTCACCGACGTCAACGATGTCGAGACTCCGGAGGGAAAGCCGGGCCCCGAGATCACGCCGGACCTGGCTGACCGGCTTCGTCGTTTTCTCTCCCCGCCCGTCTTGCGCCGAATCGACGTCGGGCAGAGCGAGTGGCTGGCCGAGTTCCGCCAGGTGACCTCTCTCTTCGTCAACCTCCCTCTGCTCGACCCTTCGTCGGCCACCGCGATGGACGCCCTCCAGGACATCGTCGCCGGCACCCAGGTCACCCTCCAGAAGTACGAGGGCACCTTGAGCCGGGTCATCCACGACGACAAGGGGATCACACTCTTGGCCACATTCGGTCTCCCTCCGTTCGCCCATGAGGAAGACGCCTATCTGGCGGTGCAGGCGGCGGAGGAGATACAGGCGGCCATCACCGAGATGAAGCTCGAGTACGGCATCGGCATCGCCACCGGCCGCGCCTTCTGCGGTGCTTATGGGAGCCCGGAGAGACGGGAGTACACCACCTTGGGGCAGGAGGTGAATCTGGCGGCGAGGCTGATGAAGAGTGCGAGATTCGAGATCCTCTGCGACGAGGCAACGGTGAGAGCGGCGCGGAGAATCGAGTTTCATCCCCTCGAGCCCAGGCGACTTCATGGCTGGGACGAACCGGTCCCCGTATTCCGCCCGCTCTGGGAGAAGACCGGGGCGCTGTTGGAGCCACGCGAGACCGCCGAGCTGGTGGGGAGGGACAGCGAGCAGCTCCAGCTGACGGCATGGCTGGGGGCGTTGGTCAGGGCGCGTAGCTCGGCAGTGGTGGTGGTCGAAGGTGAAGCGGGTATCGGGAAGTCGGCCCTGGGAGACCATCTCATTCACACCGCGGGGGCGTTCGACGTCCAGATCCTCAACGGCGCGGCCATACCCGTGGCCCAGGCGACGTACCAGGCCTGGCAGAACGTGATCAGCCGGGTGCTCGGGCTCTCCGAGGTGCGATCGCTGAGTCGCCGCCAGGAGATCGTCAGGGAGTATCTCTCCAGGTGGCCCCAGTTCGCCGAATGGGAAGCATTGCTCAACTCGGTACTCGACCTTCAGTTCCCCGAGACGGCCTCGACACGTGGCATGTCGGGGACCAACCGGCGCGATTCCACGGTCGAACTGCTGGTCGCCATCCTGACAGAGGCCGCGGCCCGATCGCCTCTGCTGATAGTCCTCGATGACGTTCACTGGTTCGACTCGGCGTCCTGGGCACTGACCCTGGCCGCGGCGAGGAAGGTGAGCCCGATGCTGCTGGTCCTCCTCACCCGGCCCATGCCGCAGCGGCTCGACCAGATGGAGGAGCTGGCCGACATCGGAACCTCTGCCCGACTCACCCTCAAGCCGCTGGGGGAGGACGAAACCCTGAGGCTGGCCAGGGAGAGGCTGGGGGCCCGGGAGTTGGATGCCGACCTGGCCAGGGTCATCGTGGAGGCCGCCGAAGGGGTTCCATTGTTCGTCGAGGAGCTGGCGCTCTCGCTGCGTGACACCGGCGCCATCAGCCTCGAGAGAGGGCGGGTGAGATTGAGCCGCCCGACAGACGAGCTGGGAGTTCCCCACACCCTGAGCAGTGTCGTCTTGAGCCGGATCGACGGTCTCGCCCCCCAACTCCAGCTGACGTTGAAGGTGGCCAGCGTCATCGGGAGGAGCTTCGACTCCCTCGCCCTCCAGGCGGTGCACCCTGACCGTCCCGAGCTCGATGAGCTGGAGAGTCAGCTCGCCGATCTGAGAGCACTGGATCTGATCTACGAGTCGTCTCCGGGATCGTTCGACTTCAGACATGCCCTCACCCGGGAGACCGCGTACAACCTGCTGCTCTTCGACCAGCGGCGAAGGATCCACCTGAGCGTGGCCCGATACCTCGAGACGGTGCCCGACGAACCGGGCGAGCCCCTGTATGCGCTCCTCGCTTACCACTGGGATCGTGGCGAAGATCGACACAAGGCCCTGGCCTACCACGAGAAGACGGGGGCGAGTGCCCTTCGAAAGGGCGCCAACCGGGAGGCAATCGAGGCCCATACTCGATCGCTCGAGCTCGTCCACCAGCACCCGGACGACTTCTCAGATGTCAGCAGGTTGCGCCAGAGCCAGTGGCATTTCGAGATCGGCCAGGCCCACGAGGCGGTCGGCAACTTCGACGACGCCGAGAAGAGTCTCTATCGAGCCCTCGAGCTCACCGGGGTCCATGTGCCCGCCGGCGTGGTGGGCCGGGCGGGGCGTCTCTCGTGGGAGGTGGCCAAGCAGCTGGCCCACATAGTCCTGCCCGGTGCGGTCCGAGCCCTGGGAGACGGTGAGGAGAGGGCACGGCTCGGCCAGGCGGCGCGCATCGCTGCCTTGATCGGGGAGATCTACTACTTCACCGGCAATCTCACCGGATTCCCCGTGCTCAACCTGGTGGCGATCAACCTCGGGGAGAAGTCCGGGGAGCCCTTGGTGGCAGGCCTGGCCTACAGCAGCCTGGGCTGGTTGGTGGGCACCCTGCGGATGCGACGGCTCTCCGATCGATACTTCCGTATCGCCCGCGCCGCGGAGAAGCTGGAGAGTCGCGATCGGTGGATACCGACGCCGTATGTGCTCGTGTTGGAGGAGATGAGGCCCGGGCATTTGATCGCAGCCGGTCTCGCCGAGAGCGTGCTCGCCCTCACCTTCGATGAGTGGAGCCGGGCCCGGGAGATCGTCACCGATGCCCTGGAACGCTGTGACCGGCTCGGTGACAAGTACTCGGCCGGGATCGCGTTGGCCGTTCGCGGCTTCGTCAGTTATTGCTCCGGGGACATAGAGGAGGCAAACCGCGACTACAACCAACTGCTCGCCTCTGCCCGGCAAAGGGCCAACCGGGAGCACGAAGCGTGGGCGACCTCTTTCGTGGTCCCGTTGCTCCTTGCCCAAGACCGGCTCGAGGAGGCCAGGGAGATGGCGAGCATGGCTCACGCCATCGTTGGCGATGCCGATGCGCTCACCGTGCCTGTCATCCATGGGACCCGTTCCCAGGTCGAATTGAGACATGGCCAGCCGGTGGAGGCGCGAGCCAGTGCCGAGCGGGCCCTGGAGTCCATCGGCGGCACCCCCATCTTCATCTACCTGGCCGGGTTCGCCGGACTGCTCGACACACTCCTGGAGTTGTGGGCCGCCGAAGGCAACCGCGATTCCAGCGATGCCCGCGAGCTCGCCAAGCTGAGCGGCGAGGGTCTACGGAAGATGCGCCGCTTCGCCCTGGTGCTGCCTTTTGCCCGGCCAAAGTACTGGCTGTTCAGGGGTCGCGCCGAGCAACTGCGAGGCCGGACCAAGAGAGCCCGCCGCGCTTTCGACAAGGGTCTGAGACTCGCGGTGAGGAGCGGGTTCACCTGGGACGAGGGACTTCTCCATCTGGAGCTGGCTCGCATACTCGACTCCGACGATCCGTCACAGGCCGGCCACCTCGCCGAGGCGGCCCGGTCCTTCGAGAAGGTCGGGAGCCAACGCGACCTCGACCGGGTGGCGGTCAGCTAACGGTGGATCGAGAAGTGGGAGTGGACGATCTTCCAGTCCCCGCCCTTCTGCTCGTGAGCGTCCTCTGAGTAGTTCTCGTATCTGAGCACTACGGTCCACGACGTCTCACGGTGATACGCCCCGTCGATGTTGAGATCTCCAGTCCCCGACCACCACGCCATCTCGCCGTGCTGGTGGATCTCAGCGGATTCCAGTTGTTCCAGCAGTGACCCGCCGACGCTCCTGGCCATGGTCTGACGCCGCTCCAGCTCGGACCCGAGTCGCCGAAGTGCTTTCTCCCTCCCATTCCAGTTGTCCCTTTGCTCACTCCCGAGCACCCGGACGCCTTCGTCCAGTTGCGCCATGAGCGCCTCATCGTCCCCGGCGATGTAAGCCTGTGCTGCCGCGCTGATCGTCTCTTCGGGTGTCTCCGCCATGGTGCCTCCTTGGTCTCAGCGAGACTACACCTGTTTCCACCCCCGGTTCAGAGATCGGCCCGTCGCCACCTCCACCGACATGTGCTCCGAACCGAATCAGACTTCCTCGCCGCGCCCGGATGGCACCCTGTCGCGGCTCCATGCCAAGGATCGCGGGAGGAGGCCACCTTCCACTTCATGAGGGGCCCTGGCCGGGTCGACCGGCCAGGGCCCCTGATGGGCTCGTTCAGGGAGCCGGATACACCAGGTCGGCAGTGGCAGGATCCGCCGGCCAAATCAGGTCGATGGCGCCGCCGATCCGCTGCATGTGTGGGTTCGGCACATCAGCCGTCCCGTCCTCGCGGAAGGTGATCGGCCCGATGATGGTCGACAGACCGTCGGTGGCTGCGATGGCGTCCCGCACTGCGTCGTGGTCGAGTGTGCCGGCCCGCTCGATGGCGTCGGCCAGTATCTCGATCAGAGCGTAGGCGCTTCCCACGACGGGGTCGGCCGGCCGGCCCAGCTCGTCGAGATGCCGCTGGTTGACCTCTTCGGTTCCCGGGTACCCGAGAGCGGGGTGCCACGGTGTGGACAGCACCACTCCTTCGCCGGCCGGCCCGAGATCGTTCCAGGTGGGCACGTCGGCGGCTCGCACGACCAGGTTGAAAGCCGGCTTCCAACCGAGCTCACCCATCTGCTGGTATATGGCGAAGCCATCGGGCGGGGTCGGAAGGCTGAGCAGGGCTTCGACGTCGGCCGCCTGCGCCCCGAGGATCAGGTCGGTGTAGTCGGTCGTCCCGGGTGCGTACGTCTCGTGATACACCACCTCATATCCGTGGTTGCCCGCTTCCTGGACCCACAGGGGGCCGAGCTCCTCACCCCAGTCAGTGGCCTCCTGGAAGATGCCCACCCGCAGCGGCCGCTCCCCCTCGGGAGTCAGCCCGTTGAGCATCTCGAAGACCGTCAGCGCCATGTCGGGCGACTTGGGGAACGGGGAGAAGAAATACTGGTATCCCTGCTCGTGGAGAGCCTGTGTGGAAGTGGCCACACCGAGGTAGGGGATTCCGTTTCTCTCTGCCGTTGCCGAGCCTGCAGCGTGGACGGGGGTGGCGAAACCGCCGAGGTAGGCGACCACGCCCTCCTGGGCGAGAGCGTCCATGATGCTGGTCGTCTGGTTCGGGTCCGAGGCGTCGTCACGCACGTCCAACTGCAGGGGCAGTTGGGCGTCGAATTCCTCTACATAGACTCCGCCGGCCTCGTTGATGGCGTCGATCGCATAGAGGTATCCCCGCTCGATCTGGGCCCCGCCGCCGGCGAAGGGACCGGTGAGCGGCACCACGGCTCCGATCGTGATCGCTTCGGGAGCCTCCGCCGACTCCCCGCCGGTCGTCGTGGTCTCCCCGCTCGTGGTGTCCTCCGCGGTGGTTGGGGTCTCATCGGGCTGGGTGGTGTCCGACCCGTCGTCTCCCGAGCCGCAGGCGGCCAGCACCATGGCGAGCACGGTGAGCACCACCAGTAGCGTTCTGTGTCTCATGTCCGTTCCTTTCCTTTCGTTGCCGTCGGTTGGTCTGCTGTCGTCTCTGTGTTTCGGCGCCTCGTCCTCGCCACCAGACGCTCTGCGGCCTCGGTGAGGCCACCAGGCATGAGGAGGACCACCATGATGAAGAGCAGCCCGAAGAGGACCACCTGGAACTCGCCTATGTCCGTGGGCAGGATGTCACGGCCGACGATGAAGAAGACCGACCCCAGCAATGGGCCGACGATGGTCCCGATACCGCCGATGAACACGACGAGGATCGCCTCGAAGGTCCAGATGACGCTGAAGGCGAAATTGGGGTAGTAGCTGACGCTGAAGTAGGCGAAGGTGCCGCCGGCCAGCGCGGCAAGGGCGGCGCTGAGCACGAAGGCGATCATCTTGTGGGCGAAGGCATTCACCCCGGTGGCCTTGGCAGCCTCTTCGTCATCCCGGACCGTCATCATCCCCAACCCGACCTTGCTCTGCCTCAGCCAGGCGGAGACGACGACAGTCGTCACCAGCACGCCGAGGGCCAAGAAATAGGGGCCGGTGAAGTCGTAGTTACGCAGCGCCTCGGCGGGAAGAGAGGTGATCCCGGGCCAGAGATTCCCGGCGGTGATGAACACGGCGACGCCCAGGGCGAGTGTCCCGATGGCGAAGTAGATGTCGCGGAAGCGCAGCATGGGGACACCGACCACCGCGGCCGCCAAGGCGGTGACGCCGACCGCCGCTGCCACGGCCAGGGCGAGTGTCACCCCCCCTAGCCAGAGCTCGCGGGTGATCAAGGCACCGAGACCGAAGAAGGCGGCGTGTCCCAGGCTGATCTGGCCTGCGAACCCTCCCAGGATGTTCCAGCTCGAGGCCAGGGCGGCCAAGACCATTGTCTGGATGGTGAGGGTGAGGACGTGCCGGTTATCCGAGATCAGCCCAACGACGATGAGCAAACCAAGGACCGTGAGGGCGGCGATCAGGCTCGTGCCCCTAGGCATGGGCCCTCCCGAGGAACCCATGCGGCCGGAAGCTGAGGATGACGAGGAACAACACCAGCGCCGCCACCTCCCGGTACTGCCCGCCCAGCCACACGCTCGCCAGGCTCTCGACGAGCCCGAGGAACAGCCCAGCCACGATGATCCCGCGCATGCTCCCGAGGCCGGCGAGGACCACGACGATCAGCGCCTTCAGCGTCCACCCGAGGCCGATGCTCGGGCTGACGCTGTATCCGAGGCTCACCAGCGAGCCGGCGAGGGCGGCCAGGGCAGCGGAGATGGCGAAGGCGACCAGGTAGACCCGTCCCACGTCTACACCCGTGAGTGCAGCCCGGGTCCAGTCTTCGGATGTCGCCCGCAGTGCCCGGCCGAACCGGGTGCGGGAGAGCAGCCACTCCAGAGCCAACGCCGCCACCACCGCGACGACGAGACCCGCCAACCTCACGACCGGGACCCTCACGGAACCGAACGTGAAGGCGTCCAGGGAGTAGACCGTCGAGATGGTCCGCTCGTCGGCGGTGAAGAAGCGCACGGCCAGAGCCTGGAGCACGAGCACCAGCCCGAAGGAGATGAGGAGGGAGTTCTTGATCCTGGTGTGGATCTCGGTCCTGGTGACGTATCTGAACAGGACGAGGTAGAGGACGACACCGAATCCGAACATGGCGACGAAGGTGAGCGGCATCGACAGGAACGGGTCGAGACCCCAGAAGGTGAAGGCGAAGAAGGATGCGTAGCCGCCCAGCATCAGGAGCTCGCCGTGGGCGACGTTGAGGACCTTGAGGACACCGAACGCCAGAGCGAGCCCGAGGGCGACCAGCCCGTACATGCCTCCTACGAGGATGCCGGAAACCACGCTCTGCAGGATCAGCGGGGTCATAGGCTCAGGTACGCCTCCTGAACCCTGCTGTCGGCCTCCAACTCCGGGCTCGTCCCCTCGGTGACGACCGAGCCCATCTCGAGGATGTATCCGTAGTCGGCCACCTCCAGGGCCATCTCCAGGTGCTGTTCGACCATCAGCACCGAGACGCCCCGGTCTCTGATCTCGCTGATCACCTCGAAGATCTTCTCGACGACGATCGGAGCCAGGCCCAGGGAGGGCTCGTCGAGGATCAGCAGCTCGGGACGGGCCATCAGCGCCTTCCCGATGGCCAGCATCTGACGCTCGCCGCCACTCAACGTTCCCGCCGACTGTGTCATGCGCTCGGCGAGACGGGGAAAGATGTCGTACACGTCTCTCATGGTCTCGACCTGCGAGGCGCGCGCTCGCCGCGTGTAGGCGCCGAGCTCCAGGTTCTCCTCGACGGTCAGGGAGGAAAAGGTTGCTCTCTCCTCGGGGATCATCACCAGCCCCCGTTCCACCATCTGGTGTGTGGGCAATCCGATGAGGGAGGTCTCTTTGAACGAGGCTGCGCCTGCCTTGACCGGGAGGAGACCCATGAGGGCGAGGAGGGTCGTGGTCTTGCCGGCCCCGTTTGGGCCGAGTATCGCCACGATCGAACCCTCCGGGACGTCGATCGACACGTCCCACACCACCTGGAGGTCGCCATACGCCACCTGGAGACCGTCAACCCTGAGCATGACGTTTCCCCAGATACGCCTCGATGACCGCCAGGTCGTTGACGATGTCGTTCGGCGTGCCTTCGGCCAGCTTCTTCCCGGCGTCGAGGACCACCACCCGGTCGCAGGCGCCGGTGATCGCCTTGATGACGTGCTCGACGAGCACGATGGTGACTCCCGAGATGCGGACCGACTTGACCAGGTCGATCGCGTCAGGGATCTCCCGTGGTGTGAGGCCGGCCATGAATTCGTCGAGGAGCATCAACTTCGGGTCGCTGGCGAGGGCCCGTCCCACCTCGAGCCATTTCCTCTCCACGATCGTGAACGACTCCGCGGTGACCCCGGCTTTACCGGCGAGGCCGACCCGGTCGAGCACTTCCATGGCGGCGATGGCGGCTTCCTCGTCGCGGGCCGCGCCCTGACCACCGAAGAGACGTCCCGCCAACACGTTCTCCAGCGCGGTCAAACTGGGGAAGGGTCTCACCACCTGGAACGTCCGGGCGATCCCCTTGTGTGAGATGCGATGGGAAGACAGCCCGGTTATGTCCTCGCCGTCGAAGATGACACGTCCGGCGTCACTGGGCAGCGCCCCCGTGATGACGTTGAATGCGGTCGACTTGCCCGACCCGTTGGGGCCGATCAAGCCCAGGATCTCACCGGCAGCCACCTCGAAGGAGAGGCTGTCGAGAGCGCGGAGCCCGCCGAAGCTCTTGGCGACGTCTACCAGCTCGAGCACGACGCCTCCTCAACCGATCCGCGATGCCCGGATCTGCGCAGCCCTTCGAGATTCGATCTCGTAGCCAGCTCCTCTTCGAGTGGGGGCGATATTATCAAGCTACTTGATACAGGCAAGAGAAAATGGGGGAGTTCTTCTGTGGCCCCTTCATCGACCGGGAGCCCCTCGGCCGCCGAGGACCGGCGCATCTGGCAGGACCGACTGGGACTTGTCTGAGTATCATGTTTCTTTATACTCCCGCGACCTGACAACGGAGCACGCATGGACATCACCGGAAAGGTCGCGGTCGTCACCGGAAGCGGGCAAGGCTTGGGTCTGGCCTATGCGTCGGCGCTCGCTGCGGCAGGCGCGGCAGTGGTGGTCAACGACGTCGACGACGAGAGGGCAGCTGGGGCGGCAAGCCAGATCAGGGCCGCCGGGGGCGAGGCAACCGGCGTCGGGATCCCGGTCGGCGACTCCGACGCCGCCGAAGCGCTGGTGTCGGCGGCCGTGGAGACCTACGGCCAGCTCGACGTCATGGTGACCAACGCCGGGATCTTGCGTGATCGGACGCTTTGGAAGATGAGCGACGAGGACTTCGACGACGTGATCCGGGTTCATCTCCGGGGCACCTTCACCTGCGCCCGTGCCGCCGCGATCCGGTTCCGGGAGGCCGGGAAGGGGGGTCGTCTCATCCTCGCCGGCTCTCCGGCAGGGCAACGAGGCAATTTCGGTCAGACCAACTACGCCGCAGCCAAGGCAGGTATCGCCGCCATGGCCAGGACCTGGGCGATGGAGCTGGCCCGGGCCGACGTGACCGTCAACGCCATCATCCCCAACGCGGTCACCGCGATGACCGCCACCGTGCCGTTCCTGGCGCCGTACGCCGAGATGGTGGAGCGGGGCGAGCCGATCCCGGCCGAGGTTAGAAGGGCGATCTCATTCGGGACCCCGGAGGACTGCGCCGGTCTGGTCGTGTTCCTGGCGTCCGACCGTTCCACCGACATCAGCGGGCAGTGCATCGGAATCGGGGGCGACCGTCTCAGCCTGTGGTCTCATCCGGTCGAGGTGCGCAGCGCCTTCAAGGACGGAGGCTGGGATGCAGATGCCATCGCCGACGTCTTCTCCACGACCGTCGGGGAGAGCCTGGAGTCCTATGGGATAGCGCCCCCGGACTTCGACAGATAGGGAGGAGCTTCGGTGCCATTGTCAATTGAGAAACCTTCCGACCTCCTCGACCTCGAGGCCGGGACCGAGCTCGGGGAGAGCTCGTGGATCGAGATCACCCAGGACGACATCGACACCTATGCCGACGCCACCCGCGACCATCAGTGGATCCACGTCGATCCCGAGCGCGCCGCCGCCGGGCCCTTCGGGTCGACTATCGCCCACGGTTATCTCACTCTGGGCCTGGTCATCCCGCTCTGGTCCGAGCTGCTCCAGGTCGAGAAAGTGGGCATGGCGGTGAACTACGGGCTCAACCGTCTCCGCTTCCCCGCTCCGGTGCCGGTGGGATCCCGGGTCCGCCTCGTAGGCAAGGTCGTCTCGGCGAGCGAGGTGTCGGGGGGTGTGGAGGTGGTGGCCGACCTGAGTATGAAGGTGGAGGGGTCCGAGAAGCCTGCCTTGGCTGCCGAGGCGGTCTATCGCTTCTACGACTGAACCGGGTCGCCGCTAGACCTTGCCGACGAGCGTCGGGACTACCTCGTCGCGGAGACGTCGCTTGTCGATCTTCCCCACGCCTGTCTTGGGCAGGTCGTCGACGAATTCGATCAGGTCGGGGATCTGCCAGGAGGTGACCCTGGTGGACAGGAACTCCTTCAGCTCGTCGACGCTGGCCGCTCCCGGCTGTGACAGGACGACCAGAGCCGCAGGGCGCTCCCCCCATCGCTCGTGAGGGATCGCCACCACGGCCGATTCCCTGACTCCCGGATGTGATGCCAGGGCCCGCTCCAGCTCGACCGAGCTGATCCACTCACCGCCCGACTTCACCAGGTCCTTGGTGCGGTCGACGATTTCCAGGGTACCGTCGGGGTACATCCGCCCCACGTCGCCGGTGCGCAGCCACCCGTCATGGAACCGTGTCTCGTTGGCGTCATCGTCGGGCTGGTAATAGGCGGCGGCGACCCAGGGCCCACGCGCCTCCAGCTCGCCGACCGTCTCCCCGTCCCAGGGTGCCTCGGTGTCGTCGTCGACCATCAGCCGGAGCTCGACTGTCGGTGCGGCGATCCCCTGCTTGGCGCCGTGTTCGACCTCTTGGCTGTGGGCAGGGATCCAGTTGGCGGTGCCGCTGGGTGACATCTCGGTCATTCCCCAGGCGTGGAAGAAGTGGATGCCACGGTCGGTGTACTTCCGGATCAGGGCGGGTGGCGCCTCCGCCCCGCCGCAGAGAATGCGCTCCACCGAGCCGAGGTCGTACTCGCTCGAGGAGAAGACCTCGTTCATCTGCACCCAGAACGTGGGGATTCCGGCGAGCACCGTCGGCCTGGCCTGCTCGATGAGCGAAGCCGCGGCCGGGGGACTGGTGTCGGCGCCGGCGAAGACCAGCGAGGCTGGGGCGAGGCCCGCGGCGTAGGGGAGCCCCCAGCAGTTGACGTGGAACATCGGCGTCAGCGGCAACACGATGTCGCCCCGGCGGACCGCGTGGCCGTCGACCATGAGCTCGCCCATCGCGTGGAGGACCACGGAGCGATGGGAGTAGACGACCGCCTTGGGTTTTCCGGTGGTGCCGCTGGTGAAACAAATCGAGGCGGCGTCGTTCTCGTCCAGCTCCACCGGCTCTGCCGGGTCGTGGGCCGCCATCAACTCCTCGTACCGGGGGTCGTCGGCGAAGGCAGGGTCTATGTCGGCGCCGTCTTCCATCACGACGAAGGCCTTCACCGGGAGACGCTGGCGCAACGGCGCCAGCGTCGGGGTCAACGAGGCGTCGACGAAGACGACCTCGTCACTGGCGTGGCCAACGACGTATTCGACGACGTCGCTGTGGAGTCGCACGTTGATCGTGTGGAGCACCCGACCCGAGCACGGCGCCCCGTAGTAGAGCTCGAGATGGCGGTGGCCGTTCCAGGCGAAGCTGGCCACCGTGGCGCCGGGGGAGACGCCGAGGGTCTCCAGGGCGGAGGCGAGACGCAACGAGCGCTCTCCGACTTCGGCCCAGGTTCGTCGATCGGTCCCGGCCGGCTCGACCGAGGTGACGGTCATGTCGGATCCGATCGACATCGCCCGACGCAGGATCAGCGGGATGGTGAGCGGGATGTCCTGCATCAGGCCTCTCACGCGTGGTGACCTCCAGCATCGGCGATGGGTCGCAATATATCAGGTACCTTGATATCGTTTTCCCCGGGTCTCACCCAGGAGGGAATGTTGCCACCAGCAGCCGAAGATTGGGCCGCGATCGACGTTCACGTCCACATCGAGGTCGGCCCCGACGGTGACGATCATCTCTCCCCGGAGCTGAGGGAGGCGGCCGGCCGGTACTTCAAGGGGGAGGTCCGCCTGCCTTCCCTCGACGAGGTCGCCGACTACTACCGGAAGCGCCGGATGATGGCGGTCGTGTTCGGCGTGGACTCCGCCCTCACCACCGGCCAGCCCAGGATCCCTAACAGCTTCGTGGTGGACGGCGCCCGGCAACATGCCGACGTGCTCATCCCCTTCGCCAGCATCGATCCACGCCGGGGAGCAGACGGGGTGAGAGAGGCCGAGGAGCTGCTCGAGGACGGGGAGGTGAGCGGTTTCAAGTTCCATCCCAACATCCAGCAGTTCGACCCCAACGATCGCATTGCCTACCCGCTCTATGAGCTGATCGAGGCACACGGGTCGATCGCTCTCTTCCACACTGGGCACAGCGGCATCGGGGCCGGTCTCCCCGGGGGCGGTGGTATCCGGCTGAGACACGGCAACCCCATGTTGATCGACGAGGTCGCCGTCGACTTCCCCGGGATGAAGATCATCATGGCGCACCCGTCCTTTCCCTGGCAGGACGAAGCCCTCTCGGTGGCGCTCCACAAGCCCCAGGTGCGCATCGACCTGTCGGGGTGGTCTCCGAAGCGCTTCCCGCCCCAGCTGGTCTCCTACATGAAGGGCCCGCTGAAGGACCGGATGCTCTTCGGCTCCGACTACCCGCTGATCACTCCGGATCGCTGGATCGATGACTTCCGGACTCTGGAGGTCGACGAGACGGTGGAGCGGATGATCCTCAAGGACAACGCCGTCGCCCTGCTCGGGCTCGAGGGATGGTGAGCTTGGTCCGCCTACTTCATACCGGACGATCTCGTGTAACTCGGCGACTTCGATATAGGTTCATGACGTCATGACCCGCCATCGTGTCGATGAGGGGCCCCGCACGAGCTATCTGGTGGCTCGGCTCGATCGGCTCGTCCGCTCCCAGCTGGCCAACGTCCTCGAGCGTTTCGGGCTGTCGGTCCCCCAGTACACGCTGATGAGCGTGTTGGAACACCGGCCGGGGCTCTCCAATGCCCAACTGGCGCGGCGCTCTTATATCACTGCCCAGGCGATGCATCAGATGGTGAACGGGCTGGAGGAGCGGGGGCTGATCACCAGGCGGGTGTCACCCGACCATGGCCGGATCCAGCTCACCGAGCTCACCGACGAGGGGATGGCGTTGCTCAAGGCCTGTGACGAGGAGGTGAACGTCATCGAGGAGCGAATCTTCGGCGGGCTCGAGGAGAAGGGAGAGGAGCTCCTCAGGGAGTTCCTACAGGCGGCGATCGACTTCGATTCGACGGAGGGTTGATCGGGCGAGGGTCCTAGGTCGACTACGTCGGCCTTCTGCTGAGCGTTCGGTTCGCTGCGGGCATCGCGGGCTCGGCGCAACACGCTCGGCTCTTCCATGTTTCCGGCAGCGACCCGGTAGTCGGCATCCTGAGACCATGGGTGTCTCTCGGCTCCCTCAGGCAGATCGAGCACTGGGGCAACCGCTTCCTCGATGTGCTCGGTGGCGCTCTTCAGGCCCCAGCTGTGCGCGGGGTCAACATCGGGGGCCACCACATTCCAGTCCTTGCCTTCCTTGGTGAACATCGGAAGGCGGGATTCGGCCGGGCGCGGGTCTCCTGGTGCTGCCGGGGTCGAGGCCAACGGCGCTTAGTGGAGCGGTGTCAGGTCTGCTTCGGCGGTGGCACGGCCGGTTCAACCCCCCTCGATGGCCGAGACGATCCGGCTCCACGTCTGCTTCGGCGGTGGGCTGTCGGGGATCAGGGCGGCAACGGTCTCGAACAGCCGAGGGGTCCGGGACTGGCAATCCGGGCAGCTCTGCAGGTGGTCGTCGAACGCGATCATCTCGGCCTTGGTGAGCGCACCTGTCGCGTAGAGCACGAGTTGGTCGTGGAAGTCGGTGGGGTCGCTCATGACGACACCTCCGCCAGTGCCACGCTGAGCCGGCGCATCCCGGCGCGGATCCTGCTCTTGACCGTGCCTTCGGGTAATCCCAGCCGTTCTGCCACCTCGATATATGTCAGGTGCCCGAAGTAAGCGAGCTCTATCGCCTCCCTCTCCCCGTCGCTGAGAGACTCGACGGCCTGGCGAACCTGGTCGGAGACTGCCCGGCTCCAGACCTCGTCTTCTATCGAGCCGGGGACATCCCCGGGGACCTTCTCCTCGCGGTTGAACCGCGCCTGCTCAGACCGCACCGTGTCCACGGCTCTCCGGTGGGCGAGAGTCAACAGGTATGTGCGCAAGGTGCCCCGTGTGGCGTCGAAGCGCTCCGGCGCCTGCCAGAACCCGACGAACACGTCCTGCACCGTGTCCTCGGCCAGCGCCTCGTTGCGGAGCACCCGCAGCGCCATCGACTGGACCGCCCCTCCGTGCCGCTGAAACACCGTCTCGAGGGCGTCGCGGTCGCCTTCGGCGACTCGGGCTACGAGCGTCGCGTCGTCGATGTTGTTCTCTGCGGTTCCCACCGTGTCAGACAATACGTTCGAACCGCCCCACGCGCTCGGGTGAGGAGACTGCCGGCCGCACTAGCCTCGTCTGCGCTGCCTCACGAGAGACACCCCATGACCGCCCCCGAGTTCCCTGAGATAGAGCTGGCGCTGATCTCGAGCGCAATGTCGGGCGACGCCGGAAAGCTTTACCGGATCGTCTCGAACCTCATGGAAGAGGGTGTGGCCTTCGATTCGGTCCTCTTCGACTATCTGATCGCAGCCGAGAGATCGGTCGGGCAGCGGTGGGCGCAGGGTGACTACCTGGTCGCGGAGGAGCACGTCGTCACCGCGACCATCGAGACCGTGATCTCTCTCCTGATCGGGATGTTCGACCAACCGGAGGATGCGCCGCTGGTGGTCGTCGCCACCGCCGAAGGAGACGACCATTCGTTACCGGCGCGAGCTGCGGCGGCCCACCTCGTGTACTTGGGCTACCGGACGACTTTCCTCGGTGCGAACGTGCCAGGCGACGACCTCCATGACTTCTTGGAGAGCGAACCCCCCTCCGCGCTGGTCCTGTCGGTGGCCATGACAACCCATCTCCTCGGTGCCCGGGCCGTCGTGGCGGCCGCGCACGATGTGGGGGTGCCGGTGCTGGTCGGGGGCAAGGCGTTCGGCAGCGAAGGGCAATGGTCCGAAGCCGTGGGAGCCGATGCCTACGTCCCGTCGCTCCGCGATGTCGCCGGGGTGGTGGACAGTTGGGTCGACAAGGGGAGCCCAGAGATCACCACAGTCGCCGAACTGTCCCCCGGTCTGGAGCGACTGGTGGCTTCGAGGTCCACCATCTTGGGCAGAGCAGAAGCTGTCCTCGAGGTGCCGAGACTAAAGGACGAGGTCGCACTGCTGCTTCGGGCGATCGAGGGAGGCTTGTTGACCGGCGACGACCAGATAGTGGTCGACATGCTGGAGTGGCAGGAGAAGTCCCTGACCGCCCACGGCCTCGATGCGTCAGTCGTTGCAGACGCCCTGGCGTCGCCGCTCGCCGAGGTGTCCGAAGAGGGGAGTGCGATGCTCACTCGGGCCAGAGGGTCGAGACCGGCTATCAGGTAGAGACGCTGGTGATCCCGCCGCGCCCGGGATACGGCTCAGCCATGTGCTGCTTCGATGGCGATCTCACCGATGTCGTCGTGGACCTCCAGTGGGATGGGAGGCTGTAGGTTGCGGGGTGAGACACGAGCAACCGTGACGGTCGGCATCATCGGACCGTGAAAGGACCAACAATGGCTGACACCAGCTATGGGCTGAAGACCCGCTCCCCCCTCGACATGGCGTCCGCCGAGACCAGGGTGCGCCAGCTCCTGGCAGAGGAGGGATTCGGGATACTGACCGAGATCGATGTCGCCTCCACCCTGAAGGAGAAGCTGGGTCTCGACCGCCGGCCCTACCGCATCCTGGGTGCATGCAACCCCCAGCTGGCCAATGAGGCATTGGAGAACGAGGCCGATGTCGGTTTGCTGCTCCCCTGCAATGTGGTGGTCTATCAGGATGACGACGACGGCACCGTCGTGGCGGCCCTGGATCCGGGGGTTATGGTCGACCTCACCGACAACCCGGCCCTGGAAGGGGTGGCGCGCCAGGCCCGAGAGAGCCTGCAGAGGGTGGTGGACCGGATGGGAGCCGAGGCCGACGACTGAGCTTCGGGCTGACGGTCGGCCCCTGTGGAGTTGGTCATCGACGCAGACCCGAGTCGCAAGCGTCGAGCCCGTGAAACGGCTGAGACTGCCGCGACGCTGCGAATCCGATGAGTAGCAAAAGCGTGGGGTCAGTAGATGATTTCGAGTGAGTAGCGGAGGGCTCGGTCGAGTTTGGCTCGTGTGCCCGAGTCGAGGTGTCCTACCGGGCGGGAGTCGAGTCGACGTTTTCCGATCGTGAGAAGGTTGTCGCAGTTGATGACGGCTCTCTGCGGCAGACCGTGCTCCGGTCCGACCTCGACTTCGGAAGGGATACTGCGGATGGTCCGTGTGATGGGGGCACAGGTGACTCGGTCGACGACGGGGACCACCGCGTCGCGGGTCAGCACGCAGACGGGACGGCGACCACCTTCAGGCCCGAGGTCGGCCCAGTAGATCTCGTTTCGGGCTACCACTCGGGCGCCGTTTCGGCTGCCATTCTCTCAGCTGCCTCCAGTAAGACTGGGTCTGGCGGATATTTGGTGTAACCCTCGACCAAACGTTCGTCGGCTTGTGCCCACTCGTCTGCCTGCAGCAGCGCCGAGGCCGCCCGTCTCAGGAGCTCAGACCGACTCACCTCATTTCGCCTGGCCACCTCGTCGAGCCTCTCGACCAGCTCGTCGTCGAGTTGGACCAGCACTTCACGTCTTGCCATCACCATATGGTAGCTCATATGGCGACGCCACGAGCTGCTCGAGTCCACCGACCCACCCGAAGCTCTCCACCGCTAGCCTCGCCGCCGATCATGATGCTGTCTGACATCCCCCTGGCCAACGACCTGATCGACTCGATGCGGTTCCGCTGCATCGGACCCACCCGGGGTGGTCGGGTGGTGGCGGTGGCCGGCGACCCGGAGCATCTCGGCACCTTCTACTTCGGCGCCGTCGCCGGGGGAGTGTGGAAGACAGACGACGCCGGGGTCACCTGGCGCAACGTCAGCGACGGGTACCTGAGGACCAGCTCGGTGGGCGCCCTGGCAATCTCCCGGTCCGACCCCAACGTGATCTTCGCCGGGATGGGGGAGAGCTGTATTCGTCTCGATGTCTCCCACGGCGACGGGGTCTATCGCTCCGCCGACGGGGGGGCCACCTGGACCCATTGCGGTCTCGGCGACACCCGGCACATTGGCGAGGTGCGCATCCACCCCAAGAACCCCGACCTGGTCTACGTGGCCGCCCTGGGCCACGCCTTCGGACCCAACCCCAACCGGGGCCTCTACCGCAGCAGGGACGGCGGCAAGACCTGGGACCGGGTGCTCTACAAGTCGGCCCGCGCCGGGGCGGTCGACGTCAGTTTCGACCCACACCACCCCGAGGTGGTATACGCCACCATCTGGCAGACCCACCGCAATTTCTGGCAGCTGTCGAGCGGCGGCGAGGACAGCGGGCTTTGGAAGTCGACCGACGGGGGAGACACCTGGGTCGACATCACCCGCAACGAGGGCCTCCCCGAGAAGGGGATCCTGGGCAGGATCGGGGTGGCCGCCTCACCGGCCAGGGCCGGCCGGGTTTGGGCGCTGATCGAGGCGGCGGAGAAGCCGGGGCTCTACCGCTCCGACAATTTCGGGGAGACCTGGAAGCTGGTCTGCGACGAGACCAAGCTCCGCTACCGCCCCTGGTACTACATGCACCTCACCGCCGACCCGATCGACCCCGACACCGTTTGGGTGAACAACCTGGAGCTGTGGAAGTCGACCGACGGCGGCAAGAGCTTCGACCGGGTGGCCACCCCCCACGGCGACAACCACGACCTGTGGATCGACCCCCGGGACAACCGCCGGATGATCCAGGGCAACGACGGCGGAGCCAACGTCTCGTTCAACGGCGGGGAGACCTGGAGCAGCATCTACAACCAGCCCACCGCCCAGTTCTACACGGTCGCCACCGACAACCGCCAGCCCTGGTACCACGTCTACGGCACCCAACAGGACAACTCGAGTGTGGCCGTGCCCAGCGGGACGGTGGACGGGGCGATCACCTGGGCCGACTGTTACGCCGCCGGCACCGGGGAGAGCGGGTTCGTCGCCGTCCACCCCGAGGACCCCAACATCGTCTTCGTGGGCGCAGTGGGATCATCGCCCGGTGGTGGCGGGTCGTTGCAGCGCTACGACCACCGCACCGGGCAGATCCGTCTGGTCAACGCCTGGCCGGAGGCCCATGGCGGCATCGGACCGGGAGAGCTGGACTACCGCTTTCCCTGGACCTACCCGATCCTCTTCTCCCCACACGACCCCTCCGTGGTCTACACCGCGGGCAACGTGGTCTTCCGCAGCACCGACGAGGGATACACCTGGGAGCCGATCAGCGAAGACCTCACCCGCAATGATCCGGAGAAGTTGGCCGCTTCGGGGGGTCCGATCACCAAGGACACCAGCGGAGCCGAGCACTACTGCACGATTGCCACCCTCCGGGAATGCCCCCTCGAGGCGGGGGTGCTCTGGGCGGGCAGTGACGACGGGCTGGTCCACCTCTCCACAGACGGTGGGGAGAACTGGGAGGAGGTCACCCCGCCCGATCTCCCCGAGTGGAGCTTCGTTCGCACCGTGGAGCCGTCACCGCACCAGGCAGGCACGGTCTACGTGGCCGCCACCCGCTACAAGCTGGACGACAAGGCCCCTTACCTCTACTGCTCCCGCGACTACGGGCAGACCTGGATCTCGATCGTCGGCGAGGGTGTTCCTGGGGACGATTACGTTCGGGTGATACGGGCCGACCCCAACCGTGAGGGCGTCCTCTACCTGGGCACCGAGACCGGTCTCTACCTCTCCACCGACGACGGGGCGAGCTGGCGGCGCTGGCAGTCCAACTTTCCGGTGACTCCGGTCTACGACCTCACGGTGAAAGGGACCGACCTGGTGATCGCCACCCACGGGCGCTCCTTTTGGATCCTCGACGACCTCACCCCGCTCTATCAGCTGCTCGACCGGCCCGACGACCTACCCCGGCTGTTGCGGCCGAGGGACGCCTGGCGGATCCTCCCCGACCTGTTCGGCCCGTGGGTGACCACTGAGGGAAGGGACTATTGGGTGTCGCTGGGCAAGGCGACCATCTTCGACGCCGAGCTCGACGACACCGGCCAGCCGAGACGTACCTTTCTCGACGCCGGCGAGTCGGGACCGGCCGGCCCGGTGGTCCACTACGCACCCGGTGAGCTGGAGGAGGGGACCGAGGTCGCCCTCGAGTTCGTCGACGCCGACGGCAACCTGGTACGCCGCTTCGAGCCGAAGCCAAATGCGTGGGAGGAGATGAGCGACGACGAGAAGGCGTTCCATGCCGGGCCTTGGATCACCACCAAGCCGGGTATCAACCGCTTCGTCTGGGACCTCCGCCACGCCGGGGCGACACGAGTGCTGGGTAACAAGCTAGGTGCCGAGGCCAACATCGGGCCGCTGGTGGTCCCGGGCAGCTATCAGGTCAGCCTGTTGGTCACCGATCCTTCCGGTGAGACCACCACCGTCACCCAGAGCTTCGAGGTGCGTAACGACCCCCGGGTCGATGTCACACGTGAGGATCTCGAGGAGCAGCTCGAGACGCTGATCCGCATCCGGGACGAGGTCTCCAAGGCGCATGAGGCGGTCACCACCTGCCGGTCGATCAGAAAGCAGCTCACCGTGTGGCGGGAGCGTGGTGACCTGAGCGACGATGTGCGTGCCACCGCAGACGAGCTGGAGGACAAGGTCCACGAGATCGAGGACCAGCTGATGCTCCCCGGAGAGCACAGGGACACCTTCGGGCTCAACGAGCCGGCCCGTCTCGCCGAGAGGCTGGCCTCGGTGATCAGCGTGGTCGGCTCGGCCGATGCCCGTCCCACCCGCAACGCCTTGAGGGTGGCCGACAAATACTCGGCCCAGATCGACGAGCAGGTGGCCAGGCTCGACGACGTGCTGGCCAACGATCTGGCGGCGCTCAACGCCATGCTGAAGGAAGCCGATCTGCCCGCCGTCCACACATGAGCTGACCATGGAGACCGGCGTCGTCGTAATCACTCTGGTCGCGGTGGCGGTCTCGTTCACCGTGTCCGCTGCGGCCGGTTTGGGTGGGTCGCTGGTGCTGGTGCCGACCCTGGCGCTGGTTCTCGGGACCAAGGAGGGTGTGGCCCTGGCCGCCCTGCTCCTGGCGGCGAACAACGTGGTCAAGGTGTTCGCCTACCGGGAGACCATGCCCTATCGCAAGGCGTTGGTGGTGATCGCGCTCGTGGCAGCGGGCGCGGGTCTGGGGGCAGGGCTTCTGGTCGCCGCCCCCGAGCAGGTGGTCACCATCGCGGTGATCGCCAGTTTCGTCGCCGCCCTGACCGCAGAGCGTCCCGACCTGACCCGACTGCGTCGGGTGGGCGGTCCGCTGCTCGCCTTCGGCTCCGGTGCGACCTCGGGTTTCTCAGGCACCTCGGGACCGTTGAAGGGAATGGCTATCCGTCAACTCGACCTCGATCGAGCCCATTTCGTCGGCGCCGCCTCCCTCGCCTCTCTGGCTGGCGACGTCATCAAGACCGTGGTGTTCGCCGACGCCAACCTGGTGGGTGGTGACAGCTTCGTCCTCGCCTTGGCCGCGTTGCCGCTGATGTTGGTGGCCACCTTCTCGGGTCGGTGGATCAACCGTGGCATCGGCGAGCTCGGCTACACCTGGCTCTTTTGGGGGGTGATGGCCGGCTACACGGCGCGGCTGGTGTTGCGGTTGGTGTGAACCGGTTTCTTCGCTCGGCACTGCATCGAAGCCCGATGGCCAGACCTGTCGTGTTCCGAGTCTGGCGGGACTGGCGGTGGAAATGAGATCAGCTCCCCCCGAGTGCGATGCCGGATGCGATGTCACGATTCCGGTGATCGTCAGCGGACTGCGCCCGAAGGCCCACCGCCGGCGGTACTCGGTCTTCTGTTCCAAGACGCTACCAAGGCCGACAGCCAGACGCTGCCGACGTTTTCGAGGTGACATCGCAGAGCGATGAGCGGCGATTCGTTGGTGCTTTCCTGCTGACGCTCCCCGGGCGTAAACCGCTTACGATCCGAGCATGACATCACCCATCGACTACGTCGAGGCTTTGGCGCAGGCACTCGATTCCGACGACTACGCGACGGCGGCCGGGGTGATGGCGGAGGAGGTCGTGTACACCATCGGCGACCGGGTCTTGAACGGACGCGAAGAGATCGTCTCCAGCTACCGGGAAGCCTCTGAGATGGCCCGTCGTCTCTTCGATGAGGTGGGCTACGACCACGTGATCTACCCCACCGAGGATCCGAACACGTTCCGGGTCAGCTATTCGGACATCCTCACAGTGGGCGAGGAGACCCTCTCCCACATGGCGGAACAGCTCGTCACCGTGTCCCCCGGCGCCGGCGTGGTGAAGATCGTCAACGTCGACCTGCCCGGAGAGCAGGAGAAGGTGGACCAGTTCCTCGCTCGTCATGGTCTCAGCCGTGACGGCTGAGCACCCCTGAGCGGTCAGGAATACGGCCAGAGTGGGTCGTTCAACCCCGATACTGGGTGGGATCCCTCTCGAGGCCAGTCAGGAGTATCTCGGCTACTTCCAGCTAGAAGGCGGTCAGGAACTGAAGACTCCCCGGTGGGTTCTCGTATCGCGACACCAACATCTGGAGGATGGCGGCCCATTGTGATGTATCACTGCGGCCGAATTCTCCTCTTCTTGTGGCCGGTGATTCGAGCAGAGATTTGTCAGGTTCCGGATCCTGACGAACCGCAAGTTTCGGCGTATGTTTCTCCAATGGCCGCCGTCGCGTGGCGGCCCGGACGAGATCGGGGGGTCTATGTCCGCCACAATGAGAAGACTCGCACGACGGATGCTGCGATCGAGGACGATCGCTTTCGTTGGTGCCGGAGCGAGCGCGAGCGTCGGCTATCCGACGTGGGATCAGTTGATCGATGGGCTCTACCAACAGGTGGCCGCCACACGCGGGCTATCCCGATCTGAGAGCGACCAGGACCTTCGGTGGGTGGCAGAGCAATTCGACAGCGACCTCGAAGACTCCTTGATCGATGCCGTGCGGCGCGTCTTCGAGGAGCGCTCTCCTGGGGGTCCCGGAGCGATCCACACGATGCTGGCCCGCCTTCCATTCAAACACTACATCACTACCAACTACGACCGTCTGATCGAGCAAGCCTGCGACGAGGAAGTGACTGAGGCAGGGCGTTGGGTGGCCGAGGACTCGAGCGGACTGCTATCGAGCGTGGAGCCATGTGTCCCGCGCAGTGGGCGTGATCAGGAGCAGTTCAGCGGGTTCTTGTCCTTGATGGCGGAGGACTCACCCCGCAGGGCCGTCTTGCACCTGCATGGAACACTTGAAGACCGGCTGACGCTGACCATGGCCGACTACAACCGGCAATATCTCCACGACGCCACCCTCCTCCGCATGTTTGCGGTCTTTGCCACGTCGACGGTCGTCTTCATAGGGGCATCACTCCGAGACCCAGATGTGATGGAGCTGGTTCGTCGCGCTCACTTCCACAGTGGGCCAAA
>CAZLEQ010000002.1:0-111607 GCA_964558575.1 uncultured Acidimicrobiaceae bacterium | reverse complement strand
GAGCGCCGGTCTGAAAAACCGGAGGTCGACGGATCGACGCCGTCCCTGACCACCATCCACTAGCGAGGAAGACCTTTCGGAGCGGGCACTTGACCAGGGAATTTGTGCTTCCGGTGGGTGCTCACCGCGCTTCACGGGATCCCACTCGATTCGGCTACATCTCACGTGTGTTGCTGCCCCAGCGTTGCCCGGCAATTGCTCGAACCCCGCGAAGAGATGGGCGGCCGGGTACGCCAGAGTCGTAATGCAGCCTCGGCAACGCCTAGATCGGCCAGGTCGTCAGCATAAGTCGTGACTATCAGTTTCGAATGCTTCTCGCAGACCGTCGAGTTTCTTCGGCTGTCATACTTTCCCGCGGGTCTATCGGTCCACCGACAAAGGGGGCATCTTGCCGGTGGCTTCCCGCAGTCGACGCTGTGCACGATGAGGAGCAGGCCATTAGTGGCGCGCTCCGGGCTCGTCCGCCGCGCGGTCGATCTGCCAGAAGTACGTTGTTACGAAGATGCCTTCGGTGTTCTCACCAGCCGAAGGGTTTCACAACCATGGTGAAGATGATGGCGACCCAGAGGATCTGGTCGACGGTCGCTGCCCAACGGAGACGAGGAGCTTTGACTTTGGTTCTGACCGCTCCCTCTTCTTCCGATTCGGCTTTCACCACCGCGCTCAATCGTCTGATGGCTGGGTCCCAAACCGCGAAACCGTTGATGAGCATCAACGTCACCAGTATGTAGGCGGTCACCAGCCAAGGAGCGGTGAGGCTGTAGCCGGCGGTAATGGCGGTGACGAACCCGAAGACGACCCCGGCAATGAATAGCGGCCCGGCGACATTGTTGGCGATTCGGTCCCAGGCAGGCAGCAGGCGGATCGCACCGAGGTATCTGGGGTGGCGGCTTATTCGGAGGAGGACCTCCTCTCCGACGATCACCCCGACCGTCCCGAACATACAGGTGATGTGGAGGAACTTCCAGATCGCCATCTCGGAGCTCCTTACTCTGCGAGTGCCATGCCGTGCTCGGCTAGCAGTTCGCTCGGGTCGAAACTGGGCCATATCCCCGGCGGTGGGGGCAGGGTCAGGCTCTTGGCCGGCTCGCTCAAGCCCCGTATCACCTCTTCGATTCCTCCGGGTGTGGTCATGATCAGCCCCCGCCAACCGTATTCTCCGACGCCGAAGCCGAGCGGCGTACCACGGGGCAGGAACAAGAAGTCCCCGGTTTGGTGGGTCTTCGTCTCATCACCCGCTGTGATGACCGCCTCCCCCTCGAGCGTCCATATGTAGACGCTGTATTTGGTCAGGACGGCGGTACCAATGGATGGTGTTCCGGGGGTGTCCGTGACGTCCACCACCGTAAGTTCGCCATTGGTGTCGGCGGCAGTGGCCTTGATAACAGCCAGTGCTGTGCCCCACCACCACGCCTCTCCTTGTCCCTGGTCGAGCGTCGCTGCAGCTCTCGATGTCATTGCTCCTCCTTGCTCCAAATGGCGTAGCGCCAGTGGCTGTCTTGTCCCCGGCGCATAACCGCCATGCCGTCGGCTCTCACAACCAGAGCCAGGTCGCCGGCCTGGAAGACCCGGGCGGTTCCGGAGACGTGAGACTGACCCGCTTCCCACATAGAGGCGACCAGCCTGGTGACCCTTTCGAGCCCACGGGCCGACTGTTCCCCGTCGATGACGACGGCCCCCTCGACGAAGAGCCCGCTCAGCGTCTCGGTGTCATGCATCACGAAGGCGTCCTCCAGAGCAGTCTCCAGCTCCTCGGGATTGATTGCTCCCATGACCGGAAACATGTACCGGTGAGGCGGATTCGTCTATTCCACAAATGTGGTATTCCGCCCGGTGCCGCGCCACATAAGCTCTGAAAACATGGGTGCCGACGCAATGGACCGGGCCGGGGAGAGGATCGCCCGGCTGACATGGCACGGCTACGACGTGGCCGAATTCCTGGACCACGCCTCCGAGGCGATCAACTCGGCGGTTCCCCATCATGGAGGAGCTTGCTGGAACACCCTCGATCCAGCCTCGTTGCTGATCACCAGCACCTACTCCTATGGGTGGCAGATTCCTTCAGGCGTCCTCGACGTGGAGGACCTCCGGTCCCTTTTCAGAGTCCTGATTGACCACGAGCTGAGTGATGACCCCATGAGCTCCCGAGCCATCGCCACCAACGTCAGAGGTATCCAGACCCTCCACGAAGCCACCGACGGTGATCCGTCCCGCAGCTGGGCGTACGAGATGTACTACGAGCCGCAGGGGGTTGAGCAAGAAGTTCTAATGGCGCTGCGTACCAACAGCGGTGAGAACTGGGGGACCGTTACTTTCGACCGAACCGAGGGCCAGCCCGAATTCGACAGCACCGAACTCGCCTTCCTCCGATCACTGTCACCCCACCTCGCCGAGGGAGTGCGGCGCGGGCTTCTCATCGGAGAGGCCACCGACCCCGAAGGCCCGGAGGCGCCGGGCTTGGTCGTCCTCGACCATGAGGGTCAGGTGGAGTCGTTGAGCCCGGGTGTGGAGCGGTGGCTCTCCGAGCTGCCCGGCTTCGGAGACCTCGGTGGCCCGCTTCCGCCCTCCGTCCTGGGGGTAGCGAGCCAGGCCCGACGCACTTCCGGAAGCGAGGCGAATCCCGGGGAGGTCGCCATGGCCCGGGTTCTCTCCCGATCCGGGCGCTGGACTGTGCTCCACGGGGTGGTGCTCTCCGGGAGCGGCATAGAGCGGACCGCGGTCATCGTGGAGCCGGCAGGACCGGCACGCATCGTTCCATTGCTCATGTCCGTTTACGGGCTGACCGAACGGGAACAGGACGTCACCAGGCTGGTGCTACAGGGCAACTCCACCGCCGAAATCGCCAGCACCCTGTACGTCTCCACCCACACCGTCCAGCAACACCTGAAGAGGATCTTCGAAAAGACCGGGGTCCACAGCCGCCGGGAACTGGTGGGCAGGGTGTTCTTCAGCCACTACGAACCGCGGCTCCTCGACAACACAACCCGGGTGGCAGCCAGCCAGTCGATCCGGGGGGGCCCCTTCCCGCATGGGGAGACGACTTATTCCAGCAGCCAGAGTCACACAACCACTGAAAGCCAGAAACGAAGAGTCTCGGTCGCCTTCGACGGACCCACCCCGGCGTAGCAGCGATCGGTCCGATGGTCGTGTCCCCCTCGGGTGGAGTCGCCGGTCTCGATTGATCCCAAACCGACGTCCAACGGACCGCCTATGCCGCGGCGGGCTCCGGGCGATGTGCATGACCCTTGGTGGACTCGTCATTCCGCCGCTAGACGAAGCCGCCTTCGGTCCTGCTTGGCGGGAACGCAAGGAGAACCTACGCCAGATCGTCGATGAAGTCACGCGTCGGTTCTTCCCTCCAGGTGAGAGAAGCTACCCGATGCAAAACGAACCCGGCTACGACCCTTTTCGCTACTTCTCCGGCGGTGACGCCGATCCCGGAATCGCGTGTTCATTCGGCATCGGTACCCAGTTTGCTGATGAGGGGGGCAACTCCGTTCTGGCTCAGGTATCACAAGCAAACTCCAGGATTCTCGTTGGTGAGAGCGAGGCTTCATGGCTCCCGATTCGCTCCCTACATTCGGACCGACGGCGTCACATCTGGCTGCCTTTAGCAGCGTCACCAGACGCCGCTGGCCCCGAACTTGTCGAGCAGTTGGCTGCCCAGATCAGCGATATCGTGGCTGCATCCAGCCCTGGACCGCGGTCGGCGCCAGACGCCCTGCCGACGCGTCACCGAATCGCCCGCCGCCATCGAACCCAGAACAAGGGTTCGACTAGGTATGCACCAGCGAAACGCAACAGCTCCGACACAGGAGCATGCTGCTTGTTCAATCGACTGACTTGTCCCACCCAGCGCTTACAACTCCATCTATGCCACTCGCCACCCCAACCTCAGCCACTCCAACGTCCAACTTCGGCCCACCCGCCATCGCCGTCTCCTTTGCTCTCGCCAAGCCCGGTGAGACCGTCGAGGACTTTCAGAAACGGATCAACAGCAGAGGCGAGTGGGGCCAGTCGAGATATGGGAGGGAGAAGGTGGAGCTGGTGTTGACTAAGAAGTCGGTGGAGCAGCTATTCGAGATGTTGGTGTCTGCAAAGAACCCCTGAATCTGGTGGTGACCGGCCCCACTCTTCTTTGTTTTGCCCACCGCTGGGCTGCCTTCGACAGGTCAGGCGTCTGGTTAGTCCACCGCCTCCGGCCCGTTCGCCGGGAGATTCGGAGGAGGCTGCCGGTCGGATGTGTCGTCGCCGGGGGCATGGTCAGGGGGTCAGAGGTCGAAGTGAGAACTCAAGCTATAACTCGATCGTCGAGCACACGAGTGGGAGAAATTTCTACTACAGCGGCTGGCAACACTGACCAACAAACATGGGAGAGACCGGCTGCCACCCGTGGTCCACAAGGCTGTTTTTCAATGAGACTCGGCATCGACGGTTGACCTAGTCGACGCTCACCACCTGGGCCCGCGTAGCCCCCTCGTACCAAGCTCGCACGAATTCTGGGGTGCGAGGGTTCATTCAGCGGCTGCCAAACGTGACGAGCATCGAGTCCAGCGATGCCGCGAGGTCAGTCTCCGCCGTCGCCACCTCGAAAGTCGTGACTTCGATGGTGCCCTGGGTCACCACACACCGCGGCGAGCACGAGCGCAACCATGGTTGGGAATGTTGAAAGCGAAAAAACTCGGTTCCGACGCTCTGTGTGGATTCGCGCCCGCAACCAACCGGGCCGTCCTTGGGCCGGCACGCTCGGGAACACACGCGAGAGTCTGGGGGGTCGCGCGCAGTGTCGCGATACTCAAGAACTCCGACCAGAGCAGGAAAAACCGCGATAGGCCAGCTTCTGCCTGCCATTTGGCCAGAGGGGCGTACTCGGTCTGAAAACCGGAGGTTGACGGATCGACGCCGTCCCTGACCACCATCCGAGGCGACGACCAATTGGCACCCTCAGGACCCCTCTGAGGTGCATCGACACAGAGCATCTTTGCGGCGATGTTCGTCGGATGCGGGGCCCGATTCAGCCGGACACCTGCCCGGCCCCCGGTCCCGAAAGGCTCCTGAGTACCCTCGGCTGACGCATCTCACGGGCCGAGAACGCCTTCTTCACCGCGGCATCGACCACCGGGAGAATACCCGATGGAAAGAGGCCGATCACACATCCGGCGAATCCGGCTCCGGTGAGCCGAGCACCGTAGGCACCGGCCTCACGACAAACCTCCACAGCCAGGTCAAGGGCAGGGGAGCTGACCTCGAAGTCCTCGGCCAGTGACCGGTGGGAATCGTCGAGCAGCTTGCCGATTCCTGTCATATCGTCCTCTCGCAGCCTCTTCACCACCTCCAAGACGCGGGCGTTCTCGGTAACCACATGGCGGGCCCGCCGGAGACTCACCTCACCCAGGACACCAGACATCTCCTCGAGCAAGCTCGTCGAGGCTGCCCGCAGCGAACTCAATCCGAGGGCAGACACCGCCCTCTGGCAATCTGCACGGCGTTCGGAATACTGCCCGGTTGCCAGACTCCTCTCCGTCCGGGTATCAACGACGAGAATCTCGGTGTCAGCTCCCGGCGTCGTCGCTCGGAACGGGACATGTTCGTATCGGAGGCTCTCGCAGTCGAGAAGTAAGGCGTGTCCCCGCTTGGACAGCATGGTGACCATCGGGTCCATCACGCCGATCGGCACGCCCACCCCCTCGGTTTCGGCTCGTTGCGCGCTCATTGCCAGGGTTGGCGCGTCCATGCCCCATCCGGTCAGGTCGTTGGCAGCCACCAAGAGCCCACAGATGAACGCCGAACTCGACGATAGGCCGGCACCTGCCGGTACGGAGCTGCTCATATACAGCTTCAGGCCCGGGATCTCCATCCCAGAGGCAATCGCCGTCCAAATGGCACTCTCGGCATGTCCGAGACCGGGTCCGCCCCGGCCCAGCGTCTCGAGCAAGAAACTCTCGGAGCCGAACTGTTCTGAAACGAGGTCGACCCGGCCGTCATTGCTCAGTGCGGCGGCCGTAGCCACACCACGATCGAGGGCGAAGGGAAGCACGAAACCGTCGTTGTAGTCGGTGTGCTCGCCGATGACGTTTATGCGACCAGGCGCAAACCAGACTCCGCCGGGCACCGAGTCGTACGTCTCGACGAAGCCGCGCCGGGCAGTCTCGCTGGGATTGGATCGTAGAGGTGTCAAGGGGTGGCAACACGTTTGCCGGCTTCGAACGACTCGATCGAAGCATGGGCGAGCTGTAAGGCTCTTCTCCCTTCACGGGCGTGTATCGGTGGCTCGTCACCCTGCCTGAAGGCCTCCAGCAGATGATCGAGGTGACGGTCGAACATCTGGTGGAAGTCACGGTCCGCGTCGTTGAAGTAGCCCGCCTCCCAAACCGTCGACTCCTCGTCGCCAGCCCTGTTGAGCACGAACCGCTTCACGGTGTCCTCCACTACCACCCGCCCCTTGGTGCCGTTCACCTCGAGATAGTGGGTATTGCCATAGGCGTAGGAAGTGTCATAGCTACCCAGCAATGACCCGACCGCTCCACTGGCGAAGGAGAGGGCAATCACCATGGTCGAATAGCCGTGGCCGGTGAGGTCGTCGACCATCTGTGCCATCACACTGTCGATGGGACCGCACAGGTGCTCCAGCATGTCGAAGGCGTGGCACTGCGTCTCGATCAGGTTGGCGTGGGGATGGCTGCTTGTGCCCACCTCACCCCCGAACCTCCAGGTGGCGAAGATCAGGTCGCCCAGATCGCCACGTTGGATCGCCTGATGGGCCCGCTGCACCGGCACGGCATAGCGGTGGTTGAAGTTGATGGCGAAGAACAATGACCGCTGCGCCGCCGCCTCGAGGAGCTGGTCCGCCTCGTCGAGGTCGAAGACAAGGGGCTTCTCCACCAGAAGAGGGAACCCGGCCTCGATGGTCTGCATGGTGGTCTCGAAGTGGCGCTCGTTGGGCAGGCAGAGCGAGACGAGGTCGGGATGCTGCTCCTCGAGCATCCGCTCCAGATCGACGTACGGCGTGGTGTGATACTCCTCGGCGCGTCGTTCGGTCTTGGCGGGGGTGCGGCCGACGACGGCTACCAACTCGGTGTCTCCGCGCTCGCTGTAGAGCCGGGAGTGCTCCCGCCCCCACCACTCTCCTGTTCCCACGACTGCCACTCTCAGCTTTTCTGTCATGACTCGCCTCTCCTCTCCACGGGCCAAGCATCGCGTAGTCTCTGCGCCGCTTCCTCGGGCACGATGTCGTTGATGAAGGCTCCCGCAGCCGACTCGCTGGTGGCCAGATACTTGAGCTTCCCCTTGGCGCGTCTCGGCGAGGCGACCTCGATCCGCAGATGGGCAAGGTCCCTCGCCTCATGGACCGGCGCCTGAAAGAACGACGAGAGGTATGGAATCTCCTCCTCGAACAGCCTGTCGAGCGCGCGGATGGCGTCGGAGTGAAGCCGGAGCAGCTGCAGACGCTCGCCCGAATCCAGTTCGCTCAAGTCGGCGACATGGCGGAGAGGTTGGATGTGCGCCTCATAGGGCCAACGCGCCGCCGAGGGCACGTAGGCGACGAAATCGCCCGACTCGGCGAGGATCCTCCGGCCATCATCGATCTCGGCATTGGCAACGGCACAGAAGAGACACTCGTCGTGCCGCTCCCGGTAGCGACCCGCCGCCTCGAGGGCGCGCTTCGGCCTCGTCGGGATGAACGGATAGGCGTATATCTGGCCATGGGGATGATGCAGGGTCACGCCGACCTCGGAACCGCGGTTCTCGAAGACCAAGACGTACTCCACTCCGGGAAGGAGCGACAGCTCCCTGGTTCGGTCGACTATCGAGTCGGCGATGGTGAGGAGCCTCTCGTCGGAGAGGAAGGCGTAGGAGGTGTCATGGGCGCTACTGAAACAGATCACCTCACATTGCCCGTTGGACGACGCAGTTCTGAGGACACCGTTCTGACTGGAAGCCGCCTGCGACGAGGTCAGTGAAGGGAAGCGGTTCTCAAAGACGACGACGTCATAGTCGTCCGCCGGGATCTCCGTCGCGTTCGCCGGCGTGCTCGGACACAGGGGGCACTCGCTGACGGGAGGCAGATGGGTCCGGTCCTGGCGATGAGAGGCCACGATGACCCACTCCTCCTGGAGTGGGTCGAAGCGCAGCTGTGAATGGCCGGATGGCTTGGTCAATCCCCGAAGATCTGCGGCGGAACGGTCCGCACCGGGTCGGTCGTCGTAGTAGATGAGAGCTCGGCCGTCGGAGAGCTTGATCGGGGTCTTGGTCCGGGGGCCCAGATCGACCATGTCTAGACCATCCCCTTGGAGCGTCGCAGCTCTCGTCTGGCGAAGAGGCTCTGCGCCGAAACGACGATGATGAGGAAGGTTCCACTCACCACGAGCTGATAGAAGGAACTGAGAGTCCCTATCTGATTTATCAGGTTCTCGATCACGCCGAGCAGGATGACACCGGCCAGTGTTCCCGTCAGCCCTCCGAACCCTCCTGTGAGCAGGGTGCCACCGATGACCACGGCGGCGATCGCCTTGAGCTCCAACCCGGCGCCTATCGTCGACAACCCCGACGACGACCGAGCTGCCACCAGCAGGCCGGCGATCCCGCAGAGCAGTCCGAGGATCGAGTAGAGCGCTACCTTCGTCCTGACGACCCGAGCTCCCATCGTTGTCGCGGCTTCTTCCGACCCTCCCACTGCGTATGTCGCCAGGCCGGTCGGGGTTCGATAGAGGACAACCATCCCGACCAGGAGGACCAAGAGTCCTATCCATGCCGGGAGGCCTACTCCGAGGAACGAAGCCTGACCGAGGAGGGTGACCCACTCGCCCTCGGGGATGATGTGGGTGGTGTTCCCGTTGTCGGAGATCTTGAATGCGAGGCCCCTGGCGAACAGCAAGCCGGCCAACGTGACGATGAATGCCGGCATCCTCGCCACACCGATGAGAAAACCCTGCGTCAGGCCAATCAGAGTGCACACGACGAGAGGAGCGAGTACTGCCGCCGGCGATCCCCACTGGGCGGCATATGCAGTGACGACCGCGCCCAGAGCGAGCATCGATCCCACCGACAGGTCGATACCGCCACTGATGATGACCAAGGTCATCCCCACCGCGATGATGAGTAGGAAGGAACTCGCCACGGCGATGCTGGCGAAGTTCCTCGCACTGAGGAACGAGTCACCGAATGCGACCGCACCGGCAAGGACGAACAGCACCAGTACCGGGATCGAAGGCGTACGTCTCAGGTAGTCGAGCCCCAACCGCCAGCCGATGCGGGCGCGGGGTTTGCGCGCCTCGACGGAGACTGTCGGCCGGGGCGAGACATCCAACTCGCTCATGCTCTCCCCCGCTCCCGTTGCAGGTAGACAGCAGCCACGATGATCGCAGCTTCGACCATCCTCGCATCGGAGTCGGAGAGGTCGTGTCTGATCAAGGTAGAGAAGACGAGTTGCATGAGAAGAGCCCCGGCAACCGTTCCCAGGATGCGCACCCGACCTCCCGACAACGCGGTTCCGCCAACCACGACCGCCGTGATTGCTTTCAACTCCACGAGCAGTCCTACGAAACTAGGGTCCGCTGCCGCTGATCTCGCAGTGACCAGGATTCCCGCTACCGCAGCTAACGCGGCGCAGATCGCATAGACGGCGAGGAGCACAGGTCGGACCGGGAGGCCGGCACCGAGGGCCGCCCTGGGATTGCCGCCGATGGCGATGACATTCCGGCCGAACTGGGTCCGCCTGACCACTATCGAGGCCAGGACTGCGAGACAGCCCGCCACCAGCGTCGGGACCGGAAGGCCCCAGAGTCGATGCTGACCGATGGCCGCCATCGTCGGATCGAAGATCTCGACCAGACGCCCCCCGGTGAAGGCGAGGGCGATTCCCCTCCCGGCGACGAACAAGCCCAGCGTGGCGATGATCGGCTGGATCCCGAGGAATGCGACCAGGGTGCCGTTGAGGAGACCGGCGGCTGTCCCCACGACCAGTGCCATGAGTATCGCAACCCATGGACCCTGATTGATGAACACCGCGATCATCGAGGCCGCCAAGGCCATGACCGCACCGACTGAAAGGTCGATCCCCTCTGTGCCGATGACAATCGCCATGCCCAATGCCACGATGAGAACCGGAGACACCTGGATCATCTGAAGCTGGAGATTGCGGAATGAGGCGAAGTTGGGAGTGGCGATCAGGTTGAACAGGATCAGTGCCCCGAGTGCGACGTACACCCCGTGGCCACGGAGGAAAGCTCTCACACGCTGCAGACTCGGGGTGGCGACTCTGATGGCTGCGCTGGTCATGGCTGCTCTCCACCATTCCGCACCCCATGAGCTATCAGGTCGATGACCGACTCCTCACTGATGTCGTCACCGCGCAGCTCTCCGATGACCGCACCCTCTTTGAGAACGAAAATGCGATTGGAGCCTTCGATGACGTCCTCCAGCTCCGAGGAGATGAGTATCACCGCGAGACCGTTGGCCGCCAGCTCGTCGATCAGCCGCTGGATCTCGGCTTTGGCCCCGACGTCTATGCCCCGCGTGGGCTCGTCGAGCATCACCACCTCAGGGTTGGTGCAGAGAAGTCGAGCGATCAACACCTTTTGCTGATTCCCGCCGGAGAGCTCGGCGACGCTCTGGTCGAGATCGGTCAGCTTGATACGTAGCCGGTCGACAAAACCCTCGACGAGGGCGTCCACCTTCGACCTCGAAACGAATCCCCACTTGGTCGCCGACCTTCTGGCCGCCAGGGTGATGTTGTCCCGGACCGACATGGTGGGGACTATGCCCTCGGCCTTACGGTCCTCGGCAAGCAGGCCGATCCCCTTGGAGACGGCTACGGCGGGTGAACCGGTCTTGATAGGAGTGGACTTGACGACCACCTCGCCTTCGTCGAGGTGCATCAAGCCGAAGATCCCCTGAACCGTCTCGGTACGTCCCGAGCCCAAGAGCCCCGCCAGGCCGACCACCTCCCCGGCCCGTACCTCAACACTGACGTCGGACAAGACCCGGAACCTGGTGAGACCGGTGGCACGGAGGACCTCATCCCCTATCTGGCGCATCTCGCCACGGAATGCGGTCTTGCCGGAGGTGCGGACCTCTCGCACCTCCTTGCCCAGCATCGTCGCCACCAGCTCGAGGGGTGCAATCTCGGCCACCGGCCCGGTATGGACTCGCTTGCCGTCTCGGAGAACCGTGACCCGGTCGCAGATCTGGAAGATCTCATCGAGGTCGTGGCTCACATAGAGAAGGGCAACTCCTTCGTCGCGCAGCAACCGGATGATGTCGAAGAGCTGTTCCACCTCGTTCGGTTCGAGCGAAGACGTTGGCTCGTCGAGTATCACCACCTTGGCGTCGGTGGACACCGCCCGCACGATGGCGATCATCTGCTGGACGGCCACTCCCACGGAACCGAGCGGTCTCCGCTCATCGGCGACGACCCCGTAGCGTCTAAGCAGAGAAGCGGCGTCTCGGTTCATTCTCTTGACGTCGACCAGGCCCCCCCAACGTGTTGGCTCCCGTCCGAGGAACAGGTTCTGAGCAATGCTCATGAACGGCTCCAGGTTGATCTCCTGAAATACCGTGCTGATCCCCAGCTCCCACGCCTCGTGTGGGCCGTTGAACGCAACCGGCGAGCCGTCGAGAGTGATGACGCCCTCGTCGGCCCGGTAAAGGCCATTGATGAGCTTGATGAGCGTCGACTTGCCGGCTCCGTTCTCGCCGACGAGGGCATGCACCTCACCACCACGGAGGTCGATCGAGACGGAGTCGAGGGCGGTGACTCCTCGGAAGTGCTTGGTCAACTCGACGGCTTGCAGCGTCGGGTTGGCGACTTCCTCAGAGTGCACCGCCCTCATGGTCGATTCCGGCATTCGAAGAGTCTCGCGTGTCGGCTGAGCCGATTGGGCGCCTAATAGGCGTTGGCGAGCTCTTGTTGAGCGTTGTCCTTCGTGTACTCCTTGTCCGAGATGATGGTCACCTCTGGGACCCCATCACCGTTGTAAAAGAGGTCGAGTGCTCTGAAGGCGAGGGGACCGAAGCGCGGGTTGGACTCGATGACGCCGGAGACCCATCCATCGATAATCCCCTGGACCGCGCCCTGGGTTCCGTCGATGGTGATGATCGCCACGTCTCCCGCTTGATAACCCGCCGCCTGGAGAGCAGCCACCGCCCCCAACGCCATCTCGTCGTTGTGGGCGTAGATCGCATCGATGTCAGGATCGGCGGTGATGAGTTGCTCGGTGACGGTCTGCCCGAGAGCTCGCTCGTAGTTAGCTGCCTGCTGGGCGACGATGGTGAGGTCGTGGTCCACTTCGTCGAGACGATCCAAGAACCCCTGGTTGCGATCGGTGGTCACGTTGACCCCGGGGGCCCCGAGGAGGATGGCGACATTCCCCTCTCCGCCCGTCTCCCGGATCATCGCGTCGGCGGCGCGGCGACCCTGTTCCACGAAGTCCGATCCGACCCAGCCGATGTAGTCGACGCACGCCTGCTTGGTAGTCAGCAGTCGGTCGATGGTCATGAGGGGAACTCCCGCATCCTTGGCGTAGTCGAGCGCCGGGTCGAGACCTTCTGAGGCAAGCGGTGAGATGATCAAAGCATCGACCCCCTGATCGACCATGCTCTGGATGTCAGAGATCTCCTTGTTGAGATCGGACTCGGCATTGGTGGTGATCAGCTGGATCCCAAGTCGGGCCGCCTCGGCTTTGATCGACTCGGTTTCCGCAATACGGAAGGGGTTGGCTTCCCGCTCCGATTGGGCAAACCCGATGAGGGCGTTTTGCAGGTCGACGTGCTCAACGCCGCCGTTGTACTGGGTGTAATCGCAGGAGGCTCCCTCGGTGCGACTCACCTGCTGGGCGGCATCGTCTGTCCCTATCCCACCACCGGTTGTGCCGGTTCCTCCGGCCTCCGTTGTGGCTGGGGCGCCCGTCGTCGCAGGAGCCGAGGTCGTATCGGCGCCATCCCCCTGCGTGGAACACGCTGCCAGCACCATCGCCACGACCACCAACAGAACCGACGAGGACCTGAGCGGCCTCTTGAGTCTCATTCGAACTTCCTCCTCAATGTTCGCGGCAACTCTGGTTCAACAATGAACGCAAAGCTACAAATAACGATCGGAAATTTATCAGTTCTGTTCAAGTATGTCAAGATAGTGGCAACGAGTCACACCAAGTCCGGTCGCCGACTTCAGCTCAATAGTGGTCGGCTTCGACCCGAAACTATCAAGAATGATCAGAATCCGGCTAATATGCTCGCCATGATTCCTGCTGAACGCCGACGGCGGATAATGGGCCGGACTCGCGCCGAGGGGGTCGTCTCCACCCAGAGGCTTGCCGAGGAACTCGATGTCTCCGAACTCACGATACGACGTGACCTCAAGGTGATGGCCGACGAGGGTCTCTTGGTTCGAACGAGAGGGGGAGCCTCGATGGGCGGCTCACAGGAGCTGACCTATCTGGAGAAGACGGCCGAGGCGCACAGAGAGAAGCTAGCCATCGCTGCCAAAGCCGCCGAG
This sequence comes from uncultured Acidimicrobiaceae bacterium, assembly GCA_964558575.1. GTDB lineage: Bacteria > Actinomycetota > Acidimicrobiia > Spongiisociales > ZC4RG35 > JANQRA01. The sequence continues at coordinate 98,115 of CAZLEQ010000002.1, read as the reverse complement.
TTGGTCGAGTCGGGAGACTCGGTGATTCTCGGCCCGGGGACTTCGACACTGGAACTTGCCAATCAGATCAAACAGATATCTGATCTAACGGTGGTGACCAACTCACTCCTCGTCATCGATGCCCTGATGAGCGTCTCGAACATCCAGGTCGAGGTCACCGCCGGTTCACTACGACGATCGATTCGCGCCCTGGTTGGGCCGCTGACGGAAGAGAGTCTGAGAACGCTGAAGGCGAACAAGGTCTTCATCTCCGGCAACGGGGTAACCCGCGATCGGGGATTGACGACCCCGGAGGTCACGGTGGCGTCATCGGACCGTGCTCTGGTGGCAGCCGGCGACAAGCGGATCGTGCTCGCCGATCACACGAAAATCGGCATCGACACGATGTGGCAGACCATGAGTGTCGAGCAAATGGATGTCCTCGTGACTGACGAGAATGCGCCGGCTACCGACCTGGAGGCGTTGCGCAGCGCCGGGGTCGAGGTAATCATCGCGCCCGCAGAATGAGGCTGGCTCCAGTGCGTAGCCGCCCGTCGCACCGCACCGGGAAGAAAAGACTCACTGACCAGCGGCGATAAACCGAATTGACTCTGGGATCCCTCGACTCGTCAGGGCGCCCGCTCGCTAACCCGCTCATGCCTTCGTGACCTCGGCAAGCCTCGAATCAGGACGGGTGAGCCTTCAAGGAGACTGGGTGCCCCCCGAGGGAGTGTCCTCCTGGTTCTGTGTCCGGTCCGTCTCGTCCTCGCCGCTGGCGGTTCTCCGATCCCCGGTGGGTCGCTCCATCTCCGCACTCCCCGGCGCGCTCTCTTCTTCGACCCTTGCCCCTTCCTCGGCGGGGCGTTCCCCAGCAGAGCGCAAACGGTCGAGCTCGGCTCGCTCTTCGAGACGGGTCCGCTTTTGCCTCCGCCAGACCAGCCCGATCAGCTCGTCGAGGACCACGGCGAGGATTACTGCACCGATGGCGACGGCAAACAGCGGAACGGTGAACACGAATCCGAAGAAGGCGACCTCGACCTCCTGGGTGTTTTGTACCGCGAGCACGAGCAACGCCAGGGCGAACAAGAGGATGGCGATCAGCCCCAGGTAGAAACCAGTGCCCCGATACTCCACTCTCCGCTCGGGATCGGACATGCTTTCGCCTCCTGACTACTCGGTACGGGGTGAAGGATAGGGGACAGGGTCACCGGATACGTCGATCGAGAGCCTACGTGTGCCCCGCCTACAGACTCGGCGACGTCGTCTCGGTGAAGTGGATGGTGAACCAACTTCGGGCCAGCTCGGCGACCTGGTCCAACGTTCCGGGCTCCTCGAAGAGGTGGGTCGCCCCCGGGACCACTTCCAGCGTGTTCTCACAGCGGAGCTGGGCCTGAGCCGACCGATTCAGGTCGAGGACGACGGTGTCGAGACCACCCACGATGAGCAGGACGGGTGCTCGGACCTCGGTCAGGCTGGAGCCGGTGAGATCCGGCCTGCCACCCCTCGATACGACCGCTGAGACGTCGATACCCGGCTCGGCAGCCGCCCGCAGTGCCGCCGCCGCTCCGGTCGATGCCCCGAAGTACCCGATCGGCCGACCCGGCCGTGCCTGGTATCCGGCCAGCCAATCGGTGACTGCGATGAGCCGACCGGCGAGCAGCTCGATGTCGAAGACGTTTGCCCGATCGAGCTCCTCTTCACGAGTGAGCAGATCGAAGAGCAAGGTCCCTAGACCTGCCTGGTTGAGCACCCCGGCCACCTGTCGGTTGCGTGGGCTGTGGCGACTGCTCCCCGACCCGTGGACGAAGATGACTGTCCCCAGCGCGTCAGGGGGGACCTTGAGGCTGCCTTCCAGGATGACACGCCCGGCGATCACGGTTACCTCTTCGTCAACGCCGACCTCGAGTTCCCGGGGCGGATTCTCGGACACTGCACCAACCGTGGATTTCACCCCGGCTCGCCCCAGCAGTTTGGTGACTTCCTCGTCGTTGGTCTGGGTGAAATCTCGGTAGAACTGCCCGATGGCGTAGAACGGATCGGGCGTCATCACCACGACGACCTCATCCGCATCATCCGACAGTCGCTGGGCAGTGCCTATGGGCGCGACCGGCGCGGCAATGATCACTCGCACGGCTCCCAACTCTCGGGCAACACGAGCTGCAGCCCGAATGGTGGAGCCGGTGGCGATACCGTCGTCGACGATCACCGCCACCTGGCCCTCGAGAGTGACCATTCTCCCACCGGCACGGAACAGGTCGGCCCGCCTCTTCAACTCCGCTCGCTCCCGGCGCACCACCGCCTCCACCTCCTGTTTCGCCACGCCGGCCGCGGCCACCAACCCCTCATCGAGAACGAGGACACCACCCTCGCCGATGGCGCCCATCGCGAGCTCCGGCTGGTAAGGCACTCCCAGCTTGCGAACCACGATCACATCCATGGGGACACCCAAGACAGCGGCCACTTGATACGCCACCGGGACACCGCCTCTGGGCAGGCCCAGCACGACGACGTCGTCACGACCCTCGAGATGGCGAAGATGCTCGGCCAAGCGATTTCCGGCTTCGACCCGGTCGGAGAACATGTCACACCTCCTGTCTCCACTCTCCTTACCCATGGCGAGTGACACCAGAGGCACAAGTCCCGATGGGCAGCCGACCCGGAAGTGCTTCACGGGAAGGGACTCCCATATCCGGGGATCGCGGTGGAGATCGGGTGACGTCGAGTGGTCAGCTTGCCCCCGGACAACCCAGGCGGACGCGAACATCACTCGGGCGTGGGCAGCCGCTGACTCGTGGTCCCAACAATCCTGTCGGCGACAGCTGAGTTTTGGTCGTGCGGTGCACGGGTAAGTCAAGTCTTCAGCGTTAAGGAGAAGCAATGAGTGACCGCAATGAGCGAGATGTAGTCGTCGTAAACGACAAAAACACGTCGAGTATCACTGCGATGGTGGTCGGAATCGTCGCCGTCGTGGCTTTGATTCTGGTGCTCGTCCTGGCCTTGGGCGGCGAGTCCGAGGATACCGGGGACGGGGGGCTCGAGGTACCCACGACGGTTGCCACGACCATCGCGCCGGAAGACTGATTGGTCCCAATCGTCGTTACCGGATAGCTGCATCAGCGTCTGGGCGAGGATCATCTCCCACCGGCGGCCGCGGACCTCGACGACAGTTCGAACTGACATTTGAGGGACTTCCACGTGGTGGAGATCTCACGATTCCTGATCCGAGGAATGGAGATCCGTCCTACAACGAGTCACTTCCATCGCCTGCCGACACGTAGACCGCCGTTTGTGGCCGCGACCCGGGCGGCGACGCTCTCGGGGTCGAGGCCGGTGGCGGCCAGGGCCTGTCCCCAAGCCTCACTGCTGGGGATCATGGCCCGTGCATGGCCGGGGTCCATCTCGAGGGCCTCCGGGTCTCCCAACTCGAGACCGCCGAGGTGGGCGCCGAGACCGAGCAGGCCGAGGTCCCAACCGACGCCGACCGATCCCCAGAACCGATCTCACATCTCCGGAGGGACGGCGGTGTGCTCCACAGTAAGGATGGTCTCCGCGTCGCCCATCGGATCGAGCACCACCTCGACGACCGAGGAGTCCTCCGAACCCGGCTCGCCCATGACCCAGGTCACGAGCAGGCGACGCGGCGGCTCGCATTCCCGGATCTCGCCTCCGGCGTTGCCCTCGAACTGGTAGGTACCACCGAGCCGGAGGTCGCCCTGGACCGGGAGGAACCATCGCGGGATCCGCTCGGCATTGGTAAGGGCATCCCAGACGTCGTGGATGGGCGCGGAATAGGTCCTCGATGCCGCTACGACATGGGCATCTCCCGCGGGGAGCTTCCCTCTCGCACCGCGCGTTTGATGCTGTCCATCGCCTCGATTTCGTTCATATCTCCCTCCTCGTAGTAGTGGGATCAACGGCATTGCGGCGCCGACGTGAGCGTCGGGCGAGCTCGGTGTCGAGAGCGTCGAGACGCTGGCCCAGAAACGCTGCAATCCCGCGGCCCAATCCTCGATCTCTTCCAAGGGAGCAGGGTCCAGCCCCATACATCCGGCGGGTCCCCTCTGCTCGCACCGGGGCGAGATCGCTCTCGCGCGGCACGCGGAGATGTTGAGACACGGCCGGCCGGCTGATCCCGAACTCGGCCTCGATGACACTGGCCACAGAGCCAATCGCCGAGCGCAACGTCCTCAGGTGCTCTCGAGGGATGTGTAGAGCTCTTCTTCCTGGTCGAAGTGGAGCTTGAGGATGGCGTGGAGTCCGTAGAGGGTGCGACGGAGGTCCCTCACGTCGACCGGCTCCGGGCCGGAGGTCTCGAGGTCCTCCACCTGACGCTGGAAGAGCTCGACCAGGTGGAATATCTCACGGTGCGTGCGGCTCATCATGGCCATCGGGTCGTCTCCAGGCATGATCTCCGTCATCTGGGGATAGATCTCGGTCTCGTCTTCCGCCTCATGGGGCAGGATTTCGTCGATGAGGAATCGCTGAACCTCTTGCAGCGATCGGAGCCCGTCGGCCGGAGTCTGGGCGTCGAGATCGTCCGCCACACGTCGCAGGGTGTCGAGACGCGGAATTAGTTCCTCGTGATCCATCCGTAGCCTCTCCGACAGCTCTGCGGGGAGCCTCGGTGCCCCACGAGTGGTGCGCTCTCCAAGGAGGGCCCGCAGAGCGTTGCCGATGGCGATCACGTCGATGCCTTCCTGAACCAAGGCCCCGATTATGGGCGCCAGGAGCCCGAGCGAGGCGACCGTCATGGCCGCGAGCGAGAGCCCCATCCCGATGACGACGCTTTGCACCGCAATTCGACGGGAACGCTGGGCGATCCCGATCGCGTCGACGAGCACCTCTAGGCGGTCGACCACCAGCACCACATCTGCCGCCTCGGAGGATGCCGTTGCCCCGCGCGCTCCCATCGCGACCCCGACGTCCGCAGCTGCCAGAGCAGGGGCATCATTGATTCCGTCTCCCACCATGGCGGTGGTGCCGCCTCGTTGCAGGTCCTCGAGCACCCTCACCTTGTCCTCGGGAGTCGCCTCGGCGAGGATGTCGTCGGCACCGACGGCGAATCCGACCGATCTGGCCACCAATGGGTGATCGCCTGTGGCCATCACCACCCTCTCGATGCCAAGCCTACGCAGGGCGCGTATCGTGGAGGCGGCGTCGGCCCGCACCTCGTCATCGAATACGAGAGCACCCGCGATCACCCCATCTGCAGCGACATACACGATGGTGGGTGTCACCTTGGAGACGCGACGCCGGAAGGCGGTGACTTCTGGGGGCTCCGACGATCCTTGGAGCACCCACGACAGTTTTCCGACGGTCACCTCACTCTCGTCGACTCTGGCAGAGACCCCGGCGCCGTGTCGCTCCACTACTTCGGTAGGCATGGAGAGGGCCAAGTGGCGCTCGTGGGCCGCGGCGACGATGGACCGGGCCAAGATGTGTGACGAGACCTGGTCGACCGAGGCGGCCAACGAGAGAACCTCCGCCTCGGACATCGATTGGTCGAATACCGCGACCGAGTGGAGCACAGGCCGGCCGACCGTGACGGTTCCCGTCTTGTCGATCACCACGTTCCGGGTCTGAGCCAAGGTCTCCAGCGCCCCGCCGCCGCGAAACACGACACCACGATGTGCCGCCCTGGAAATCCCGGAGACGAGTGCAATGGGCACCGCGAGTATCAGTGGACATGGCGTCGCCACCACGAGCACTGCGAGTCCGCGGACCGGGTCGCCCGAGATCAACCAAGCCAAGCCCGACACACCGAGTGCCAGGGGGACGAACCACCCTGCCCATCTGTCGGCCAGGCGGACCGCCGGCGCGCGCGACTCCCGAGCCGACTCGACCAACCGGATGATCCCGGCATAGGTGCTCTCAGCAGCCTCCTCCGTGGCTTGGAACTCGAAGACGTCCGCCGCGTTCACCGTGCCACTACTGACCAGGTCTCCGGCTGTCCTCTCGACCGGAAGCGGCTCTCCGGTGAGAGCCGACTCGTCGACCACCGCCACACCGTTCAGGACGAAACCATCGACCGGGATGACCTCTCCAGACTTCACCAGGAGCCGGTCACCTCGTCGGATGTGGTCCACGTCCACAGTCTCCACCGCATCTCCCCGCATCCGGTGAGCCTCTCTCGGGGCTCGCTGGATCAGTGAGGTGAGCTCTCGCTCTGCCCTCCCTGCGGCGTAGTCCTCGAGGAACTGGCCGGTGGCGAGCATCAAACCGATGATTCCCGCGGTCAGGATCTCGCCCAGTGCCAGGGCGGCTACCACCGCGAGAAGGGCGATGACGTCAACGCCGGGTTGACGGCGGCGCAGCTTCGCGACCATCTCCCGCAGCAGTGGGACGAGGGGTACGACCGCCACCAGTACCAGGGAGACATCGACCGCGACATCGAGGGAGAGGAGGGCAAAGAGACCGGCGAGAATCAGCCCCATGATCGTCAAAGCCAGCATGACCCCGGGGGAGCCGCGGAATCGCATGCGCCGATTCAACCTGAACGCGCTTCGACGACCAAGGGAAGACGGTCCCGTTGACAGGTGACCTTCGTCGTCGACACCGGCGAACCTCACTCAGGGCCAGTCGCCACTTCGATCTCTTCACCGGCTGTGCACCTCCCCTGCTGACTCCGGCCCGAACATCCTGTATCCTCGGGGTCATGGCCCCGCGGAGACCGCCAGAGGTGGTACCGGTCCTGTCGCAGGGGAAGCACCGGAATCCACGCAAGGGGGCGTGCTTCATGGAGTACGCCTCGTGGCTGGCCGGTGAGCGCTGGAGCGATCATCCCGGGTGCACCCACCCCCTCCTGGCGAGTCTCGCCAGACTGGTCAACGACCACACCTCCGCTGACGGCCGATCGAGGCTGGTCGGGTTGATCCCTTCGGTCATCGGTGTCACCGGGGCCGATCCCCGGGTCGACCTGGGTATCGCCATCCAATGCGCCACCAGCGCAATCCCGGTGGTGGCCGAGCACCGACAGCGGGCACTGGCGGTGAGCCTCCTCACCTCCCGAAGAGTGCTCGACGACCTCGTCGGCGGAACTACCGCCGACGACGACACCGGGCTGTTGGGTCAGGTGGGCGATGCCCTCGCCCAGGTGCCCTACGCCGCTCGATGGGCCGAACAGTTCACCGCGATCAAGGACGTGACTCTCGAGGCGTACCGGCGTCGGGCGGCCCCGGCCGCGATTCGCATCGCCGTCGTCGGGATCGCCGAGGCCGCCATCTCCGACCGGGATGCACTGCTACACGAGCTGCTCACCACGGTGATCGACGACTGCACGCGACGACTCGGCACGAACGAGTCCGCGGGCGTCGGGCCAAACCCGGTCGATGGGTCGTATCCCGGGGATGGCTCTCATCGTGTGCGGACCCAGGTTCGACTGGAACACCAAGGCGATACCTAGAACATCGCCGATACGACCAGGCTTGGAGGCGACGATAGAGACTGACGCCGCCGCTGCCTCACCTCTCACTGCACGGCGATTCGCACCCGGACCACGCTCCCAGGGGGCACTCACAGAAAGGGACGGAATCCTCTGTTGATCAGATGCTGGCTGATCGAGACTGGGAAGACAAGGAGGTCTCCGCCATGCCACTGCCTGATAGCCACAAGATCGGTCGACGCGGCTTTGTTCAGTTGACCACGTCCGGTTGGTGGGTCATCGCTCTCGTCTGGGTCTTCGTGGCGTCGTTCGTGGGGCTCCTGGTGGTCGTCATCACCGGGGCCGGAACATGGCAGGAGACCCTCTTCCAGCACCCGCAGGCGATGGTGCTGCTGCTGATCGCGGTCGCCAGCCTGCTGGTGGCGTCGATAGTCGAGGTAGCGGCCGCGATGAAGCGCAGAACCCGCTCGAGATTGACGTCTCCGGCGATGGCGGTCTCACCAGGCCCTGAGCCGGCGACTTGTGCGATGGGTGCCGAGCATCTCGATGTGTTCTCGGCTCGAATGTGCGACATCGGCTCGATGGACGATGCGTGTGTGGCACGTCTCGAGAAGATCGCCCACGACCACCCTGACCGTGCGACTCGCCAGCAGGCCGCCGAGCGTCTGAAGACCCATCGAGCCTGGAGCGAGGAATTACCAGCGGTTCCCAGCCCCACCAACGCCGGCTGATATCAGGTCTTCGAGCCATGGTCGGCGCTCGCCCCGGTTCTGGGATCGGCCGGGCCATCCATCTTTGAGTTCGTTGCCCACCGGGTATTGGTGTGACTGCAAAGAGGCACGGTCATGAGCGCGCACAACAACAGACGACCGCACTCCGACTACGACGTGCTGGTGATCGGCGGAGGTGCCGCCGGAGAGAATGCCGCCGATGTGGCAGCACGCGCCGGCCTTCGCGTCGGTCTCATCGAACACGAATTGGTGGGCGGAGACTGCACCTACTGGGCGTGCATGCCGTCGAAGGCGTTGCTCCGACCTGGTGAGGCCCTCGACGCTCTGCGCCGGGTTCCGGGGGCTGCCGCGGCAGCTACCGGGGAGATCGATCTCGATGAGGCACTGAACCGCCGTGACGCCCTGGCCAGCCACTGGGACGACTCGGGCGAGGTCGACTGGCTCGAGGATGCCGGTGTCGAGCTGATACGAGGTCATGGCCGTCTCGCCGGCGAACGGAAGGTGTCGGTCACCGACCCTGACGGCGAATCGGAGCTGTTCGACGCAAGAGAGGCAGTCGTGGTGGCAACCGGGGCCGTGGCTTCCCGGCCGCCTATCCCCGGCCTCGACGAGACGGGCGTCTGGACCTACCGCGACGTGACGACTGCCAACGCGGCGCCACCGCGACTCCTCGTCGTGGGCGGGGGAGCCGTCGGCACCGAGATGGCCCAGGCGTGGAAGTGGCTCGGGTCCGAAGAGGTGACACTGGTCGAGCTGGCCGACCAGCTGCTGTCAGAGGAGGAAGGGTTCGCCGGCGAAGAGCTGAGGGCTTCGCTGACCCGCATGGGAATCGTCGTCCACACCTCCGCCTCGATCGAGTCGGTCCGACGCGAGGCTGATGACGGTCACATCGTCGCCGAGATCGAGTTGTCGGACGGGTCCAGGGATGCCGTCGAGGGAAACGAGATGCTGGTCGCCACCGGACGGGAGCCGGCTACGACGGACCTCGGACTGGAGACCGTAGGGCTGGAGCCGGGAGGGCCGATCGAAGTCGACGACCACCTGAGAGTCAGGGAGGTATCAGGCGGATGGCTCTACGCGGTGGGTGACGTGAACGGCCGAGCTCCCCTCACCCACTCCGGAAAGTATCAGGCTCGGATCGCCGGGGCACACATCGGGGGTATCGAGACCGGCGCCTGGGGCGACCTGAAGGCAGCGCCACGGGTGGTCTTCACCAGTCCCGAGGTGGCCGCCACCGGGTTCACCGAGGCTCAGGCGCGGGAACAAGGGCTCGAGGTCCACACCGTGAGCTACGAGATCGGCGACGTGGCCGGTGCCCCGATACTGGGAAGGGGCTATCGCGGCACCTGCAAGCTGGTGGTCGACGCCGGTCGAGAGGTCATCGTGGGCGCCACCTTCGTCGCGCCCCGCGCCGGCGAGTTGATCCACGCCGCCACCATCGCCATCACAGGCGAGGTGCCACTCCAGACCCTCTGGCATGCCATCCCGTCGTTTCCCACACTGAGCGAAGTGTGGCTTCGGCTCCTGGAGACCTACCGCGACGAGTACGACCGGGTGTTCATCTGAGCGGTCACTCCCCGGGATCAGCTCTCGTCACGCCAGATATACCACCCTGCCAGAGCGACCACGATCACCGCGAGGCTGACCCATATCGTCTGCATCCGACCACGCGGGAACCACCACAGCAGAGCCGCGCCGACCAGGGGCAGAGTGAGAGCAATCGCCAGCCGCCGGAGACTGCGGGCCAGGGGGCGGTCGCCCTCGGGTGGCTCGGGGTCAGACATCCCGTTCAGGTGATGAGATCATCGAGAGCCGCCGCTCAGGCGAACTGCACCGAGCGTTTCGAGAGCCCGAACCAGAACCCGGTCACCGGCGCGGACGACTCGAGACCATGTTCGGCGGCGGCGCCCAACGAGATGAAGAGCGGTGCGAAGTGCTCGGTGCGCGGATGGGCCAGAGTGGCCGCCGGAGCCGTGTGCTGGAAGTTGATCAGGGCGTCGAGGTCACCCTTCTCGATCATCTGGCTCAACCAGTCGTCGAACTCGGCCGACCAGGTCGGCGGATGGCCTTCGGGGCCGGCGTGCCAATTCATCTCCCTCAGGTTGTGGGTGCTGAACCCGCTTCCGACGATGAGGACCCCCAGGTCGCGCAACGGAGCGAGCCGCTGGCCGATCCGGAACAGCTCGTCAGGGTCGAGGGTCGGCATCGAGATCTGCAGCACCGGGACGTCAGCCTCTGGATACATCTCGACGAGGGGCACATAGGCGCCATGGTCGAGACCACGCTCCTCGTCCCGGGCCACGGCGTGACCGGCGTCTCCCAGCAGCTTCTCCACCTCACCCGCCAACGCCGGTGCGCCGGGGGCCGGATACTTCACGTCGTAGTACCGCTGGGGAAAGCCCCAGAAGTCGTAATACAGGGGCACCGTGCGGGTGGCGGAAACCGTTAGGGGGTCGTTCTCCCAATGCGCCGACACCATCAGCACAGACGACGGCTTGGGCATCGAAGCCGACCAATCCGCCAATTGTCGTGTCCACAGCGGGTCATCGGCGAGCGGTGGGGCGCCGTGACTGAGGAAGATCACCGGCATTCGTAGGTTTGACAGGTTCGGAGCGCTCTCGGCCATATCAGAACTGTAGGGACGACCGGCGCCTTGAGTGATGTCGCCCCTCGAGGACGCCAGCGGGGAATTCAGTCTCGATACGAAACCGTGACATCGCCGTTGGAGGTCCGGGCATAGATCGAGCCGGTGGCAGCAGGATCGGTCCGCACTTCGGTGACGATGTCTCCATTCGAGGTCGTGGCATCCACTGCATACGGGGGTGAGTCTGGGGGGAGCGCGATTTCGATGGCGCCATTGCTGGTGGTCGCTCGCACCGAACTCGGCGGCTCGTCGAACTCCAGCACCACCCGGCCATTGCTCGTCGATGCCTCGAACTGATCTGAGGAGACCGAAGTCGCTTCGATTCGGCCGTTCGACGTGCGGGCCACCACTGTCGAGGCGATCCCCTCGATGGTGATGGGACCGTTGCTCGTCGCGACCGAAATCGGACCGTCGAGGGCCGTCACCGTTATCGACCCGTTGGAGGTGGAGCCGTCGACAGTCGCGTCGGCGGGGACGGTAACGTCGAAAGAGGCCCGACACACCCAACCGACCAAGGGAGGGCATTCCTGCACGATCGCCAGCGTCTCGCCGACCTGCTGTACGGTGACATCACCACCGAAGAGCCCTGTGGTGGCCAACACCTCGACTACCGCCTCTTCGCCACCGGCGGTCAAAGAGATCGGGCTGTTGGAGACGTCGAAGGTGAGCGCTGAGATCCCGTCGAAGGTGAAGGTGCTCGACTCGGTGTCACCTCTCGTCGAGGCGATGGCCAGACCCACCACGCCTACGAGGATCATCACCAGACCCAGGGCTACCCAACCGCTTCTCCTCACGGCCACAGCGGCCCGTCGACAGCGAAGCCGAGCGGATCTCCCCAACGATTCTGAAAGGACACCTTCTCCACCGGCTCCCTCTGCGCCAGTCCCCATCTACCGAGCGGATAGCCGCAGGACACGGTGGCATCCAGCTGCCAACCCCTATCGGTGGGGACGTCGAACAACTCGCAGACCTCGGCGCTGCGGAAAGCACCGAGGATCGTGGTGAGACAGGTTCCCACACCTTCGCCTCTCGCCGCCAGCATCGCACTCCACACCGCGGGGTAGATGGAGGCCCCCGAGGGATCGTTGCGACTGAAGAACAGGATCCACAGCGGCACCTGCTCGAAGTTCTCGGCCAGCCAATCGGACGAGCGCATCACCCGCAGAGCGGCCTCGTCACCCGTCTGCTCTGCCGCGGCGCGGCGACCGGCGTAGACCTTCTCCTGGAGCGACGAGTAGGCCTCTCTGTAGAGCGGTCCGAGTCGACCCCGCACCTCGAGGTCGTCGACAACGATCATCCGCCAGTTCTGAGCGTTGCCACCCGAAGGTGCCCTGACCGCGGCATCCAGGATCCTGGCGATGACCTCATCGGAGATCGCGTCGGGGCTCACCCGACGCATGGCGCGGGTGGTGTAGAGGGCTTCGGTGAGGTCCATGCCCCAAGGGTACCCCCAGATGACGGAGCCTCCCGGTCGAGTTCGGGCGGCCGCCGCAAGCTCGGTTAGTAGCCGTAGTCGTAGTCGTCCGTCGGGCTCCCGCCCTCGTCACTCGCCTCGGCGGCGGTGACTATGTCCCCATCGGCGTCGACGACGAACCAGACGTCGTTGAAGCCCTGACCCGTGGTGTCACCGGGAGTGGTGTCGGGCGTGTACAGATACAGAGGCATGCCGTTGACCGTCAACTGCTCGGTGCCATCGGTGCGCTCGGTCGAGCCGAACATGGAGGCGTCGAGGTCAGAGCTGATGGCGGTGTCGGCCGGGACCGGTGGCCACAATTCGGCACAAGCGTCGTAGCAGGCACTCTCGCCGTCGCTGTCAACCGTGAAGATGTAGAGGGTGAACCCGTCGGGGTCGACCAGGATCGGGCCGAGATCGGTGTCGGCCACGTGGACCCCCGTCATCGAATCCGCCGCCGATGTGGTCGTCTCCTCTGGAGGGGACGTGGTCGTGGTCGGGTCCTCCTCCTGCCCGGCCTCTGCCGTGGTCGTGGTGGCTTCAGGCGGAACAGTGGTGGTCTCGCCACCACCTTCGGTACCACACGCCGCCACCACGAGCGACGTCATGACGAGCAGGCCCAAGGTGCGCATCTTCATATGTTGGCTACTCCTCCGTTCGTCCCGATTACGCACGAATGGCCGACATGGTTCGCGGCCTGGCACAATCCCCCTGTGGATCGGGAAGTGCTGGAACGGTTTCGCGAAGGCGATGAGAGCGCGGTCAAAGCCGTCTACGAGCGTTTCCGCGGTCCTGTCTACGCCATCTCGATGAGTGTTCTCCACGACCACGGGTTGGCAGCCGACGCCACCCAGCAGACCTTCGTCAAGGCGTGGCAGGCCGCCACCACCTACGACGCCGACCGGGAGCTCGCCCCCTGGATCTACGCCATCGCCCGCCGCACCGCCATCGACATCTACCGGAAGCATTCACGCTCGGTGGCCAGCGACGAGGTCGATTCGATCGCTCCACCGCCTGCTCTGGACACGATCTGGGAAGTCTTCGAGGTGCGGTCCGCGCTCGACCGACTCCCCGATGAGGAGCGTCAAGTGATCAAACTGAGCCATTTCGACGGACTCACCCACACCGAGATCGCCGAGCACATGGGGATCCCGGTGGGCACGGTCAAGTCACGCTCCCACCGAGCTCATCGGCGGCTTCTCGAACTGCTCCGCCATGTGGAGGAGACATGACGCCTGCGAACCGAACGTGGTGCGACACCCGTAGTTGTCCTGAGAGGAAGAATGTCTGACGAACGCGCCAATTATCTGGCCTCGAGAACCGGCCCACCGCCGGCCGCTCAGGAACGCCTGGAGTTGATCCAGGAGATACTGGGACGTGAGGCAACCTGGTCGGAGCCGCCCCCCGGGGTGGCCGACCGACTCCTCGCCGCCATTTCCACGAGCACCAAGGTTGCCCGAGCAGAAACCGCTCACTCTCCACGCCACTGGCGATGGGCGGCCGCGGCCGTGGGAGTTGCGGCGCTGGTGCTCGTCGTTCTCGGAGGCCTCGGTGTCTTCACCCCACCCGACGAGCAGGTGGTGGCGATCTCAGGCACCGAACTGCAGCCCGAGGCGACCGGAGAGGCTGCGATCAGGCAGGCTGAGGCCGGATGGTGGATCCGGCTCGACTTACGAGATCTGCCCGCCGCCGAGGCCGGCACCTACTACGAGGGTTGGGTTTGGAACGACGATGGTGATGGGGTGAGCATCGGGACCTTCCACATGCGGGGAGACGCCGAGTTTGTGGTGCTCTGGTCGGGTGTGGACCCGGCCGACTACCCCGCGATCTGGGTGACCCTCGAGGACGAGGACGGCGACCCCTCGGCGTCGGACCGGATCGTGATGTGGGGCCGACCCGCCGCCGGGGACTGACCTATACGCGAACCCAGGGTTGGTGGCCCCGCTCAGCGAAGTCTGGCGCCCCGAGTTCGCCAACAACGGCCCGACAGCGTCCGCCAACCACCAGCCACAACTAGAGTTCAACCATGGGCAGCGAGACGATCACTTGGAAGGGCCGCTTTGGTCCCATGGATTTGACGGTGGGTGAGTCCACCTTTCGGCCCACCACCATCTCGACACTCCTCGCCGACGCCCTCGAGTTCAAGCCAGGAAGCGTCGTCGTAGACGTCGGATGCGGCTCAGGAATCCTCTCCATAGTCGCCGCCAAGCTCGGTGCGAGCCGGGTGTACGCGGTGGACGCCGCCGACGAGACCGTCGAGATCGGCATGGCCAATGCCATCGCCCACGGTGTGGCCGACCGGGTCGAGTTCTCCCAGGGCGACATGTTCGAACCCCTGGATCCATCACTGGAGGTGGACGTCGTGATCGGTGACGTCTCTGGGATCCCCGACGAGATCGCGGCCGCCTCCGGTTGGTTCCCGTCCGGTCTCTCGGGCGGGCCCACCGGCGCCGAGCTGCCGTTGCGGATGATCGAGGAGTCGAAGCGGCTCTTGAAGAAGGGCGGGAGACTCTTTCTCCCCACCGGCTCTCTCCAGGATGAGAACTCGATCCTCGATCGTGCACGGTCTCTCTTCGACTCGATGCGCCAGCTCACCGAACGCAACATCCCCCTGCCGTCCTACCTCGCCGAGGATCCGGCGGTGCTCAAGGCCCTCAAGGGGAAGATGATCGCTCTCAAGCAACGGGGCAGCCGCTTCCAGTGGACCGCCAGGATCTGGGAGATCCGGGCCTAGAACCTGTTATCAGACGCTCCAGAGACGGTATCCCGGCCCTACAGCATTAGGTTCCCTTGACTTATGGTCGGGTTTCGCCGACCATACGGGAATGGCCGACCATATCGTCGGGGCTCCCGACTACGACCTGGAACCCGTCCTCCACGTCGAGGAGCCTGCGCAGTACAAGGCGCTGTTCGAGGCGACCCGACTCCAAATCGTCGACCTCCTCCTCGAGCGGGCTGCCACCATCAAGGAGCTATCCGCCACCCTCGGTAAGCCCAAGGGGACCATCGGACACCATGTCTCGGCCCTCGAGGACGCCGGGCTCATCCGTGTCGTCCGCACCGAGATGGTGCGCGCCATCGAGGCCAAGTACTACGGAAGGGTGGCGCGGACCTACCTGCTGGCCGACAAGGCCGACGTCGGCTTCGAGATCGCCCCGGACCACTTCCTGCAGAGCGCCGCCATCGAGTTCGCCCAGGTGAACGATCCATCCAAGGCCACGATGAGCACGCTGCGCCACGTCCGCATTCCCGACGCCCGGGGTGAGGAGTGGGTCGAGCGTCTCACCGAGCTCTCTCACGAGTTCACCGCCGAGCCCAGGGGCGGGGAAACGACCTACGGTCTGCTCCTCGCCTTCTACCCCACCGATCGGCCCCATCTGCCCGGGGCGGAGGACGGCGAGGAGTGAGCAAGCCGCTCGGAGCCAACTACTGGAGGTTATGGCTCGCCTCGGTCGTCTCCAACCTGGGCGACGGGATATCCATCATCGCCTACCCCTGGCTCGCCTCGGCACTCACCCGGAACCCGCTGCACATCGCCGCGGTCGCGGTGGTCACTCGACTCCCCTGGCTGCTCTTCTCCCTTCCTGCCGGGGTAGTCACCGACCGATTGGACCGCCGCAAGCTGGTCGCCTGGATGGACGTCTTCCGGTTTCTCTTCACGCTGGGCATCGCCTTCGCCGTCCTCATCACCCAGGCGGATCTGTCGGCTCCCGACGAGATCGCTTCTGGCGTGGCCACCCCACCCGGCAGCGCCGGGATCCTCCTCGGCCTGGTCTACCTCGCCGCCCTCCTCCTCGGAACCGCGGAGGTGTTCCGCGACAACTCTGCCCAGACCCTCATGCCGTCGATCGTCGACAGGTCGGTGTTGGAGAAGGCCAACGGGCGGATGTGGGGCGCAGAGATGGTGATGAATGCCTTCGTGGGACCGCCTCTTGCGGGTGTCCTGATCGCCACGGCCTTCGCCCTCCCCTTTTTCGTCGATGCAGCCACGTTCGCGGTGGCCGCCGCCCTCGTGTTCCTCATCGCCGGCGAGTTTCGACCCAAGTCGGACAGCACCCAGCCAACGGTGTCCGCATCTTTTTGGACAGACCTGAAAGAAGGAGTGAAGTGGTTGTGGAGCCACCACTTGTTCAGGCCAATGGCGATCTCCCTCGGAGTCGCCAACGCCACCAACGCCATGGCGACAGCCACACTCGTCCTCTTCGCCCAAGATGTATTGGACCTCGACGCCACCCGATTCGGCCTGCTCACCACCGGTTTCGCTGTCGGGGCCGTCGTCGGCTCATTGACCGCCGATCGCATCTCGAGGTGGCTCGGTCAAGGTGCGTCGCTGCTCACGTCGATCGTCGTCTTCACCCTGACCTTGACCGGCAGCGGCCTCACCTCCTCTTTCTGGGTGTTCTGGGCTATGGGTGTCGTCATGGCGATCAGCGTCATGTTGTGGAATGTGATCACCGTGTCGCTGCGTCAGACCCTGATCCCCGACCGCCTCCTGGGCCGGGTCAACTCCGTGTACCGGTTCCTGGGCTGGGGCATGATGCCGATCGGCGCGGCCCTCGGTGGGGTCGTGGTCGCCATGACTCAACCGCTCGTCGGTAGGGAGTGGGCGCTGCGATGGCCGTTCCTGGCGGCGGCGCTGATCAACGTCGCCCTCTTCGTCTACGCCATCCCTCGTCTCAATTCCACCCGGATCAACCAGGCCAAAGAGATGGCCGGCATCTAAAGAGAACCGTTCTGTGAAGATCTTGGGCGCTCTCACCGCCCTTTTCCTTCACAGAAGGGCGGATGATGCCCACTCCTCAGAGCCGTCTGATCGCGGGATGGTCTGACAACTTCTCCGGGATCTCGATCGAGACGTCGAGCAGTTGCTGGGCGATCGCCTTGCCCTGAGGGTCGAAACGCAGTGAGGCCGTGCCGCCGGCGCCGAGCCCGTCGCGGAGCAAGAAGTTGACCGCGTGAATGCCGGGCAACTCGAACCGATCCAAAGAAGAGGAGCCGAGATGTGCCAGGTAGTCGTCAACTCGGTCAACTGTCAGCTCACGCAGCAACACCGCATAGAAGTCGGGATGGCGGGCCCGGATCCCGATGTTGACGTCCGCCCCCTTGTCACCGGAGCGGCCGTGGGCAATGGCGATCAACGGCACCCTCACGGTGGGACCGTCGTAATCCTCTATGCCAACGAGCCGGGTCGGCGGTGCTTCGCCAGAAGGCAGGATGCCCTCGAACGGGATGGCCACACCATCGATCGCCACGAGCGGTGTGACGGCTTCCCTGTCCACCGGGAAGCACTCGAGGCGGATCAGGGGTGTCGGTCGGGGCAAGCCAGTGCCGCCACCCGCCACTCCGGGTGGGCCGCTCAAACCGATCGACGGGATCTCCCTGATGAATGTCTTCACTGCTTCGCGGTTCCCGTGGTGCACCCCGATCTTGAGAACGACCTCGCGTGAGCCCCGACCGCGGGCATGAGCGCCATAGGTGTCCTCTGCGCCGAGGACCTCGATGTCGACCGCCGAGAAATCGGCCAGACCAGCGCGTCGCAGCATGTCTCGGCCCCGTTGCACCAGGTCGCCGCCCACCCTTTCCGCCTTGCGCGCCGCATCCCGTCCCCCTATGAACAGCAGCGATTGTGCTCTCCAACCATCTGGGATCTGTGCGCACGCCTTGAGTGTCGCTGGTGGTGCCCAACCTCGTGCTCCCGAGACACGAACCCGGTTGCGACCAACTTCGTCCAGGTTGACTTCCCACCAATCACATGTCACATCGGGCAGCAGATACCGGGAGGGATCGCCAATCTCGTAGAGGAGTTGCTCGGCCACGGCACGCACGTCGACCAGGGCGCTCGAATCCTCCGGGGCCGTGAGAACGAACGTTCCGTCGCCGGCCACCTCGGCGATGGGGTAACCCGGGTTGGCCCAACTCGACGTGTCCTCCCAGTCGGTGAGCAGACCGCCTGTGGACTGGGGTCCGCACTCGAGGAGATGACCAGCCAGGGACCCCGCCGAGAGCAGGTCGAAGTGGTCCGGGCCCCAGCCAAACTCGTGGATCAAAGGGCCGAGAGCCAACGCCGAGTCCACCACCCTTCCGGTGACCACCACGTCGGCGCCGGCGTCCAGGGCGACGGCGATGGGGCGTGCTCCCAGGTAGACATTCGCAGAGAGGGGTATGCCTGATAGTTCCACCGTCTCCAGGGCGGGATGCCCTGTCAAATCGTCTCCCCACACCACCCCCACCGAGACGGAAGGGTCTGCTCGCTTGATCAGGTCGGCGGCGGCGTGCGGATTGACCCCGCCGGCGTTGGTGATCACCTTCATCCCGGCCTCCCGATAGTTGGTGAGGTTGGCCGCGATGGTCTGGACGATGTCGCGGGCGTACCCCTCGTCGGGATCTCTGGCCATCGCCCGGCTCAGGATGGCCATCGTGATCTCGGCGAGGCCCTCGTAGACGATGTAGTCGCTGCGTCCATCGGCCAGCAGCTGGGCGGTCGATAGCGAAGAGTCGCCCCATGCGCCGGCGGCGCCCGACACGGTGACGTTTTCGGGGACAGTCATCGGAGTGAAACTAACCTCGCCAGCCAGATGACCCTGTCCCCGTTCACCGAAGAGCACGAGCTCCTTCGCAGGTCGGTGGCGGATTGGGTGGACAGGGAGATCGCCCCCCATCTCGCCGACTGGGAGGAAGGGGGCGACTTCCCCGACGAAGTGTTCCGCCGAGCCGGAACCCTCGGCTTCCTCGGCGTCGCCTTCCCCGAGTCGGCCGGGGGCCAGGGCGGCGACTACTGGGCTCAGGTTGTGTTCCTGGAGGAAGTGGGCCGGGTCAGCCAGGCGATCGCCATGGTGCTCTCGGTTCAGACCGACATGGCCACGCCACCGATCCTCCAGTTCGGCACCCGGGAGCAGATCGACCGCTGGCTCAAACCCGCCCTGCGTGGTGAGTTGATCGGAGCCATCGGGATCACCGAGCCCGACACCGGCTCCGACGTCGCCTCGATTCGCACCCGGGCAGTCAGAGACGGAGACGAGTGGGTGCTCAACGGCTCCAAGATGTACATCACCAACGGGGCGCGGGCCGACTTCATCACCATGGTGGTGAGGACCGGCGAGGGCGACAACGACGACCCGTGGAGCGGCATCTCGATGTTCATCGTCGACACCAGCCTGCCCGGGTTCGCCGTGTCGAGACGACTGGCGAAGTCGGGGATGAAGCTGTCGGACACCGCCCTTCTCTACATGGACGACATGCGGCTCCCCGCCGACGCCCTGCTCGGAGTGGAGGGTGAGGGTTTCAAGCAGATCATGTGGGAGCTGCAGGGCGAGCGACTCGGGGTCTCGGTGTTCGGTGTCGCCGGTGCTCGCGCCGTTCTCTCCGAGGCGGTTCGATACGCCAAGGCCCGTCAGGCGTTCGGACAGCCCATCGCCCAATTCCAGGCCGTATCGCACCGTCTGGCCGAAATGGCCACCGAGCTCGAGGCGGTCCAGGCCCTGGTCTACGAGTGCTGTGATCTGTGGGACCGTGGGATCTATGCCACCGAGGAGGTGGCCATGGCCAAGCTCGCCGTCGGACGACTCTCCAACGAGGTCGTCGACGAGGCCCTGCAGACGCTCGGCGGTTCCGGGCTGGTCGAGGGGACGTTCATCTCACGGGAGTGGTTGGGTATGAGGATCGGCCGTATCGGAGGTGGTTCCGACGAGGTCCAACGCCAGATCCTCGCCCGGATCATGGGGATCGGATGAGCGGGCTCGAACCGCTCTTCCGCGAGGAGCACGAGGCGTACCGGGAGGCGGCCCGGATGTTCGTGGCCAACGAGATCACACCACACGCCGAGGAGTGGGAGGAAGCCAGAGACTATCCGCGCGGCCTGTTCGCCAAAGTGGGGTCGGCCGGCTTCTTCGGTGCCAAGTTCGCCGAGAAGTGGGGTGGCACCGGTCCGGACTATGCCGCCGAGGCGGTGTGGATCGAAGAACTCTCGAAGGGGCTCACCTTCGGCACCGCCAGCGATCTCGGCGCACACAGTCAGCTTGCCGCCCTCTACGTCGACCGGTTCGGCAGCGAATACCAGAAGGACCGCTACCTGCGTCCTTCGATCGAGGGACGGCTGATCGGAGCCCTCGGTGTCACCGAGCCGGGGGCGGGTAGTGACGTCAACGCCATCCGGACCCGGGCGCGGCCTCACGACGGCGAATGGGTCATCGAAGGGTCCAAGATCTTCATCACCAACGGCTCCTGGTCCGACTTCGTGGTGGTGGCGGCGCGCACGTCGGACGACCCGGGGCACGACAACATCACCCTCTTCATCGTCGACGCCGACACTCCCGGCTTGGAGCGCAATCGGATGGGCCTGATCGCCTGGCAGACCTCGCATACCGGAGAGTTGTTCCTCACGGACGTGAGGGTCCCAGACGACCACCGTCTGGGAGAGGTTGGCGGTGGGTTCCGCCAGATCATGGCCAACTTCCAGTGGGAGCGTCTCATGATGTCCCTGGCCGCGGTCTCCCTGGCAGAGTCGGCGCTGGACATGGCAGTCTCCTACGCCAGGGAGCGCAACGCCTTCGGGCGACCCATCATCCGTTTCCAGGTCTGGCAGCACCGTTTCGCCGACCTGGCGACCAGGATCCGCGCCGGGAAGTCCCTGACCTACCGGGCGCTTCGAGCCCACATCGCCACCGAGACCGGGAAGCCGGTGCCGAGGGAGGAATTGGTGCGGCTCACCTCGATGGCCAAGCTCTACACACAGCGTCTCGCCTGGCGAGCGGCCGACGAGTGTGTCCAGGTGCACGGTGGTGCCGGTGCTCTGAAGGAGTACCCCGCCCAGCGCCTCTGGCGCGACGCCCGGGTGGGCACGATTGGAGGCGGCACCGACGACATCATGCGCAACATCATCGCCGGAACCATGGGTCTCGGCGCTCCCTGAGACCGGACGCCTCTCAGAGTCCGATGATGGGCGAATCCTCGCCGGGGGTCGCACCCATGGCCTGTACCGCGGTCTGGAAGAAGCGGCCCTGCATCGCGTAGAGACCGCCCCCGTCGTTCTGGACGACGTGACCATTGAGCCACTTCGCCTCAGGGAGACAGAGCAGGGCGACCGCCTGCGCGGCATCGGCAGGGGTGGCCGCGGCCCGCAGGGGATGGGTCTCGGTCTCGGCGCGCTTCAACGGCTCGTACAACGGGCCGGTCATCATCTGGATCGAGTCCGTGTCGATGTAGCCGGGGAGGACCCCGACGGCGGTGACTCCCGAAGGCCCCAACTCGGTGGCGAGATAGCGCACCAGGGTCTCCATAGACGATTTGGCCGCGGCAAGGAGACCGTGGGTGGGGATGTAACCAACCGTGTCGGCACCCGAGATGGCGATGATCCGGCCACCGCAGCTCTCGAGGAGTGGATAGCTCAGCTGGACCATGAGGAGGAAGTGACGCACCGAGATTGCGAAGGTCTTGTCGATCTGGTGCATCTTCAGGGAGAGCAGGGGCTTGAGCGCGGTGGCGGCTGCATTGGCCACCAGAAAGTCGAGACGCTCCTCTTCGGCGACGACCGAGCCGATCGCGGCACGCACGCTCTCTTCCTCGGTGAGATCCATTCGGATCGCCCGGGCGCCGGGAGTCTGCTCAGAGCAATCCTCGACCACCGCCTCCGCCGCATCCTCCCGAGCGCGGTAGGTGAGGATGACCCTCGCCCCCCAGCGGGCGAGGTGCCGGGCGGTGGCGGCGCCGAGCCCACGGCTGCCGCCGGTTATCAGTGCGACCTTGCCGCCGAGGGGGCGTGAGCCGTCAGCCATGGCGGCACCCTAGACCCTGGGCCACGAGCGCAATCTCTCCACCTCCTCGAATCCAACCCTCCGGTAGAGAGTCGCGGCGGCTTCGGTGATCACCGAGCCGTGTGATCCCCCGGCGCAAGAAGTCGGGCGGGTGCCGAGAGGCTCGACCTGAGCCATCCCGAGGGGTCCGCATGCGAGGTGACCGACGCTCAATCCGGGATCCAATCCTCCACGGAGATTCCCAGACCATCGGCGATGCGGTTGGCATAGGCGAAGTAGCCGACGACTTCGGCAATGTGGAGGATGTCGAGCTCACCGAACCCGACCTCACGCAGTACAGCTGGTTGTGGGCATCGAGACTCCCCGCGTCCAGGGCGTGGATACGCACCCTCTCGTGGGCTGGATCGACCACTTGGGGCTTGAGCTCGTCGAACTCCGGCCCCATTCGTCTTCGTGAGGCGCGTCGATCCAGGACATCAGGTCGAAGATACGTGACTCAGCCGAGGTCCCTGGATAGGAGGTCGTCGTAGGTCTCGCGCCTGACCACGAGACGTGCCTCACCGTCTCTCGCGAACACCACGGGCGGACGCAGCACCATGTTGTAGTTCGATCCCATCGAATGCCCGTAGGCGCCAGTGACCGGGGTGGCCAGGATGTCGCCCAACTCCAGGTGGGAGGGGACGCTGCCTCTCCACACGATGACATCGCCCGACTCACAGTGCTTACCGACCAGCCTTATCTCCCGGTCGCGATCTGAGGTGGTGGCCCTGGGGAGAAACACCTCGTAGCCACTGCCGTAGAGGACAGGGCGCGGGTTGTCGCTCATCCCGCCGTCCACCGACACATAGGTACGGACACCGGGGATCTCCTTGATCGTTCCGGCGGTGTAGAGGGTGATGGCCGAGTGGGCAACTATCGCTCTTCCCGGCTCGGCGGTGATTCGCTGGTCGATGCCGGCCGACTCCGCCGCCGAGCGGATGGTCGCACCCCACTCGGTGATCGTCGGCGCCGACTCACCTTCGACGTAGGCGACACCGAGACCACCGCCGATCGACAGTTCCTCGACGTCCAGAGGGGTGACGAACCCGGCGAGCACGTCGACCGCCTTCGAGAACGACGCAACATCGAACACCTGACTTCCCACGTGGGCGTGCACGCCGACGAGCCGGAATACCCTCGATCCGGTCACCCGCTCGACGGCCTCCATGGCATGACCTCCGGCGATGCTGATCCCAAACTTGGAGTCGGTTGCACCGGTCTGGAGAAAGTCATGGGTGTGGGCCTCGATGCCCGGGTTCACCCGGATCATCACACCGGCTTCGCCCCCCCGATGACGGAGTAGCGACTCGAGTCTGTCGATCTCGGTCATGGAGTCGATGACGATCCGCCCCACACCGGCATCCACCGCGGCGGCGAGCTCCCGCGTCGACTTGTTGTTGCCGTGGAAGATGAGACGTTCGCCAGGTACCCCGGCGGCGAGAGCGACGTGGATCTCTCCACCGGTGGAGACGTCGAGGTCCATCCCTTCCTCGACGGCGAGCCGGGCCATGGCCGTGCACAGGAAGGCCTTGGTGGCATATGCCACCCCATCGGGGAAGGCAGCGACGGCCTCGCGGCAACGCGATCGCATGTGATCCTCGTCGTACACGAACACCGGGGTGCCGAACTCGTTGGCGAGGTCGATTACGTCGCACCCCGCCACCGCCAACCGGCCGTCGCCATCGGTGGTCGCATTGTCGGGTAGCAGATGCCAGGGAAGGGCACTCATCGAAGCGGAGATGGTGCCAGAGAACTCACCATGTGTCAGAACGTCTGTTGGTCGCGAACTCAGGGCGCTGGACTTCGATGAGCGGGGCCTGGAACCCAGGGTTCGCGAGAAGCGAGGGGCTTCAGTTGCTGAAGGTGACGCTGAACGCGGGAGCCCAGCGGGTGACAACCCGGCCGTAGCACTCGCCGGCCCGCATCATGTCACCCTCTTCGAGAGCATCGATCGACTGAATGACCTGCTCGCACGAGTCGTCGAGAACCAGCTCCTGGGGGTCGAACAGCTCGGAGACCTCGCCGTAGTCCAACTCCAGCATCGACTCATCGGGGAACTGCCCCAGCCAGCCGAGTACTTGAGCCAGTTCCTCCGCAGGGCCGGCGAACACCCCGAGCTCGGTGAGCACGCCATGGGCGCGCTCGATCCTCGTCCGGGCCCGGGTGATGTCGGTCCTGAACCGGAGCCGGGGACCCGTGGGTCCTTCGTAGACCTCCTTCTCAGCGGGGGCGAAGGCAGCGAACCACCTCACCGGAACGTGCCACGCCGAGGTGAGGATATGGGAGCGGTGCTCGGGATGATTGCGGTGATACGCCTTCAGCTCCCGGTCGGCGGCGCGGGCGGCATGCTCGGGTATGAGACCCACCCCAAGCCCCCGGAAAGCGTTGGCGAAGGCAACGGTCGATTCGAGCACGCGGAGACGAAGGTTGCGAGGACAGACCAGACGGCGCCCCTCCCACTCGACCGTCCAATGGCTGTCACCTTCCGCTTCGGAGAGGAGCCCGTAGCTGCGGACGAATCCCGGGACAGGATCGCTCGAGCCGGACACTTCCGGCGAATAGACCCTGAGAAACGCTGATTTCGTCACCCTTTCATCCTCGCACAAAGCGACTCCAACATGCCGGAGGCGCAAGGTCCTCAGCCTCTGTAGTATCCGGATCCACCCGTTCCAGATTCGAGGAGGTCAGAACGTTGGGTGTATTCGACGCCGTAGCCATCGAGGGTCACGAGCAGATCGTCCACGGCTACGACCCGGTATCTGGCCTCAAGGCGATAATCGCCATACACAGCACGGCATTGGGTCCCGCTCTCGGCGGGACCCGTTTCTATCCATACCAATCCGAAGCCGACGCCCTCGAGGACGTTCTCCGTCTCTCGAAGGGCATGACCTACAAGGCGGCGGCGGCCGGTCTCGACCTCGGGGGCGGGAAAGCCGTCGTCATGGGCGACCCTCGCACGGACAAGAGCGAGCGGCTGTTCCGCGCCTACGGCCGGATCGTCGACTCCCTCCGTGGCCGGTACATCACCGCCGAAGACGTGGGGACGACCACTTCGGACATGGATGTGGTCCGGCGGGAGACCCGGTGGGCCTTGGGCAGCTCCGTCGCGTTAGGAGGCTCGGGCGACCCGTCACCGGTCACTGCGCGGGGGCTCCTCGCCGCAGCCAGGGCCGTGGCCCAGAAGCTCTGGGGTGATCCGGATCTCACCGGGCGACGGTTCGCAGTCCAGGGGGTCGGCAAGGTCGGGTCGGCCTTCGTCCAGCTCCTCGTCGAGGCGAGAGCCGAGGTGATAATCACCGATGCCTACGAGGCCGCGATCCAGGCTGCAGTCGAGAACTATGACGTGAAACCGGTCGAGCCCGATGAGATCTACGAGGTCGACTGCGACTTCTTCTCCCCTTGTGCTCTCGGCGCCGGGCTGAACGAAGAGACCATTCCCCGACTGAGCTGTCGCGCCATCGTCGGTAGCGCCAACAACCAGCTCGCTACCGACGAAGATGCCGACCGTCTCGCCGCCCGTGACATCCTCTACGCCCCCGACTTCGTCGTGAACGCGGGTGGCTTGATCAATGTCTATGACGAGCTCCACGGATACTCGAAAACGCGCGCGTTGCATCGTGTGGACTCGATCTTCGACGCCACGCTCAACATCCTCGACGCTGCCGAGGAACACGGCATCAACCCCAACGAAGCGGCGGTCAGGGTCGCCGACGAGCGAATCAAGGACATCGGAGACTTGCGTAGATTCCGTCGCAGCGGCGACGACAGGAACTGACCAGGCAGGCGACTGGATGCCGAATTCGGAGGAGACACCCAGACATCGCGACCTCGGTCTATCCGACGAGCAGATCGTCGAGATGTACCGGCTGATGCTGATGACCCGGAAAGTCGACGACCGCATGTTCGCCCTGCAGCGACAGGGTCGTGCGGCATTCGTGCTCGGCTCGTCGGGCCATGAGGCGATTCAGGTCGCATCGGTGTTCGCACTGGACACCGAGCGCGACTGGGTTCTCCCCTACTACCGGGACATGGGCGTCGGGCTCGCCTGGGGATTCACCCCGCTCGAGGTGTTCCTGGCGGTGTTTGCCAAGAAGGACGACATCTCCTCCGGCGGTCGGCAATTGCCGAGCCACTGGTCGGACCCGGATCGACGGGTCTTCACCCAATCCTCGGTCATCGGCACCCAGTTCCCCCACGCCGCTGGTATCGCTCACGGCCTGAAGCTGCGAGGCGAAGGTGAGATAGCAGTTGTCTACGGAGGAGAGGGGGCAACCTCAGAGGGAGACTGGCACGAGGCGATGAACTGGGCCGGCATCCACGACCTCCCGCTTGTCTTCGTGATCGAGAACAACCACTACGCCATCTCGGTGCCCACCGAGGAGCAGGTGGCCGGGGGCGTTGCCGAGCGGGCACCCGGATATGGCTTCCCGGGACACAAGATCGACGGCAACGACCCCTTCGAGGTCCTGGAGACGATGCAGGCCGCCGTGGAACGCGCCCGATCGGGGGGAGGGCCATCTCTGGTCGAGGCCGACACCTATCGCTACTACGCCCACACGTCAGACGACAACGACGCCCTCTACCGGAGCCGGGAGGAGGTGGAGAGGTGGCGCAAGAAGGACCCACTGGGCCGGTTGATGCAGTACCTCATCGAGAACCGGCTCCTCACCGAGGCTCGGGAGCAGGAACTCAAGAACGAGGTGGTAGAGGCCCTGGCAGCTGCGGTCGAGGAAGCCGAGGCGGCGCCCAATCCCGACCAGCCCACCACCCGGGTCTACGCCCGGGTCATCACTCCCGGACCCGCCTCGACCGAGCCCGAACCCGAGATCGAGGGAGAGTCGATCAACCTGATCACCGCGATCAACCGCACCCTCCACGAGATCTTCGAACGCCACGACGACGCCATCCTCTTCGGTCAGGACGTGGCCCGCCGCAAGGGTGGAGTTTTCAAAGCAACCGAGGGATTGACCGACAGGTTCGGAGCGGAGCGCTGTTTCAACACACCAATCGCCGAGTCATCGATCATCGGCTGCGCCATCGGGATGTCCGCCACCGGATTCAGGGTGATACCGGAGATCCAGTTCGCCGACTACATCCATCCCGCCTTCGACCAGATCGTCTCGGAGGCGGCGAGGGTCAGCTACCGGTCCGACGGCCGGTGGAACGTCCCCATCGTCATCAGGACGCCTTACGGGGCCGGCATCCACGGAGCCCAATACCACTCCCAGTCGATCGAGTCGTTCTACACCCATGTCCCCGGGTTGAAGGTCGTGGTCCCCTCGACTCCCGCCGACGTCAAAGGCCTCTATCACGCCGCCTTCGAGGACCCCGATCCGGTGTTGATGCTCGAGCCAAAGAAGCTGTACCGGCTGGCCAAGGGGCCGTTTCCCGAAGGCGAGCACGAGGTGCCGCTGGGCAAGGCGGCGATTCGCCATTCCGGCCGGGACCTCACCATCATCGCCTACGGCGCCATGGCCCATTTCGCCATGGAGGCCGTTCCCCTCCTCGAGGACCTGGACATAGACCCTGAGGTCATCGATCTGAGAACACTCAAACCGCTCGACTGGCCCACCATCGAGGAGTCGATCAAGAAGACCTCTCGGGCCCTCATCATCCATGAGGACAACGAGTTCGTCGGATACGGAGCCGAGATCGCCGCCCAGATCGCCGACAAGACCTTCGAGTGGCTCGACGCACCGGTGAAGCGCTACGGGCTTCCCGACGTGCCGCTCATGCCCTACGCCGGATCTCTCGAGAACGCCCTCTACCCCACCCCCGAGTCGATCGTCGAGCGGGCCCAGGAGCTGGCCAAGTACTGAGTCGGTCCCAACCCGTTCTGTGCGGGTTTGCTGCCAGGCCCTGGCAGCAAACCCGCACAGAACGGAAGGGGAGGGCCCAGGCCTCCACGAGAGCCGCCAGCTTGTCGAGAGCCATCCGCCACCCCATCTCGTTGGCCTCCGGACTGACTCCCGGAGGCAGGCTCTCGTGCACGCTGACCACGTTGGTGCCTCCGGCAGGAGCATCGGACAACGAGTAGGTGACGGTCATCTCCCCGGCGACATCGGGATCCGCGGTCTCGAATTCGATGACCTGGACAACCTCCCGACCCGGCACCAACTTCACGAACCGGCCTTCGAAGGTGTCGGTGCTCCCCTCCGTCTTGCCGGCCGAGGACGGATCGTCGAAAGTCAGCGAGATGCGAAAGGCGCCCCCCTCCCATGGTTCGAACCGGTGCACGCGACTGGTCATGTCGTCGGGGACCATCCATTGCTGAACCGCCTCGGAGTCGATGATCGCCTCGTAGACCCGAGCCGACGGGGCCTCGATGTGCTTGATGACTCGTGTTGTCGCCACCGGACGAGGGGACGGCCTCTCACGGGCACATGAACAGTCCAAAGACCCTGTCACCCGAGAGCGGGGTCGGGTACGTCTAAGGGTCATGAGACGAAGCACAACTGCACTCCTGGCTGCGCTCGTGATGCTTGCCGCGGCATGCGGGAGCGGTGCCGGCGACGCCACGACCACCACCACGATCGTCGCGCCCACGACGAGTACCACGCAGCCGACGACCACCACGACCGTCGCGCCGACCACCACCACGACGGCTCCGGAGCCGACCACGACCACACTCGCTGGTGAGTCCATCGACTTCGGGCCCGCTCGAGGTGACATCCTCATGGTCGTCGGAGTGCGCCATGACGACGTGCTCAACTTGAGGACCGGACCGGGGACCGACCAGCCGATCCGTGATGAGGTCCCGCCCACCTACTCCGGTTTGGTGGCACAGGGAAACACTCGCGACCTCTCCCCCGGATTCTGGATCGAAGTCGACTACGAAGACACGTTGGGTTGGGTCCACATGAGCTTCATCGCCTACGAGGGAGCGGTCACTGACGAGACCTCGACCGTCATCGCCGAGCTCGGCGAGAGACCGGTTGAGCCCACCATGACCGACCTCGGTGAGTTGGTGGCGTCTGTCTTCGCCTCCGAGGGAGAGGCCGAGTCTGACATCGTCCAGGTGACAGCGGTCTCCGTGGGAGACCTGGCCGAAGTCACCTTCGACGTGGTGGGCCTGGGCGACGACGCCGTGCTCGGGTTCCGTCTCCATTTGTTCGCCGAGGAGGTGGCGGGCGGCTTCAGCCTGAGGTCGGTTGAGGTCACCACGCTCTGTGGTCGTGGCGTCACCGAAGAAGGGCTCTGCGTCTGAAGGCCGTTCTGTGCGGGTTGGCTTGCACCCGCTGGTGGTAGACCCGCACAGAACGGTGGTCACCTCGGCTAGGAGAGGTCCCCGAGGATCTGCTGGGAGGCGAAGCGTCCCGGTGCCCCCATGACACAGCCACCGGGGTGGGTGCCGGAGCCGCACTGGTAGTAGCCCTCGATGGGGGTTCGGTACTGGTTCCAACCAGGAGCAGGACGGAAGAAGAACATCTGCGGGGCGAGGAACTCACCGGCGAAGATGTTGCCCTCTGTCAGGCCGACTGTCCTCTCGATGTCGAGGGGGGTCACTACCTCACGATGGAGCACGAGATCGCCGAAGCCGGGGAAGATCTCCTCGAGACGGGACTGGACCACATCTCCCAGATTCTCCCTCTCGGTGTCCCAGCCGCTCTTCCGAAGGTGATACGGGGTGTATTGGATGAAGCTGGACATCACGGCCTTGCCCGGGGGCGCCATGTCGGAGTCGACGTTGGACTGGATGCAGGCGTCGATGTACGGGCGCGAGCTGTACCAGCCGTACTTGGCGTCATCGAAGGCGCGCTCCAGGTAGTCGAGACTGGGCCCGATATTGATGAAGCCCCGGAAGTGGTCGGCGCGACCTTCGAGCCCGGGAAAGTTGGGGTTGGAATCGAGAGCGAAGTTCACCTTGGCTGAGGTCCCCTGGAATTTGAACCTCGAGATGTCGTCGACGAGGTCGGTGGGCAACTCGCGAGGGTCGACCAGCTGCATGAACGTGCGTCGCGGGTCGAGGGCGCTCACCACCGTGGTCGCCCGGAACTCCGTGCCATCCTCCAGCGCAACGCCGACTGCCCGCCCGTTCTCGGTGACGACCCGCTCTACGGGGGACTCGAGGCGGATCTCGGCCCCGAACGACTCCGCCGCCCGAGCAAGGACCTGGGTGAACCCGCCGTTGCCTCCCTTGTGAAAGGCCCAGGTGCCGTAGGCAGAGTCGTGCTCACCGAACGAGTGGTAGAGCAGGACCAGCCCCGAGCCCTGTGAGCGGGGACCGACCTTGCTCCCGATGATCCCCGAGCTGGCCAGCCATCCCTGCATGATGTCGGACTCGAAGAAGTCCTCGAGGATGTCGGCGGCGCTGCCGGTGAGGAGACGCACCATGTCGTGCAACACCCGCGGTGGTAGGTCGGACAGATATCCCCCGATGGCGGCCATCCGTGCCCGCTCCTCGGGGTCCTTGGAGGTGATATCCGGCGGTATCGAGTCCATCAACGGTCGAATGGCGTGGACCACCTGGTCCATCATGTGCCCGTAGGCGTCGTAGGCATCGGCGTCGTGTTTCGAGTGGCGGGCGATCTGGTGGTGGTTGGAGCCCTTGTCCTTGCCGAGCAACAAGTAGTCGCCGTCCTCCGTGGGAGCGAACGTGGAGGGCATCGACAGAGGCATGAACCCGTGCTTGGGCAGCTCGAGCTCCTGGATGATCTCCGGCCGCAGCAGGCTCAGCGCATAGGAGAACGTGGTGAAGCTGAAACCCGGGTACAGCTCCTCGGTGATGGCAGCACCTCCGACGAGATGTCTCCGTTCCAGGATCAGCGTCCTCAACCCTGCCTTGGCGAGGTAGGCGCCGTTGACCAACCCGTTGTGTCCTCCACCGATGACGACGGCGTCGTATTGGTTCCTTTCACCCATGGCTCACCTCAGCCAGTCCGTCTCGCCGGGTCGTAGAAGGGAATTCTGGTCACTGTCGAGTCAACCACCTCATAACGATGATCGATGGTCACCTCCAGCCCGACCGTCGCCCCAGTGGTGGCATGGTCGGGCCGAATCCTGGCGATGCCGACATGACGCTGCATCACAGGTGAATAGACGAAGCTGGGTACGTACCCAATCCGCTCGAGCCTCTCGTCGTACAGCATCATCCCGCCGTGGACCGGAGTGTGGTCCTTCGGCGTGATCAAGCCCCGCTCATTGTGGACCTTCGCCCAGTGCTCCCAGTCGACCACGATCCCCGTGGTCTTCCACCGTGAGGTCTTCTCGGCGATCTCCCGCTCGATGGCGCGTCTGCCGATGAACGCACGGTGGTCGCGGGTGAGGTCGCCCAGCATCCATCCCAGGTTGAGCTCCACAGGAGTGGCTCTCTGATCGTCGTTCCAGGCGAACCGTGCCGAGTCGAAGTCGACGTGGAGGAGCAGGAGACCGGCCTCGATCCGGGCGATCAGGAGGGCCGTCTGACCGACCGGGATCGCTCCTCGAGGCGTCGCCGCCTCGAAGAGCAGGTCCCACACCTCGAGGGCGTCATCGGCCTCGACCCAGATCTCATAGCCGAGATCTCCGGTGAATCCGGTGCGCGAGACGATCACGGCGGCGTCGCCCATCTTCGCCGGGGCGACGTGGAAGTAGCCCAGGTCCTCTAGCTCGGGATCCAACAGGCTCAAGATCTCTCGGGCACGAGGGCCCTGTAGGGCCAGGGCGCCGTACTGCTCGGAGACGTCCTCGATGGCCACCGGCATGCCGCTGGCCAGGCCCTCGAAGTAGGCGAGATTGGGCTGGGCCGTGGTCAGAAGGAACTCGTCGCCGGCGAGCCGCATGATCACCCCGTCCTCCAGAACCCAACCTTCGTCGTCCACCCAGGCCGTGTAGTGAGCCTGTCCGGGCCGGCACCGGCGGATGTCGCGGATCAGCACACCGGCCAGGTAGCGCTCGGCATCGGGCCCATGGATGCGGTACTTGTAGAGAGGAGAGGTGTCGAAGATCCCTGCGGAGTTCCTGATGGCGAAATACTCGAACTTGTCCGACATGAGGTAGCGGTCGGCGGCCAGATAGCCGGCCCAGTGGCTCCAGAGACCGCTCTCGTTGGCGAGGCTGGTGCGGGGGTGGAATGGGGTGTGTCGGATCATCGAAAGTCTCGCGGCGAGACCAGGGGAAAAATAGCCATCACAGGGGGCGAATGCGTCTGACGAGGAAGCTCACCTACTCTCGGAGTCGGCATGCGCGCAGAGGGTCTTTGAGAGAGAGGCGTCTCTTGGTCGGTTTGGCGTGGTCGGCGGTGATCGCTGTCGCACTCTTCGGCCTGCTCTGGATTTCTCAGCGGAGCCTGATATATCTCCCATCCGGGACGGTGCCCGCTCCGCCCGCAGGAGTCGAGGAGGTCGACTTCGAGACCGGGGATGGGCTGGTCCTGTCCGCATGGTCCCTGCAGGCCCCCCAATCACGAGGCACCGTGTTGGTGTTCAACGGGAATGCCGGGAACCGGGCCCATCGCCTCCCCCTCGGGGAGGCCTTGTTCGAAGCCGGCTACTCGGTTCTCCTCACCGACTACCGAGGATATGGAGGTAATCCCGGCTCGCCGTCGGAGGCGGGGTTGGCCTTGGATGCCCGCGCCGCATCGCGGTTCGTTCGACAGACCTCCGACGGGCCGGTGATCTATTTCGGCGAGTCGCTCGGCGCCGGGGTTGCGATCGCACTGGCCACAGAGGAGCCGCCGTCGGCGTTGATCCTCCGTTCTCCCTTCGTCTCACTCCCCGACGTGGCCTCGGTCCACTACCGCTGGCTGCCAACGGGAATGCTGCTCCGCGATCGGTACACGAACATCGATCGGGTCGGCGAGGTCGGGGCACCGACCCTCGTCGTCGCCGGATCAGAGGACCGCATCGTCCCGGCGGATCAGAGTGTGAGGATCTACGAGGCAGCCGCCGAGCCCAGGGACCTGCTTTTGGTCGATGGAGCGGGTCACAACGACCGCTCCCTGCTCGACGGGGCGGAGATGATCAAGGCCATCCTCCAGTTCCTCGACACCCACCTCAGATGACAAGAGGGGCAGACCCCGCACCGTTAGCGCCGGTCTCAGACGATGCCCGTCCTCTACCGGGCTTCCCGCTGAGGCACCTCGGGCACCACGAACCCGTGACCCAGATAGAGGTGACCCATCAGGGCCAAGAACTGGTAGACCGTCCCCTCCCAGTTCGACAGGGGGCCGGGACGGTAGCCCTGATGACGGACCCCTTTCATCACGCTCTCACAAGCTGCCCAGTCCTCGCGGTTGGTGATGTCCCAGAAGTCGACCGCGTAGGCGGGATCGAAACCCTCCAATTCGAACGTCTCGGGGGGGAACAGCCACGAGCACTCGATGAGTGTCTCGTCCGGTGACACCGGAACGAGACGATGGGTCATCAGATAGTCGGGATGCATCGAGAGGAGGAGGTTGGGCACTGCGGTGACATACCAGACATGACGGGCCATCTCGTCGTCGAGACCCTGAAAGCGCATCCCGTTCGACGCTCCGTCGAGTGACATGGTGACGGCGTGGTCTTTGAGGACCATGGTCCCTCCACACCACATTCCCGTGGGCTGATGATCCATGCCGCTGTCGGGTGGAGTCACCTCGCACAGTTCGGGGTGGATCGAGGAGCAGTGATAGCACTCGTTGTAGTTCTCGATCACGATCTTCCAGTTGGCGTCCACCACGTAGTCGTGAACCGCCGCCGTGCGTAGATGATGCGTGTCGTATGGAGCGGCGTACTCGGCCAAGTTGCCGAAGTGCTCCTCGATTGTTGGAGCCTGCCCGGAGAGATCGACCCAAGCCCAGCCGAGATACTCGGCGACCCTGACTCCGATCAGCGGGAACTCCGACATGTCGAATCCCGGCGTCCGGGTGAAGGTGGGGGCCCCCCGAAGCTGACCGTCGAACCGGTAGGACCAGGCGTGGTACGGGCAGTGAATGCGGCGGGCATCGATGGCATCGCCGATTGGAGCCAGCTCGTGACCACGATGCCGGCAGACATTCGAGAATGCGGTCAGCTTCCCCTCTGCATCGCGAGCGAGGAGAACCCCCTCACCGGCGACCTCGATGGCACGGATCTGACCGGGCCCGACCAGCTCGTCGCCACGGCCGACACACACCCAGCTACGGGAGAAGATGTTGACGAGCTCCCAGTCGAACACATCCTGAGATAGGTAGGCGTCGGCGGTGAGGGTCCTACTCTGGCCGAACGGTGCTACCACCCGCTCGAGATCGCTCTGGCTGAGTGGTGCCGGGTTCATGGGCCAGACGATAGAACGCCTACCGGGCCACGGTGTCGTCGAAGGCGAGGCCGTTCCCTAACCTGACGGCCGATGTCGCTGCAATCGCATCTCTCGGAGCTGGCGGGGAAGGCATTCGCCGATCTCGGTCTACCCGCCGAACTGGGCGAGGTCCTGCCCTCCCAGCGGCCCGAATTGGCCCAGTTCCAGTGCAACGGGGCGATGGCAGGGGCCAAGCAAGCGGGTGAGGCACCCCGGGAGATAGCAGCCTCGGTCGCCGGTTCCCTGGCGGAGCACCCCGAGATCGCCACTACCACCGTCGCCGGGCCGGGATTCATCAACATCGACGTCACCGACGAGGCGTTGGCCGACTGGGCGAACCGCACTTCCGCCGACGCGCATCTCGGATACGAGACAGCAGCCGAACCGCTGAATGTCGTCGTCGACTACGCCGGGCCCAACGTGGCCAAGCAGATGCACGTCGGTCATCTACGGGCCACCATCATCGGAGACTCATTGGCCAGGCTGTTTCGCTTCGCCGGTCACGACGTCATCCGAGATCCACACTTCGGTGACTGGGGCTTCAACATGGGTCTGCTCATCGCCACGGTCCAGGAACAGGGGATCGACCCATCGACCCTCACCCTCGACGATCTACAGCGTCTCTACCCGGAGGCGACAGCCCGCGCCAACGAGGACCCGGAGTTCGCCGAGAGAGCTCGGCTCACCACCGTCGCTCTGCAACAGGGTGACCATGAGTCCCTGGCCATCTGGGAACAGATGAAAGCGGTCTCACTGGGGTCGCAACGACAGGACTTCGCCGCCCTCGGCGTCGAGTTCGACCTCTGGTACGGCGAGTCCAACGTGGCCGACCGCCTTCAGCCCGTGGTCGACAGGCTTGTGGCCGCGGGCATCGCCGAAGAGTCGGAGGGAGCTCTCATCGTTCGCGTCGACCTTCCCGACGACAACCGGGAATGGCCGCCACTGATCCTGCTCTCGCGCGCCGGAGGGTTCCTCTACTCGACCACCGACATCGCCACCGTCGAGATGAGAGTCGAGGAACTCGGAGCGGACCTCATGCTCTACGTGGTCGATCGCCGCCAGTCCGATCACCTCAGCCAGGTGTTTCGGGTGGCCCGCAAGGCCGGTATCGCCGGCGACCAGGTTGGCATGGAGCACATCGCGTTCGGCACCATGAACGGCCCCGACGGCAGGCCATTCAAGACCAGGGAAGGCGGGGTCGTCCGTCTCGGCGACGTCATCGAGATGATCAAGTCCGCGGCCCGGGAGCGACTCGACGAGGCCCACATCGCCGAGGACTACCCCGAAGCCGAGAGAGAGCTCATCTCCCGTCAGGTCGGTGTGGCCGCCCTCAAGTTCGGCGACCTGATCAACAATCGGGCGTCCGACTACATCTTCGACCCAAACCGGTTCAGCTCGTTCGAGGGCAAGACGGGGCCCTATCTCCAGTACGCCGCGGTGAGGATCAAATCGATCCTGAGGAAGGCGGAGAACCAGGAGCTGGAACCGGGAGAGATCGTGGCACCCACCGTCGAAGTCGAGAGAGACCTGATGTTGGAACTGTTCCGCTTCCCCGAAGTGGTCGATCGTGCCATCGACCTGCGCGCCCCCAATCACGTCGCCGAGTACGCCCATGCTTTGGCGGGGCAGTGGAACCGCTTTTGGGACCGCTGTCACATTCTCGGCGAGCCCGATCCGATCCGACAGGCGTCGTGGCTGTCACTGGTCCGGTGGACCGAAACCACTCTCGAGACCCTTCTCCACCTGTTGGGCATCGAGGTCCCCGACCGGATGTGACCATGGGTGCCTCCGTTCGGGTCGCTCGCCACGATGACGTGGCATCGATCGTCCCCTGGACCACCGACACTTTCAGCTGGGGCGACTACGTGCCCGACCGGATCCACATCTGGCTGGAGGATCCCGATTCGCAGGTCTTGGTCTCGGTTGATGAAGCCGACACGCCCATCGCCCTCTGCCACGCAGCGATGCTCTCCCCTACAGAGGGATGGCTCGAGGGGGCGAGAGTCCATCCCGAGAAGCGGCGCACCGGTGTGGGCTCGGCTCTCAATCACGCAGGGGTCGAGTGGGCCAGGAGACGGGGTGCCCGGGTCATGCGTCTCTCCACCGAAGCGTCCAACATGGCGGCGCGCAATCAGGTGAAGCGTCTCGGCTACCGGGAGGTGTCGCGCTGGCTTCAGGCCACCTTCGAGGTGGACCCCTCACACCGGGCCTCGGAGCGATACCGCATGCGGCCGGCTCCGGGCTCAGACGCCGATGCGGCCTGGCTCTTTTGGGTGGCCAGCGACCTCGCCCGGGCTTCCCGCGAGTTGATCGCCCTGGGCTGGCAGTGGCGAACTGCCCGGCCGGGCGACGTGAACACCGCGGCGCGCGACCTGGTCCAGTCGGCAGCCGGGTGGGCGAGCATCGAACAACCCGACGACGACTGGGTTCGCACCAGCTGGATCGCCAGCACTCCCGAGGACCTGCTCGGGCTGATCGACGGGCTCCTCGATCTCGCCGCCGAGCGCGGTGCCTCCGAATTGGACATCAAGCTGCCCGATCTCCCCTGGACCTCCGAGGCGATCATCCGCTCTGGTAGCGAACCCAACCCGGTGATTGTCCACGCCAAACCGATCTACTAGCCACGGTCCGTTGGCTCCGCTCCCGGGTGAAGACGTGGTCAGGTGAGGAGGAGGAGGGCAGTGACCGCCCACACCACGAACATGACGGGGATCTCGGCCTTGCGGGCCCAGGCGTAGGAATCGGGTGCGCCCCGGGCCAGCAATGAGAGAGGGACCCCTAGCAGCGGCATGGCGGTCATGCCGGCCACTCCGACCACTCGGAACCCCTCCAGCCCTTGGTAGATGGGGCCGGGCACCGTCTCGAGGACGCCACCGACGAAGTTGTAGAGGACGAGCGCGATGAGCCCGGCGAGAAACACCGCCAGGGTGCGTCCGATCCCCACCTCCCAGAGCTTGAACCCGACCAAGCGGCGTCCCCTACCCAGGGGACCCTCGGCGGCGACACCGAGACAGAACAACCCGACCACGGCCAGGACGATCGCCGAGATCAGCATCTCCCCGGTCGACAACTCCTGGGTGGTGACCTCGGCGAGGCCGAATCCTCCGATCAACACCGCCAGCGAGAGCCCGACCAGGAGGCTCCCCAGAACCATGAGCCCGACATCGGCCATGGTGCCAAACGCCCCGTAGCCCAAGATCGCATACCGCTTCAGCGTCTCGGTCCCGATCGGGGACCTGGTCTTGTCCGGCACCGACTCGACCATAGCCTCAGACCTTCTCCTCCGACATCAACGAATCGAGGTACCACTCTATGGGGTGCTTGACCTCGTAGCCGGTCTCGAGATGACTCCGCAGCTGCATCTCGCACCCCGGGTTGGCCGAGGCCACCCGGGTGAGACCCGTGGCCCGAACCTGTGCCGCCTTCTGATCTCCCAACCGGGTGGATGCCTCCGGCTGGAGCACGGTGTAGATGCCGGCGGCACCGCAGCACAGACCCGCTTCGTCGGTCTCGACCACCTCGTATCCGGCGGCGGCGAGGATGACCCGCGGCTCCACTACCACACGCTGGGCATGACGAAGGTGACACGGGTCCTGGACGGCGATCTTCCCCTTGTCGGCTTCGATCCGGGGCAGGTCCCCGGCCTCGATGGCGCGGGCCACCGCCACCGTCATATCCAGGGTCTCGGGCTGGAATCCGGGCCACACATAGTCGGCGAGATGAGCGGAGCACCCGGCGGCGGTGGCGACGACGAGATCGAAGCCTCCGAAGGCATCGGTGTTGTGACGCATGTACCTGTTCGCGGCCTCGGCCTTGCCGTCGTGGGCGGCAAGCGCTCCACAACAGGTCTGCCTCTCGGGGACCGCTACCCGGTACCCGGCCATCTCGAGGAGCGTGATCGCCGCCCGGTTCACCGGGCGAAACCACTCGTCCTGGATACAGCCGGCGAGCAGACCCACCGTTCCCCGGTCGCCAGGGCCCCCCACGTGGCCGATGGAGGACTGGGGACGGCCCTGCAGCGGACGGAGCCCAGCTGCGACCCTCCGATACTTGGCCGGGGCGATGCGGGTCAGACCGAGAGTCTGTGCCACCGACAGCGCCAGCCCACCGAGCCGCATCAGAGGACGCGACCCCAGTGCCGTGCCCAGCGCGAAGCGATTGCGACGGGCACGGCCCGGGAGTTGGGCGTCGATCTCGGCGCGGGTTCCTTCGAGGGCCCGCCCGTAGGGGACCAGGCCGGGGCATATCGGCTCGCAAGCGCGGCACCCGAGACAGAAGTCGATGATCCCGGCGAACGACGCATCGACCTCGATCGTCCCTTCAGCCACGGCGGACATGGCATGAAGCCGACCACGGGGAGAAGCGGTCTCTCGTCCCGTGAGCCGGAAGGTGGGGCACACCGGCAGGCAGAGCCCGCATTGCACACAGGCGTTCAACTCGCCCGTGGTGGGATGGTATTCAGTCACCCATGGCATGACTCTCAGATCCCTCCTGGCAGTCGGCCCGGGTTCAGGATCCGCCTCGGGTCGAACTCGGCGAGGAGCCGACTCTGCAGGCCGAGCCCTGCCGGCGGCGTGCCCCAGGGATCGAAATGCTGCGGATCTCCTCTGGTCATCACCAGATGCCCCCCGGTCGACTCCGCCCAGGACCGCAGCCCAGCAGCGCGCTCGTGCGAGCCGGAGGCGCATCTCAGCTCACCCACGCCATGGATGGCGAGATACGACCAGCCGTCGGGAAGCCGTCCGATGGCC
Organism: uncultured Acidimicrobiaceae bacterium; assembly: GCA_964558575.1. Taxonomy (GTDB): domain Bacteria; phylum Actinomycetota; class Acidimicrobiia; order Spongiisociales; family ZC4RG35; genus JANQRA01. The sequence continues at coordinate 59,154 of CAZLEQ010000002.1, read as the reverse complement.
TCTGAGGTCAGTGCCGGGGGCACGCGTAAGGACCACTCCCAGTTCCCTCGGGGATCCGACGGCCAGTCCAGGCCCACAGTGGTCTCGCCGCCGAGACGCTCGGCTTGCGACTCCACCTCGGTCTCGGTGCCCTGGAGAAACACCTGGGTCGACCCGTCGACTTCGACGACGGCGAGTGGCCTGGCGATCAGGGCGGCATGTTCCAGGTCGTCGACGACGACGGTGGCGGCTCCCGGCGGTGTCGGCCACAGTTTCAGGCACACCGAGACGATGACGCCCAGCGACCCGAAGGCGCCGACGGCGAGACGATGGATGTCGTAGCCGGTGACGTTCTTGACCACCCGGCCCCCGCTACGCACCACCCGGCCATCCCCGGTGACCATCGTCACCTCCAACACCCGCTCCCGGGTGGCATAGAGGCGGCCCCGCCGCAGGCTGGAGACGCCTGCAGCCACCGCCCCTCCGATGGTGCCGTCCCCCGGTCTCTCCGGCATTACCAGGGTTTGGTTGCGTTCGGCGAGCATCTCCTCGACGGTCCCGATGCGGGCACCGGCTCCGACCACGATTGTCAGGTCGTCGGGCTCCCACGTCTCCACCTCGCCGAGTCGCTCCATGGACAAGACGAAGTCCGGCTCCACGGGCCGCCCGAAGCCCGAGTGGGTGCCACCGCCCCACACCTGCACCGCCAACTCGCGCTCCGAGCAATAACGGAGGATGTTCTCGACGTCGCGCACGGTCTTGGGGGCCAAATGGAAGGCCGACTCGGGTGCCCCGGGGACCTCGACCTGGAGCCACGAGATGTGAGGGGGGTGGTACGTCAAACCCAGACACCGTCCGGTAACTCGCGGCGGACGCCACCGAAGTCGAAGCACCTCGAGCCCTCGGGGAGGATCTTCCCGGGGTTGAACACCCCGACGGGGTCGAAGGTCTCCTTGAGGCGGGCCTGGGCGTCGAGGTCGAGTTCGGAGAAGTTTCCGGGCATGAGATCCCGCTTCTCGATTCCGATCCCGTGCTCACCCGAAAGCGCGCCCCCAAATCGGAGGCACAGACCCACGATCTCCTCACCGGCCTGGTGCACCCTGGTGTTGGCTTCGGGATCCGAGGCGTCGAAGGCGATGAGCGGATGCAGGTTCCCGTCCCCGGCATGGAAGACATTGAGCATGGTCAGGCCATAACGGTCGGCGATCTCGTAGACCCCCTTCATCGTCTCGACGAGACGGGTCCGCGGCACGACGGCATCATGCAGGTAGTAGTCCGGCGCCAACTGGGCGATGGCGCCGAACGCTGACTTTCGTGCCTTCCAGAGGAGGGCGCGATGCTCCTCGGTCTGGGCGATATCGACGGCGATGGCGTGGTTCCGACGCGCGATCTCGGCGATGATCTCGGCTTGTGACTCCACCCCCTCTTCCTCGCCGACGACCTCGGCGAGGAGGACGGCTGCGGCCTCGGTTGGGATCCCCGCCTGGAGCCAGTTCTCCACCGCCTGGCACATGCGTTGGTCCATCAGCTCGAGGGCGGCGGGTACCAGCCCGGCGGCGATCACCTCGGAGACCGTGCGGGCCGCGTCCTCCACGCTGGGGAAGTCGGCGAGCAGGGTGCGCACGTCGGGCTCGATGGGGAGGAGCCGGACCAGGGCCCTGGTGACTATCCCGAGCGTGCCCTCGGAGCCGACGATCGCTCCCTTGAGGTCGAGCCCTGGTGGGTCCGGGGCCTGTCCCCCCAGAATGGCTATCTCACCACCAGCCAGCACCACCTCCATGCCGAGCACGTGGCTGGTGGTGCTGCCCTCGGCCAGGCAATGGGGGCCCCCGGAGTTGTTGGCCACGTTGCCTCCGATGGTGCAGGCCGACTGTGATGAGGGGTCGGGGGCGAAGTGGAGACCGTAGGGATGAGCTGCCTCGGAGAGATCCAGGTTGATGACCCCGGCACCCACCCAGGCGGTGCGGTTCTCCGGGTCGATCTCGATGTCGTTCATCGACGTGGTCACCAGCACGATGCCGCCCTCGGTGGGGCTGGCTCCGGCGGCCAGGCCGGTGCCCGCACCGCGGGCGATGATGGGCACACGGTGTCGCTCCGCGACCCTGACCACCTCGGCCACCTCGTCGACATTCTGTGGAAAGACGACACAGCTGGGTCGCCCCCGAATCAGCGAGGCGTCCTTGGAGTAGAGGTGGAGCTCGACCGGTTCCACCATGACGTCCTCGTCCCCGAGAACCGCTCTGAGGTCGGCCACGAGTGTCATGGCTCCCCAGGCTACTTACCTCCGTTCTATGTCAGTTTGACCCCCTATGCCTCCTCAAATCGATACAGATCGCCTACGGGGTGCCCCAGCCCCCGCCGCCAGGGGTGAGCACCACGAGACGGTCACCGCGGGCCACCTCGACGGTGGACTTGCCGGCTAGGCGCTCCCGATCACCCGAGGAGCGGATCAGCCAGTCCTCCCCGATGGCACCCGGCCCGCCGCCGGCCAGACCCCACGGCGCGTTTCGCCTCCGTTCACCCATCAGTGACAAGGTCGCCTCGGCACCGAACTCGATGTCGCGGCGAATTCCGTCACCACCCCGGTACCTTCCCGCGCCGCCACTGTTGGTGCGGAGGGTGTAGGCGGCCACCCGGAACGGATAGTGGTTGTGGAGAGATTCGATCGGGGTGTTCTGGGTGTTGGTCATCCCGGTCTGGATGCCCGACTGGCCGTCCCGATAGGGACGGGCACCCTGGCCTCCGCCGACGGTCTCGTAATAGGCGAAGTCGTCGTTTCCGATCAGGACGTTGTTCATCGTCCCCTGCGAGGCGGCCGGGACCCGGTCGGGAGCAGCCTGAGCCAACGCGCCGAGGAGCACATCGGCTATGCGCTGGCTGGTCTCCACGTTCCCGGCGGCGACAGCGGCTGGCGGGGAGGCGTTGACGACCGTGCCCACAGGAGCAGCCAGTGAGAGGGGGCGGTAGCAGCCTCCATTGGCCGGGATCGACGGATCGGTGGCAACCCGAACCGCGTAGTAGAGACAAGAGCGGGTCACCGCCTCCACCGCATTGAAGTTGGCCTCGACCTGAGGGTCGGAGCCACCGAAGTCGGCGTGCAAGCCCTCCCCGTCGACCGTGACCGCCACCCGGATGGCGACGTCGGCATCGCCGTGCTCCATGTGGTCCTCGAACCGGTAGGTGCCGTCGGGGAGGTCGGCCAATGCCGCGGTCATCCGGCGCTCGCCATAGCCCAGGAGGGCGTTGGCGAGATCGATGAACCGCTCGGCGCCCTCGGCCTCCACCAGCTCGGTGAGACGACGAACCGCCACCGCGTTGGCCCCCATCTGACCGTCGAGATCCCCCCGCCGCTCCCAAGGTGTCCGCGAGGCGGACACGAACGGCTCGAGGAACTCGTCGGCCCAGGCCCCGTCCCTCACCGCCACCATCGGCGAGACGACATGGCCCTCCTGTTCGAGCCGGGTCGCATGTGCCGGCATCGAGCCGGGAGCCTCGCCTCCGACGTCGGCGTGATGAGCACGGTTGCCCACCCAGGCGATGTGCCGACCGGCGGCGAACACGGGCGAAACGATCGTCAGGTCGTTGAGATGGGTCCCGCCGTGATAGGGGTCGTTGACCGCAAACTGGACACCGGGGATCGGGTCGAAACGCTCCAGGCACGCCTTGACCGAGGCAGGCATGGACCCAAGATGCACCGGGATGTGCTCGGCCTGCGCCAGCATCTCCCCTTCCGGCGTGAACACCGCCGCCGAGCAGTCTGCCCGTTCCTTGATGTTCGGAGACAGGGAGGTGCGGCGGAGGACCATCCCCATCTCGTCGGCGATGGCGGCGAACCGATTGCGGGCCACTTCGAGGGTGATGGGGTCGATCACTCGCTCACCAGATGATCGATGTGCTTGGTCGCCTCTCGGTAGCTGAGACCGGAGAGATCGTCCCGACTCGCGGACACGAAACATGCCACTGCCTCCGGGTCGGTCTTGGCGTACTCGCGCAGCGCCCATCCGATCGCCTTGCGAATGAAGAACTCCCTCTCGGCGGCGCGCGCTCGGCAATAACGGAAGAGACGATCGGCGTCTGTTTTCTCCTTGGCACCCACCTGGCAGATGATCGCGGCGCGACGAAACCACATGTCGTCATGGCCGATCCAGATGTCAACCACCGGCCAGACCTCGTCCGGGAACTCCAAGACGAGCTCTCGGATCAGGTGGGTGGCGGTCTCGTCGACGAAATCCCACCAAGCCCCTTCGTCGATGAACCTCTCGTAAAGCGGGAGCGAATCGGGAGCGATGAAGGCCGGAAACGAGACGGCGACCCCCTGGGCGAGGTACTTCTCCTCGCGGTGGGGAAGCTCCCACAACGCGGAGACCAAGGTCTCGTAGCCGATCCGGTCCGCCGGGGGATACTCCCTAATCAGATGGGACAGGATCCTGGCCCGGCCCGGTTTCTGCACCCCGTAGAAGGGCATCTCGGTCTTCATGTAAGCCTGCATTCCTTCGGCCTTCTCCGGATCGGCTCGGGCGGCGAGGGCAGAGGTGACGAAGCCGATGGCGGCGGTGACGTCCTGGCGGCTCGGAGTCGCATCCATCATTCCGGGACGATCTCGAGAGTCCCGTCACCGAGCACGGTGAGCCGGTCACCAGACTCGAGCAGTGTCGCCGAGTTGGCCTCCACGACCACACCGGGACCGGTGAGCTCGAATCCGGTCGGAAGCGACGCACGCTCCCAGACCCCCTCACCGCCCACGGGAGCCAGGTCCGTCGGTGTCTCTGGCAGGTCGCTCCATTGGATCGGGGACCGACCGGTGGCCACGGCGCGGAGATTGACCAACTCCACCGGGGCGTCGGAACGGTCGAAACCGAAGCGTTCGCGGTGGGCCATGTGGAAGTCTGCCGCCAGGCTCGACCAGTCGCTCGACACCGTCACCTCGATCTCGTGGGATTGACCGACATAGCGCATGTCGGCAGATCCGTCGGTCGAGTCGGGTGGCCGACCGAACATGTCCTCGAACCTTGCTCCGGCGTCCCGGCTCACCGACCCGGCCAACGATGCGAACCGGGCATCGCCCTCCTCGAGCATCACGGTTCGAACGCTGTCGACACGTGGCGTGGCCAACAAGAGGCCCAGGGCAGACAAGACTCCGGAATGTGGTGGCACCAGAACCCGAGAAATGCCGAGGCGACGGGCCAAGCGACTGGCGTGGAGGCCCCCGGCGCCACCGAAGGCCACCAGTGCCGACCGACGGGGGTCGGCTCCCTCCTCGACGGTGACTGCACGCAGAGCCCTCTCCATGTGGGCGTCGACCACCTCGAGAATCCCCGAGATCACTCTCTCGACATCGAGGCCGGACCGCTGCGCGAGTCGCTCCGCCGCCCGTCGCCCGGCGGAGACGGCCAGCCTCACTTCTCCTCCGAGGGCGAGGTCGGTGGGAATGTGACCGGCGAGCACGTTGGCGTCGGTCACGGTGAGGTCCTCCCCGCCCTGGCCATACACCGCCGGCCCCGGTGTGGCACCGGCCGATCGGGGCCCGACACGGAGCGCACCTCCGTCGTCGACCCAGCCGATGCTCCCGCCACCGGCGCCGATCGTCTGGATGGGAACGGAAGGGATCCGGTTCACCCGCCCGGCAACCCGATGGCCGGTGCCCACCGACAGGACTCCGCCCGTAATGCGGCACACATCGGTAGAGGTGCCACCCATGTCGAACGAGATCACCGAGTCGTGACCGTGGTGGGTCCCCATCGCGGCCGCGGCCACCGCTCCACCCGCCGGGCCGGAGAGAACCAGTCGGCTCGCCACCTCCGCCGCCTCGGCGAAAGGGATCAGGCCGCCCGCCGACGTCATCACGAGACGAGCGGGAATGTCGAGGCGGTCGTCGAGAGACGCCAGGTATCTGGACACGGAAGGGGTCAGATATGCCGACAGCACCGTGGTAGCGAAACGTTCGTACTCACGGAACTCAGGTGAGACCACCGACGAGAGGATCGAGGGAATTGCGACCTTGCCTCCCAGCGCCTTCTCCCTGGAGCCGTCCCGATAGGAGTCGATCAGGGCGATGGCGACGATCTCGGCTCCCGTGACATCGTCCGCAGAAGAGAATCGCCGGTTTCGGGGCACCAGTGGGCGAGGTCGGTCGACGGAGGCGTCGTACAGCGAGGGCCGGTCCTGACGTCCGATCTCGATCAGATCCTCGTAACCGGGGTCGGTGAGCAGCGCCACCTCGGCACCGGTCTCCTCGAGCAACGTGTTGGTGGCGGCGGTCGTGCCGTGGAGGAAGACGTCACCATCTACCCCGGCGACGGCAGATGCCACGCCATCCGACTGATCGGGGGTGGTCGGGATCTTAAGCCCGGTCAGCACCCCGTCACCGAGCACCACCACATCGGTGAAGGTTCCGCCTATGTCGACGCCGATGATGGTTGCCACTGGTTACCCTCGATGGGACATGGCGATCACAGTCGAACCCACGCCGAATCCCAATGCGGTGAAGTTCTCGGTCGGTGAGCCGGTCGGCGGCCCGGGCACATACGTCAAGGGGACCGAGCCGGAGGAGGAGTTCCTGGCCACTCTGCTCGCGCTGGACGGTGTAGCCAGCGTCTTCTTCACTGCCGACTTCGTGACCATTTCCAAGACTCCAGACGGATCGTGGGATGTGATTAAACCCGAGGCGACGGCGATCCTAGAGAGCCACTTCGGCGGCTGAGTCAGGGGAGGATGGTCACCGGCCGTCTGACACCGTCGGGGCCCTCGGCCATGACCGCCACCTTCCACGACCCGTCTTCTCTCAGTGTTCCCCCGATGACCTCGCTGTTCTCGCTCTCGAGTTGAACCGAGAGAGCCTCAGGCAAGGGAGCGAGACCAGCCTCGGTGGGTGACCCAGGGTCTGCGGTCGCCAACTGGGGTGCCGCGGTGACCCTGGCCGCGCCGTCGTCCCCGATCGTCACCTCGACCGTGACCACCTGGGGAGCCTGACGGACGAATCCCGAGTCGCCTCTGGACACCAACGACCTGACCAGTACCTCCACGGCGAAGCTGACCGGGCTGGTCTGGGTCACTTCCCTCACCCCCGCCCAGTCAACGAACACCTGGGTTCCCTCGGGAGCATCCGGAGTGGGGAGACCGGCCGGAAGCAGCATCCCGAGCACATCGGCGGAACGCTCCGACCCATCGTAGGCCACGAACTCGACGGCGAACCACTCGGCGTGGGTGGCGGCCTGATCGGCGAGGAGATCAGGATCGACGGCATAGAGATCGGCTTCGGCCACCACGATAGGGCTGGTCACCGTGGGGAGAGCGGCCGCCGTGATCGACGTGACGGTTGCCGCCACGGTCGCGGGCGCCATCGCCTCCGGAGGCGTGCTCACCGGCTGGTTCCTCATGAACGAATAGGCGAGGGCGCCGAGGACCACGGCACCGGTGACCGCATAGACCAGCCATTGACGGTCTCCACCCCTCTTCTCGAGGGTCTCCCAGGGTATTCGCTCGTAGACCTCGTCGCGCTCTGGGCCCATGTCTCGAACGTATGGGACCGCGAATGCCGGGTCAAGGGGGTCGTGAGGCCGCAGGATCTACAGGAACCGTCCGGCGCTTGGCTAACGTCTCTTTGGCAATGGCAGTCAACCCCGACCCGAAACCGGGCCGTTGGATCCTTCCCCTGGTCGTCCTGGGGATGATCGCTTTCACCTATTTTTTCGTGCGCGAGCTGCCAGAAGCCTCCACGGACACCACCCTCGTCGCAACTCCGGACACCACTACCACCACGACCGCGGGAGACGGCACCACGACGACCAGGCCCCAGAGCACGTTGGATCCCGAGACACAGGCATACCTCGACGAGGTCGACTCGATCAACGAGGAGCTCCAACTCCAGCGCACCGAGCTGGCCACGGTGAACACCGCCTTCAACCAGGACCCCCGTGAGGTCGAGTTCAGTGAGGCGGCTGATCGTTTCGAGGCGATCGAGGCGGCCACCCAGGGGCTGGTCGACAGGCTGGCGGCGGTCACGGTACCCGAGGCTCTCACGGCGAGCCACGGCAGCTTGACTGCGGCTCTTGACCTGGCCTCCGACAGCATCACCGAGGCACTGGCAGGGCTTCGCTCCACCGACACCGGCGAGCGACGCAACCGCGCGGTGGAGGCGTACACGACCGCCGCCTCCGACTACGACACCGAGGTCACCAACACCCACAACGCGGCCGGATCCTCCGGCTGACGGGGCCGCTTTCCTCGGGTAGCGCGCTCACATACACCTGGCGAATCGCATCGAGGAAACACCTCCGACTTTCGTCGGTGACGCGCCCCCTATCCGGGGCGGGTCACCTGAGCAAAGAGAGGGGCCGGGCTGCCGCCCGGCCCCTCTCACGACCGCTCCAGGCGATCGACCTAGATGTCGTAGTAGAGATGGAACTCGTAGGGATGGGGGCGCAGACGGACCGGGTCGACCTCGTGATCGGTCTTGTAGTTGATCCAGGCGTCGATCAAGCCCTCGGTGAACACCCCGCCCTGGAGGAGGAACTCCCGGTCGGCGTCGAGGGCGGCCAGAGCCTCGTCGAGGCTCCCCGGGACCGAGGGGAGGCCCTCCAACTCGGCCGGAGGCAGGTCGTAGATGTCCTTGTCCACGGGGTCGTGGGGCTCGATCCGGTTCTGGATCCCGTCGAGGCCGGCCATCAACATCGCCGAGAAGGCGAGATAGGGGTTGGCCGACGGATCGGGACACCGGAACTCGAGACGCTTCGCTGCCGGGCTCTGGCTGTACTGGGGGATACGGACCGCGGCCGAGCGGTTGCGACTCGAGTAGACCAGGTTGACCGGAGCTTCGTAGCCGGGGACGAGACGGTGATAGGAGTTGGTGGTCGGGGCGGCGAAGGCGAGCACCGCCGCGGCGTGCTCTAGCAGTCCGCCGATATACCAGCGGGCCAGGTCGGATAGGCCCGCATACCCGCTCTCGTCGTACATGAGAGGCTCGCCGTCCTTCCACAACGACTGGTGGGTGTGCATGCCCGAACCGTTGTCCTCGAAGATCGGCTTCGGCATGAAGGTCACCGATTTGCCCGCCTCCCAGGCGGTGTTCTTGACGATGTACTTGTACAGCGTCACCTTGTCCGCGGTGCGGAGCAACGTGTCGTACTTCATGTCGATCTCTGCCTGACCGGCAGTGCCGACCTCGTGGTGCTGCACTTCGATCTCGATGCCGGCGGCCTCGAGCCTCGCCGTCATCTCGGAGCGGAGGTCCTGGTAGTGGTCGGTGGGCGGGACCGGGAAGTAGCCCTCCTTGTAGCGGGGCTTGTATCCCAGGTTGCCGCCATCTTCGAACTCTCCCGAGTTCCAGGCACCCTCCACCGAGTCGAGGAAGTAGTAGCCGGAGTTCTGGTTCTGGCCGAACCTGACGTCATCGAAGATGTAGAACTCGGCTTCAGGACCCCAGTAGGAGGTGTCGGCGAAACCGGTGGAGACCAGGTACTCCTCGGCCTTCTTGGCCACGTAGCGTGGGTCCTTCTCGTAGGGAGATCCGGTGACCGGGTCGTTGACGAAGCAGTAAAGGATCAAGGTCTTCCGCGAGCGGAAGACGTCCTCGACCGCGGTGTCTGGATCCGGCTTCAGGATCATGTCCGACTCCTGGATGTCCTGGAAGCCGCGGATGGACGATCCGTCGAAACCGAATCCGTCCTCGAAGGACTCCTCGGTCAGCTGGTGGGTCGGGACGGTGAAGTGCTGCACCTGTCCGGGTAGGTCACAGAAACGCAGGTCGACGAATTCGTATCCCTCATCCTCGACGAGGGACAAGACGTCGGCAGCCGTCTTGGTCACGATGCCTCCTTCCGGTCTGTGGTCGTGAACCGGGAGCATTTGTATCGGGCATCGTTTGCCGAGCCATTGCTGAAGTGTGAACGCTGTGTTTCAGAACTCGGCGTTGGAATACCCGTCGACAGCCGGCGCGGCGCCGATAATCGGATCGTGATAACCAGCCTCACCTGGGCCCGCGACGAGGCTCTGCCCTCGGCCATAGTCGCTCGGGAGATCGCGGAGCCGCCCGAGGGCGGCTGGATCTGGGTCGACATGTCGGGGGAGAGCGCGGAGACGATCCGAGAGGTGTGCACGTCGTTCGGGATTGCAGGCGAGCTCATCGATGACGCCCTCGCCCAGGCCAGCCTGCCGATGCTCGAGGAGCAGAGGGATCTCGTCTACGTGGTGCTGAACTCTCTCCGGACCGGAACTGGCGGACGTCTCGGGCCCAGCGAGGTCGACCTGTTCGTCGGATCGGATTTCGTTCTCTCAGTCCACGACAGCGATCTCTCCGCACCCGCCGTGGCCATCGATCGTCTCCGGGAGGGAATCGGCCTGTCCATTCCGTCGCCATCCGGTCTGCTGGCGCACATCGCCATGGTCGAATCTCGTCGGTTCCCCACTCTCATCGACCATCTCGAGGACCAGGTCGATGCACTCGAGGAGATGGCCATGGGGGCCGACCCCCGCGCGCTCAACGAGGTCTACGTCCTCCGCCGGGACGTGATCGTGTTGCGCCGGGTGCTGACCCCGCAACGGGAGATATTCGACGAGTTGGCGGAGTCGGGCCACCACCCCCTCATCGACGAATCGAGCCGACAGGAGTTCGAGCGGGTGACCGCCTATCAGGCCCAGATCCTCGATTCGCTCGAGGCGGCGAGATCGCTGCTGGGTTCGGTCCTCGAGACTTACAGAGGAGCGGTGGCCGACCAGACCAACGAGATCGTCCGGATCCTGACCGTGTTCTCGGCCATCCTCCTCCCATTGAGCCTGATCGCCGGGATCTTCGGGATGAACTTCGTGGAGATTCCGTTGGCCCGGGTTCAGCTGGGGTTCTGGGTGACGGTCGGCGCCATGGCCATCTTCGCCATCGGGCTCTGGCTCTACTTCGGACGCCGTGGGTTCGTTGGCGCACCCCGTCTGAGGGAACTGCCCCGGGCCGTCGGTCTCGGCATCCACCACATGGGAACGGCGCCGATCCGCGTCGTCGCCAACGGCGTCGAGTCGACGATGCGACGGGTGACAGGGGACAACTCCGAGACCGACGACGAGGACCGGCGTCGGGGCTGACTACCGTCGCAGCGTCTCATGTCTGCAACGATCGTTCTCGGTGCCCAATGGGGCGATGAAGGCAAGGGCCGTGTCGTCGACTACTTCGCCGAGAAGGCCGAATACGTGGTGCGGTTCCAGGGGGGCAACAACGCCGGGCACACCATCGTCGTCGGGGAGCAGAAGCTGGCCCTCTCCCTGATCCCCTCCGGGATCCACTACCCGAACTGCACTCCAGTGATCGCGTCGGGCACGGTCATCGACCCTGCCGTCCTCTTCGACGAGATGGACATGCTGTCGGACAAGGGATTCGATCCGGGCCGGGTAGTAGTCTCGTCCAACGCCCACCTGATCATGCCCTACCACCGCAAACTCGATGCCGCCATCGAGCGCTACCTCGGCAAGAACCAGATCGGCACCACGAAGAAGGGGATCGGGCCGGCATACACCGACAAGTACGCACGTTCCGGAATCCGGGTACAGGACCTGTTCGACGCCAAGATCTTCACCGAGAAGGTGGAGGCCGCGCTCGAGGACAAGAACAAGGTGCTGCCTCGGGTGTACAACACCCTCCCCATGGAGCCCGGCGAGATCATCGAGGAATACCTGGGCTATGCCGAGCGTCTTCGCCCACACGTCGCCGACACCTCGCTCCTGCTCGACCAGGCCATCCGGTCGGGCAAGGAGGTCCTGTTCGAGGGGGCACAGGGCACTCTGCTCGACGTCGACCACGGCACCTATCCATTCGTCACCTCCTCCAACCCCACCGCGGGAGGTGCCGTGGTGGGGTCGGGAGTCGGGCCGAAGGCGATCGACGAGATCGTCGGCGTGGCCAAGGCGTACATCTCCCGGGTCGGGACGGGCCCCTTCCCCACCGAGCTCCACGACGAGGTCGGGGACACGATGATCGAGCTCGGCGGGGAGTACGGCACCGTCACCGGAAGACGGCGCCGCTGCGGTTGGCTCGACCTGGTGGCACTGCGATATGCGGTGAGGGTCAACAGCCTCACTCGGATCTTCCTGACGAAACTGGACATCCTGTCCGCGTTCGACACGATCAAGGTGGCCACCGCTTATCGGTCGGGCGAGGACCGACACCAGGAGTTCCCCGCCCAGCAGTCGGTTCTCTATCACTGTGAGCCGGAGTACGAGGAGATGGCCGGATGGCGCCGTGACATCACCACGGTCCGGGACTACGGCGACCTCCCCAAGGAGGCACGCGCCTACATCGAATACGTCCAGGAAGCGGCCGAAGCCCCCATCGGCTGGGTGTCGGTGGGCCCTGAGCGGTCTCAGCTGATCGAGATCTCATGAAGGTGCTGCTGGTCGGCTCCGGGGGTAGAGAGCACGCCATCGGGTGGAAGCTGGCACAGTCCCCCCGGGTCACCGAGTTGATCTCCCTCCCCGGCAATCCCGGGCTTTCCGAACTGGGACCGACCGTGGAGGGCATCGACGTCGAGGATGTCGGGGCGATCGCGGCGATGGCCAGGTTGCACGGCGTGGAACTGGTGGTGGTGGGGCCGGAGGCCCCTCTCGCCGCCGGGGTGGCCGACTCGGTGTCCCGCCTCGGCATACCGGTGTTCGGCCCGACGCGTGCCGGGGCGCGGCTGGAGTCCTCCAAGTCGTTCGCCAAGGATGTGATGACCCGGGCCGGAGTCCCGACCGGAGGCTCGGAGACCTTCCACGATCCCGAGCCGGCAGGCGCTCACATCGACGGTCGCCAAGGACCGTACGTGGTCAAGGCCGACGGGCTCGCCGGGGGCAAAGGCGTGCTGGTGACCGATTCGCGCGCCGACGCCAAGTCCTGGGTCGAGCACTGGATCGAAACCGGGCCGGTGGTGGTCGAGGAGTTCCTCGACGGACCGGAGGTGAGCGTCTTCGCCGTCTGCACCGAGACCGGGGCCGCACCTCTGGAGCCGGCCCGTGACTACAAGCGCCTGCTCGAAGGTGACGAAGGTCCCAACACTGGGGGAATGGGATCGTTCTCGCCGGTTGACGATCTCCCGGCGAGCCTGGTCGAAGAAGCCATGGAGAAGGTGATCCGCCCCACTCTCGATCAGATGCGGGATGACGGCCACCCGTTCACCGGGTTCCTCTACGCAGGGTTGGTGCTCACCGAAGACGGTCCCAAGGTCCTGGAGTTCAACGTGAGATTGGGCGACCCCGAGACCCAGGCGGTCCTGCCCAGGATGAGCGGCGACCTCCTCGACGTGCTGGAGGGGGCGGAGCCCCGTTGGTCGGACCACCACACCGTCAACGTCGTGCTCGCCGCCCGTGGCTATCCCACGGCACCGGAGAAGGGCGCCGAGATCCGGGGGCTCGACGACCGGCTCGGCGAGGACGTGATCGTCTTCCATGCCGGGACCGCGGCCGAGGGCAGAAAGCTCTTCGTAGACGGAGGAAGGGTGCTGAGCGTGGTGGGTGTGGGCGACGACCTCGACATGGCTCGGGACCGGGCCTATGAGGCCGCAGAGCGGATCGCGTGGCCGGGCGTGCAGTACCGGCGCGACATCGCCGGCTGAGACATCACCGTCGGCGTCGGTGGCTACGGGTCGAACCGGGCCGCGAAGTCCACTCTCCCCCGGTGTAGGGCGTCGAACTGCTCCTGGCTCAATGCGTTTCTCACGGTCAGCACATCGAGCGTGGTGGTCCGAGGCCCGTTCCAGGGCCTCTTCTTCCCATGACCTCACTCGGTCTCCCTCCGTTGTCTGAGAGGAGATGGGACGGATCCGTCTGATACCGGTCGGTTAGCGTCCCCGGCATGAGCTACAGAGTTGCGATCGTGATGGGGTCGGGGTCGGACCGGCCCATCATGGAGAAGGCCGGGGAGATGCTCGACCGGTTCGGTATCGAGCACGAGACCCGGGTCCTCTCCGCCCACAAGACCCCGGATGAGGCCATCGCCTTCGCCGAGAACGCCGCGGCCAACGGGTTCAGCGTGATCATCGCCGGTGCGGGCAAGGCGGCGCACCTGGGCGGTGTGATGGCGGCGAAGTCGCTGCTCCCGGTGATCGGCGTGCCCATCAATGCCTCTCTCGACGGCATGGACGCCCTCCTGGCCACGGTGCAGATGCCGACCGGTATTCCCGTAGCGACCGTTGCCGTCGACGGTGCGAACAACGCCGCCCTCCTCGCCGTCGCCATCTTGGCCGTCGGCGACGAGGAGCTGACCGGGAAGCTCGCCGACTACCGCAGAGAGCTGGCGGAAAAGACCCTGGCGGGGTGAATCGCCCTGAGATGAATAGCATCGGGACGACATGAGCGAGACCTCCTTCGACAAGCCCGACCCTCACGACTTCCTCGGCATCGACGCCCTGCTCAGCGAAGACGAGCGTCTCCTGCGCGACACCGTGCGCCAATTCGTCGACACGGAGGTCAAGCCGCACGTCGCCGAGTGGTGGGACCAAGGGGCGATCCCCCACGAGGACTTGGCCCGCAAGTTCGGTGAGATGGGGATGCTCGGCATGCACCTCGAGGGTTACGGGTGCGCCGGCACCTCGGCCACCTCCTATGGCCTCGCCAGCCTGGAGTTGGAGGCGGGAGACTCGGGGATCCGCTCCTTCGTGTCTGTCCAGGGCTCGCTGGCGATGTTCCCCATATGGAAGTACGGGTCCGATGACCAGAAGGAGACCTGGCTCCCCCGGATGGCGAAGGGTGAGGTCATCGGCTGCTTCGGGCTCACCGAGCCCGACTCCGGCTCCGACCCGGCGTCGATGCGAACCAACGCCCGCCGCGACGGATCGGACTGGATCATCAACGGGTCCAAGATGTGGATCACCAACGGGTCGATCGCCGACATCGCCATCATCTGGGCCCGGACCGAAGACGGGGTTCGGGGCTTCATCGTCCCCACCGACCTTCCGGGATTCACCACCCAGGACATCAAGAAGAAGGCTTCGCTACGCGCCTCGGTAACCTCCGAGCTGGCTCTCGACGACGTCCGGGTGCCGGACGACTTCGCCCTCCCCGGAGTGGCGTCGATGCGGGGGCCGTTGTCTTGTCTCAACGAGGCCCGATTCGGGATCGCCTTCGGCGCCATCGGGGCGGCGCGTGACTGCTATGAGACAGCCCTCGCCTACTCGAAGGAGCGAGAGCAGTTCGGCCGCCCCATCGGATCGTTCCAGCTCACCCAGCAGAAGTTGGTGGAGATGATGGTCGCGATTGAGCGAGGCACTCTCCTGGCCCTCCACCTGGGCCGTCGCAAGGACGAAGGGAGGCTCTCCCCCGAGCAGGTCTCCTTCGGTAAGTTCGACAACGTCCGCAACGCCCTCGAGGTGGCCCGCAGCGCCCGCTCGATACTCGGGGGCAACGGCATCACTCTCGAGTACCCGGTGTTCCGCCACATGGCCAACCTGGAGACGGTGTTCACCTACGAGGGCACCAACGAGATCCACACCCTGGTGATGGGTCAGGCGATCACCGGTCTCAACGCCTTCACCTGAGCCTTCCCGGGTCGGCCGGTCTCGTTCTCGAGGCGTTGGACTTCGCCCAGCGCGGGGGCAGCCAACCCTGGGTTCGGCGTTCTACAGGAAGTCGTGGAGGTCGCCGTTGCGGTCGACGATCACATCGTCGAGGTCGAGCCAGTCGGCGACCAGCTCCAGCTCCTTGCGCAACGCCCGTCCCACTCTCTTACGGTCGATCCCGGGCTCGGCGAAGGCCCCCTTGATCTGGAGGGCATTGCGGCGCCGGTCGGTCTTCAGGTCGACCCTGGCCACCAGATCGCCGTCGTGGAGGAACGGGAGCACGTAGTAGCCGTAGACCCGCTTCGGTTCGGGAACGTAGATCTCGACTCGGTAGTGGAAGTCCCAGAGTCTCTCCACCCGATCGCGGTGCCAGATCAGGTTGTCGAACGGGGAGAGGAGGGCGGTGCCTCTCTGCCAACGGGGTAGGGAAGTCTCGGGATGGAGGTACGCCGGCTTCCCCCAACCTTCGATCTCGACCTCCTCCAGATCGGCGGTCTCGACGAGACGACGCAGTACCGGCCGGGCCGCGGGCATTCTGATCCGGTAGTAGTCCGCCAGGTCCTCGGCGGTGGCGACGCCCATGGAACGGGCCGCCAGCATGAGTAGCTCGGCCAGGGCCTCGTCGTGACCCGGGTCCGGCGCTTCCCGGTGCTCGCGGGGGATCACCCTCTCAGGAAGGTCGTACATCCTGATGAAGTTGGGACGCGCCGCCGTGGTCACCTTGCCCTGGATGAACAGCATCTCCAGGGCCACTTTGCCGTTGGACCAGTTCCACATCCCCTCGCCCTTCTCTCCGGGGTCGTCGAGATGACTGGTCCGCAGCGGCCCTTTCTCTCGCACCTCGTCGAGGACTGCCTCCATGTAGCCGGGCTGCTCGGCGATCAGCTCCTCGGCCCGGTTCCACTGCCAACCGTGGTTCATCCGCCAGCGGAAGAGACGATGCTGATCGCTCGGCATGACGGAAGCCATATGGCCCCAGTACTCGAACATCTCGCCGGAACTCCATAACCAGTCGTCGAGAGCGTCACGGTCGTAGGGCCCGATGCGGGAGAAGAAGGGCATGTAGTGGGCGCGGCTGAAGACGTTGACCGAGTCCAGCTGGACCAGGCCGATCTGATCGATCACTTTGCGGAAGTGGCGGACATCCACTCGTCCGGCCGCTCTGTCCTCGATGAACCCCTGTGCCCCCAGGGCATAACGACGCGCCTGGTCGTTCCTCATCTTACGCATGTGCCTTCTCAAGCTACCGGCATGGCATCATCATTCCCGTGATCGAGCGATACACGCTTCCCGCGATGGGAGACATCTGGTCGGATCAGCACCGGCTGGAGACGTGGAAGCAGGTAGAGGTCGCCGCCCTTGGGTCGTTCGAGAGAATGGGCAAGGTCCCGGCCGGGGTGGCGGCAGCCACCGACGCGGCTCGGTGCCCCACCGCGGCGGAGGTGGCTGAGCGCGAGGCGGTCACCAACCACGACCTGGCCGCCTTCGTCGACCTCCTCGGGGCTGCCGCCGGAGCGGAAGCAGCAAGCTGGGTCCATTACGGCCTGACATCCTCCGACGTCCTGGACACCGCCGGCGGGGTCCTCCTGCGCGATGCCGCCGACCTCCTCGGCTCTGCTCTCGTCGACCTCCGCGCGACCGTGGTGCGCCGCGCCTTCCAGCACCGCCACACCTTCATGGTCGGTCGCACCCACGGGATCTGGGCCGAGCCGACCACCTTCGGCCTCAAGCTCGCCGGCTGGGCCTTCGAGCTGAGCCGTGATGAGCGTCGCGTCGCCGCGGCCAGGGAGATGATCGCCGTCGGCAAGATCTCGGGAGCCGTGGGCACCTATGCCCACGTGCCGGCGGAAGTGGAGTCCGAAGTCTGCTCCGCTCTGGGTCTCGGGATAGAGCCGGCGTCGACACAGGTCACCGCCCGCGATCGTCATGCCCAGTATCTGTCGACCCTGGCCCTGGTCGGGGCGTCGATCGAGCGTATGGCCACCGAGATCCGCCATCTCCAGCGTTCCGAGGTCGGAGAGGCTCGAGAAGGTTTCCGTGAGGGGCAGAAAGGCTCGTCGGCGATGCCCCACAAGAGAAACCCGATCCTGTCAGAGCGGATGACCGGGATGGCCCGTCTCCTCCGCGGCTACGCCCAAGTGGGACTGGAGAACGTCGCCCTGTGGCACGAGCGTGACATCTCCCACTCCTCGGCGGAGCGGGTCGTCCTGGCTGACGCCTCCATCGTCCTCCACTACATGCTGGTCAAGTTCACAGGTTTGGTCGACGACCTGGAGGTCGACGCGGAGCGGATGATGTCCAACCTCGACACGACCAATGGCCTCGTGTTCAGCCAGGCCGTCCTGCTGGCACTCGTCGAAGCGGGGATGACCCGGGACGACGCCTATCGGATCATCCAACGGAATGCCATGAAGGCATGGGACGGCGAAGGCAACCTGCGTGATCTGCTGCGCGCCGATCCCGGCGTGGCCCTGGGCGACGACCAGCTCGACCGCTGCTTCTCGCTCGAGCGCATCGTTGCGACCTCCACGCCGGTGTTCGAGCGTCTCGAGGAATTGCGCTGACCCCGGCCGTCAGCCGAGGTTGTAGACCTTGGCCAGGTCCTCTTTGAAGGGACGGGTGGGCAACAGCACTTGCGCGCCGTAAGAGGTGCGGTACGGGCGCACCGAGATGGAGAACCGGGCCACCGAGCCCTTCGAGATGCCCCGGTAGCGCCAGGCTTCCCCCACCGCCTGGCTCAACGACCACGACGAGTCCAGCCGCAGCGAAGACGACACCGCGGCGAGCTGGTTGACCAGGGATGCCGGTGACGAGAAGTGGGCGGCCTTGCCGGCGAGCTGGAACAGAACGTCCTGTTGTCGCTGTTGCCGGGTGAAGTCCGACCCTCCAACTCTCCTCCAGTCGCCGTCGATCAGTTGCTCGGGCTGACGCGAGCGAACCCATGCGAGGGCGGTCTCACCGCCGGCGACCTGGCATCCGGCCTCCTCCAACTCGAGGTGTGCCTTGGCATCGCGGGTCGGATGGTCGACGCAGACGGTGATCCCACCCATGACGTCGACGAGACGGGCGAATCCTCCGAAGTCGATCCGAGCGATGTGGTCGATCGGGATCCCGGTGTAGTCCTCCACCATGATCGCCATGAGCTCCAGACCCGAGGCGCCCCTCGAGCACCCTCCGAGACCCGAGTTCAGCCTGGTGAACGTCTGCTTGCACAGGTTCCAGACGAACAGGTCGCGAGGCAGGCTCACCATGATCGGAGCGGCCCCGTCGGTCGGTTGGAGCGCCAGGATGATGGCGTCGGCCAGGAAGCCCGAGGCGTCGACCCCGACGAGGAGGTAGGAGTCGAACACCCCGTCGGGGATCGGCTCAGCGAACGCCGCGGTGTTGAACGGAGGTTGCGCCGGTTGGTCCGGTGGCTCCGCGAGACGCGCCTCGATCAGAGCCATCTCCGCATCCAGGTCGTAGGCGGGCTCCCCGAAGTCGTAGAGGGTGGGGGGCGGGGACGAGTCCGGCTCTTCGGGCGAGGACTCGATGGCCATCCGCGCATCCCGGGGAGCGAAGTCCTCGACCGCCACGGTCTCCAGGGCGGCGTTCACCTGGTGGGCGTAGAAGCCTGCCAAGCCGAGCAATGTGCCCGCGAGGACGATGGCCGAGGCCCTCCACGGGTGGAAGACGATGTACTCCAGAACGCGCAAAACCCCCGCGATTCTACGTATGGGTCTCATCTAGGGACGGTTGATGAACACGGTTCCTGTGAACAGGGCGACGGTTCGACCGTCCTCGCGAGCCACCTCCGCCCGATAGGTCCCCAGCGTGCGGCCCCGCGACACCTCCCTCACCCGCGCCTCGAGACGATCTCCCGGTCGGCTCGCCGCGGTGAGGACCAGATGGGCGTCGATGGCGACAGCGGCGTCTCCGGCGTTGTTTGAAGCCAGCGAGAATGCGCAGTCCGCCAGCGAGAACACCATTCCGCCGTGACCTCCTCCCAGGAAATTGGTGTGCGACTCCTCGACCCGCATGGCGACGACGATCTCCTCCTCGGTGACATCGACCAGCTCGATTCCCAAGCCTTTGGCGTATGCGTCGTCGGCGAGGAGCCCGGCGACGCGTTCCCGCTCGAATCCACTCACCCTCCCAGGCTAGAGGGGCGGCTTCAGACCTCGGGGACAAACGACGCTACGCTGCCGCGGCGTGCTGGCACTCCCACACATCGCATCCGGCAAGGTCAGGGAGATCTACGAGATCGATCCTGATCACCTCCTATTCGTGGCCACCGACCGGATCTCTGCCTACGACGTGATCCTCGACCAGGCCATCCCCGACAAGGGCCGGGTGTTGACCGGTCTCAGCCTCCACTTCTTCGAACTGCTCGACACCCCCAACCACATGGTCACCACCGAACTCTCCGGGATCGAAGGGCTCACCGGCGAGCAACTCGCCGATCTGGCCGGTCGGGCGATGGTGGTGCGGCGGGCGGAAGTCGTCCCCGTCGAGTGCGTGGTGCGTGGCTATCTCTACGGTTCCTCGTGGCGGGAGTACCGGGGTGGTGGCGGCCCCACCACCGAGCATCTCCCCGAAGGCCTTCAGCTCGCCGACAAGCTCCCCGAGCCGATCTTCACCCCTGCCACCAAGGCCGCCACCGGCCACGACGAGAACATCACCGAGGCCCAGACCCGGGAGATACTCGGGGACGAGCTCTACGAGGAGCTGAAGACCAGGTCGATCGACATCTACACACGGGCCAACGACTACGCGGCGCAGAAGGGAGTGATTCTCGCCGACACGAAGTTCGAGTTCGGCCACGCCAACGGCGAGCTGCTTCTCATCGATGAGGTGCTGACCCCCGATTCCTCCCGCTACTGGCCCGCCGACGCCTACGAGCCCGGCGGCGAGATCCCATCGTTCGACAAGCAGTACGTGCGCGAATGGCTGGAACGCCAACCCTGGGACAAGAGCCCGCCCGCGCCCTCTCTGCCCGACGAGATCGTGGAAGGGACCCGGCAACGCTACGTGGAGGCCTACGAGCGGATAACCGGAGAGAGCTTCGACGACTACCTGGGAGCCACCGGCCGATGAAGGTGATGGTCACCATCGACCGAAGACCCGAGATCGCCGACCCCGAAGGGACGACAGTCGCACGAGCCCTCCAGGAGCTCGGATTCACCGAGGCCAGGTCGGTACGCATGGACCGGGTGATCCACATGGAAGTCGACGGCGACGACCCGGTGGAGGTGAAGTCGAGAGTCGAGGACATGTGCCGTCAGCTCCTCGCCAACCCGGTGCTGGAGGACTTCTCGGTCGAGGTGGAGATGTGAGAGTCGCGGTGGTGGTGTTTCCCGGGGTCAACTGTGAACACGACCTGATTCACGCACTCAGCGCTCTCGGCGCCGAGGCCGAGCTGGTCTGGCACCGGGAGACCGACCTCGCCGGTTTCGACGGGGTGGTGTTGCCCGGTGGGTTCGCCCACGGGGACGCCCTTCGCACCGGGGCCATCGCCCGCTTCTCCCCGGCGATGAGAGAAGTGGCGCGGCTGGCGACCGCGGGTGCGCCCGTCCTGGGGATATGCAACGGCTGGCAGATACTCTGCGAGGCGGGTCTCGTCCCCGGTGCCCACATCGCCAATCGCGACCTCTCTTTCATTTGCCGGTTCGAAGAGGTGGAGGTGGTGGACACCGGCTCGATCCTCACTCGGGCTGCTGTGCCCGGACAGCGACTCAGGATCCCCCTGAATTCCTATGAGGGCAACTGGGTCGATCCCTCTGGTGAGGGCCGGGTGGTGCTCCGCTACCTGGGAGACCCCAACGGCTCCCAGGACCGCGCCGCGGCGGTGGCGAACGCTGCCGGCAATGTGGTCGGGGTGATGCCTCACCCGGAGCGGGCCACCCACCGGCTGCTCGGGTCGACCGACGGTGAGATCCTCCTCGAGAGCTTCCTCGGCTCGCTCGTCCCCGCATGACCACGACGTCGGAACCCGTCTACCGCCAATTGGGCATGACCGACGAGGAATATCGGAGAGTCGTCCAGATCCTGGACCGCGATCCCCGGCCCGCCGAACTGGCCATGTACTCGGTGATGTGGTCGGAGCACTGCTCCTACAAGTCCTCGCGTAAGCATCTCGGTCGTTTCCCCACCGAGGCCGACTGGGTGGTGGTGGGGCCCGGCGAGAACGCAGGGGTGGTCGACGTCGGAGACGGGTGGCTGGCGGCGCTCCGCATCGAGAGCCACAACCACCCTTCCTTCGTTGAGCCGTACCAGGGCGCGGCGACAGGGGTGGGGGGCATCCTGCGGGACGTATTCACGATGGGAGCGCGCCCCATCGCTCTCTGGGATCAGATCCGCTTCGGCCCGCTGGACGAGCCCAAGAACCGGTACCTGTTCAAGGGGGTCGTCTCCGGGATAGCCGGCTATGGCAATGCGGTCGGGGTGCCCACGGTGGGCGGTGAGATCGAGTTCGACGATTGCTACACGGGCAACCCCCTGGTCAACGTGATGTGCCTCGGTCTGCTCCGCCGGGAGCAGCTGGTGCTGGGCACCGCCGGCGCACCCGGCTCGGTGGCGGTGCTCCTCGGCAAGGCGACCGGGCGTGACGGGATCGGGGGGGCCAGCGTTCTGGCATCTGCCTCCTTCGACGAGGCGTCGGGGGAAAAACGGCCCTCGGTGCAGGTGGGGGATCCGTTCGAGGAGAAGAAGCTGATCGAAGCCTGCCTCGAGCTCTATGAGCGCGGTCTCGTGGTCGGTGTCCAAGACCTGGGGGCGGCCGGCCTCTCCTGCGCCACGTCGGAGCCCGCCGGTCGAGCCGGGGTGGGGATGGAGGTCGACCTCGACGCGGTCCACACCCGGGAGACCGGGATGACCGCACCCGAGCTCCTGATGTCGGAGTCCCAGGAGCGGATGATGGCCTTCGTCGATCCCGAAAATGTCGACGAAGTCCACGCCGTCGCCGACAAATGGGAGATCGACTCTGCGGTCATCGGTGTGGTCCGCCCCGGGAAGACCCTCACCATCAGACACGACGGAGAGGTGGTGGCCGAGGTCCCGGCGGCCTCCCTCGCCGACGACGCCCCGCTCTACGATCGCCCCGCAGCTCGACCAGCCTGGCTCGACGATGTGCAGGCGATGCGTGCCGACCGGGAGGTGAGCGATGTCGGAGAATCCCTGCTCGAGCTGCTCTCCGACCCCGCCATCGGCTCGTCGGCCTGGATCCACACCCAGTACGACCACATGCTCTTCCTCAACACCGTGGTCGGGCCGGGTTCCGACGGCACCCTCCTCCGCATCAAGGGGACGGACAAGGGGCTGGCGGTCTCGACCGACGGCAACGGGCGGCTCTGCTATCTAGACCCGCGCGCGGGCGCCGCCCGTCTCGTCTTCGAGGCCGCTCTCAACGTCGCCGTGACGGGCGCCCACCCGCTGGCCGTCGTGGACAACCTCAACTTCGGCAATCCCGAGAAGCCCGAGGTCATGTGGCAGCTCAAGGAAACCATCGTCGGGGTGTCCGAAGCGTGTGATGCCCTGGGGATCCCGGTCGTCGGGGGGAACGTCTCGTTCTACAACGAGACCGATGGGATCGACATCCATCCCACTCCGGTGGTTGGGCTGCTTGGTCTGGCCGATCCGATGCCGACGCACCCACCCCGCCTCTCCCGGGCCCGGGAGGGCATGGAGGTCTGGGAGGTGGGGCCACCGCCGTCCGGAAACCTCGCCGGGTCTTCGCTGCAGCGTCTCCACGGCTCCCTGGGAGGCAAGCCGACGCCTCCGAGTCCGGAGACCGCCGTCAGGGTGATCGCCCTCGCCGCCGAGCTCGCCCATCGCGCTGCCGTGCTGCACGACATCTCCGACGGGGGACTCGCCGTGGCTTTGGCCGAGATATGCATCGCCTCCGGGGTCGGAGCCGTCGTAGAGGCCCTCTACCCCTTCTCCGAGGACCCCCACCGGTTCCTGGTCATCGCCGAGCCAGGGACGATCGAGTTCCCCACCGAAATCTCGCGACGAATCGGGACCATGGGCGGCGGCCAGGTTTCGATCAACGGCGATCTCGCCTCGCTCCATCGATGTGCCGACGTCTGGCATCAGGCCCTGCCGCGGGCCCTCCGCGCTGGCCCTGCCAGATGATCCGATAGCATCAGAACGTGGCCAGAAGGATCGGCATCCTCACCGCCGGGGGCGACAGCCCAGGGCTGAATGCCGCGATCAGGGCGGTCGGCAAGGCAGCGCAGAGAGCCCACGGCATGGAGGTCCTCGGGTTCAAGGACGGATTCCTCGGCCTGATGCAGAACCGCTACGAGGAGCTTCGCTCTCCCGATCTATCGGGGATCCTCACCAGGGGAGGCACGGTCCTCGGCACCTCGAGGGCCAAGGTCCACAAGATCGACATCGGAGATGGGGAGAAGGTCGACGGGCGCGAGGAGATGCGTCGGGTGGTGGATGAGAACGAGCTCGAGGCCCTGGTGTGTCTCGGCGGCGGTGGCACGGCCAACAACGCCCTCGAGCTGGCCGACGTGGGGATCCCCATCCTCACCCTGCCGAAGACGATCGACAACGATGTAGTCGGAACCGATATCACCTTTGGCTTCGACACCGCGATGAGCATCGCCACCGAGGCGATCGACCGGCTCCACTCCACGGCCCACTCGCACCATCGCATCATGGTCGTGGAGCTGATGGGCCACAGCGTGGGCTGGCTGGCGTTGGGAGCCGGGTTGGCCGGCGGGGCCGACGTGATCCTGATCCCCGAGATCCCCTATGACATCGAGGCGGTGGCCTCGTCCATATCGGCACGTCGAGCCGCCGGCTCCACCTTCTCCATCGTGGCCGTCGCCGAGGGTGCCATCTCGAAGAGAGACGCTGCCATCCGTGACTCCATGGCCGCACAGATGGAGGTGGCCGGCAGGCGGGATCGCAAGGGCATCAAGAAGAAGATGAAGGAGTTGGAGGCGACCCGTGCCGGAGGGACGGTTCAGCTCGCCTCGACATTGGAAGGTCTCACCGGGCTCGAAGCGAGGATCACGATCCTGGGTCACGTGCAGCGAGGCGGGACCCCGACCCCGGCCGACCGTCTCCTCGCCACCCGACTCGGTACCGCATGTGCGGATTTGATCGACGACGGAGTCCACGGAGTCCTCGTCGCCTCCCGAGGAGAGAGCACCGAGGCCGTCCCGCTGGAACAGGTGGCGGGCAAGACCAAGACCGTCCCCCTCGACCACCCGTGGATCGGGGCCGCTCGCCACCTCGGCGTCGCGCTCGGCGATGAGGCCTTCTTGATCAATGCTGTGGGCGCCATGAGCGGCCCCATTCCGCATCAGGACGCCTCGAGCGAGGCGTCGACGTAGTCTCGGGTCGTGACCGACCGACCATTGGGCGCCATCCTCACCGGCGGCCACAGCACACGCATGGGACGCGACAAGGCCGACGTGGGCGTGGCCGGCCGCCCGATGCTGGACTGGGTCGCCGATGCGCTGACCACGGTTTCAGAGCGTGTCGTCGTCCTCGGCTCTGACCGAGCCGGGTGGGAGAGCTGGCCGGACTCGGTGCACGCCCAGGGGCCCCTGGCGGGAATCGCCACCGCTCTGTCCAGGACCGACACCGACCGGATCGTCGTCGTGGCGGTCGACCACCCCTTCGTGACCTCACGGTTCCTCAAACACCTGGTCGCGGTGGAGTCCGACCTCCCCGTGGTCCCCGTCGACGAGAGCGGGGTCCGGCAGGTCACCTGTGCCGTATACCCCGCCGATATCGCCGCCGCAGCCAGCGACGAGGCGACTTCGGGCGGTTCGATCCAGACCCTCCTCGACCGGGTCTCGTTTCGTCCGGTCACCCCCGACGACTGGAGGCAGTGGGGCGAGGACGGACGGTCGTGGTTCAGCGTCGATGACGACCAGACGCTGCAACGAGGGGTAGAGACCTTCCTGGGTGAGAGATCCCAATAGGGTTTGCCCATGGGCGAGAGGATCAGCGGCCTCATCTACGTCGGAGACCCGATGTGCTCGTGGTGCTGGGGATTCGCCCCCGAGATCGAGTCTCTCGCTCAGCAACTCCCCGTCGAGGTGATCGTGGGCGGGCTCAGGCCCGGCCCCATGGCCCAAGTGCTCGACGATCGCATGGCCGAGTTCCTCCGCCACCACTGGGAGGAGATCGCCGAGCGAACCGGACAGCCCTTCGACACGTCGTTTCTCGCCCGACGCGACGAGTGGCGGTACGACACCGAGCCGGCCGCGATCGCGGTCACCCAAGTTCGAGAGGTCCTCCCCGATCGCACACTCGACTACTTCACCGACGTGCAGATGGCCTTCTACATACACGGCGAGGATGTCACCGATCTCGGAGTCCTCGCCTCCCTGGTTTCCGAATACGGGATCGATGCCGAGAAGTTCGCCGCCGATCTCGAGAGGGAAGAGGCGAAGAAACGAGCCTGGGAGGACTTCTCACGAGCCCGCAATTGGGGGATCAGCGGGTTCCCCGCTCTGGTCGGCGAACTCGAGGACGGGCGGCTCGTCCTCCTCGCACGGGGGTGGACCTCCGCGGACGTCATCAGAGAGCGGATCGCCTCGGTTGCCGGAGCGGACGCCAGGTGAGGGCCCCCCACATCCCTGATCCCGAGATCCACCCCCGAGCCCTGATCGCGCCCGGTGCCCATGTCCACGGCGATGTGACCATCGGACCCGATGTCTTCGTCCTGTTCGGAGCGGTGATTCGTGCCGAACTGGACCGAATCGAGATCGGAGCACGGTCGAACATCCAGGACAACGCGGTGTTTCATTGCGACGAAGGGGTCCCCTGTCTCATCGGGGAACGGGTGACCGTCGGCCACGGCGCGGTGGTGCATGCCGCCACGGTGGGCGACCGTGCCCTGATCGGGATCGGCGCTAAGGCGCTGAACCGCTCGACCATCGGCGAGGGGGCCTGGCTCGCCGCCGGCTCGGTTCTCACCGAGGGCAGGCCATTCCGGCCTGGACGTTGGCGATGGGCATGCCGGCCGAACCGGTCCGGGAACTGACCGAGGAGGAGGTGGAGCGCGCCGACGAGGGCGTGAACCGCTATCTCGAACTGCTCGCCGCTTATCGCGAAATTCTCGGCTGAAAGTCCCGGGCGGAACTGTGAACAGCCAAGCCGCGGCCCTAGCATCGGTGCTGTGCCCGAGGAGGCGAGTACCTGGCTGTCGGAAAGACCCCGCGAGGCCTGTGGGGTCATAGCCGCCTACTCGACCACGGAACGGGTCTCGCACATCCTCTACTTCGGGCTCTTCGCCCTCCAGCACCGGGGACAGGAGTCAGCGGGCATCGCCACGTCAGACGGCGAGACCGTGACCGTCTTCAAGGATCTCGGACTGGTCAACCAGGTCTTCGACGAGCCGACTCTCGCCGGTCTCGACGGACTGCTGGGGATCGGTCACACTCGCTACTCGACCACCGGCTCCAACAACTGGGCCAACGCCCAGCCTGCTCATCGTCAGGTGGGCAACACCAGCGTCGCCCTCGGTCACAACGGCAATCTCACCAACACCGAAGAACTGGCTAAGTCGCTCGGGATCCAGGGGGCTACCACCGACTCCGACCTGATGGCCGAGAGTCTGGCCCGGGCCATCGACGACAACCGCTCGGACGCCCGCGGCCTGGAGTTGGCGCTGATGAAAGTGGCCCCCACCTGGAAGGGTGCCTTCTCGCTGGTGATCATGGACCAGGGTCGGATCGTCGGCATGCGCGACCCTCACGGGTTTCGCCCCCTGTGTCTGGGATCCCTCGAGGGGGGAGGCTGGGTGATCGCATCGGAGTCGTCGGCCCTCGACCTGGTTGGAGCCAGATTCGTCCGGGAGGTCTCACCCGGTGAGATGGTGGTGATCGACGCAGGGGGACCCAAGTCCTACTACCCCTTCTCGTCCGCCAACCCCGGTCTCTGTGTCTTCGAATTCGTCTACTTCGCCCGGCCCGACACTCACATGTACGGAAGGTCGATTCAGGGAGCACGTCAGGAGATGGGGCGGATCCTGTCTCGGGAGCACCCCGCCGAGGCCGATGTCGTGGTCCCGGTGCCCGAGTCGGGGATCCCCGCCGCCCAGGGGTTTGCCGCCGCCAGCGGAATCCCCTACGCCGACGGCCTGATCAAGAACCGCTATGTGGGGCGCACCTTCATCGAGCCCAGTCAGATGTTGCGCGACCAGGGGATTCGCCTCAAGCTCAACCCGATCCCCGAGAGTCTGGAAGATCGGCGCGTCGTCCTCGTCGACGACTCCATCGTGCGGGGGTCGACGACCAGGCAACTGGTCACGATGGTGCGCGAGGCAGGTGCGGCTGAGGTGCATCTGCGGGTTTCCTCGCCTCCATATCGCTGGCCATGCTTCTACGGGATGGACACCTCGGACCGGTCGACGCTGATCGCGGCCCACATGGAAGTGGAGGAGATCAGACAGCACCTCGGTGCCGACTCGCTCGGCTACCTGTCTCTCGAGGGTCTCCTCGGTGCCACCGGAGTGGCCGACGCCGGGTTCTGCACGGCGTGTCTCAGCGGCGAGTACCCCACCGCGGTGCCGGAGACGGCCGACAAGTTCCAGCTGGAACGATTCTGAGGTGACCTCCTACCGCGAGGCGGGGGTGGACCTCGAAGGCGCCGAACGTCACACCGACTCGATCTCCTCGGCGGTGACCGAGACCTGGAAGACCGAGGTCATCGGAGCCTTTGGAGGGTTCGCCTCCGGGGTGCGTCTGCCGGAAGGCCTCGACGATCCCGTCCTGATGATGTCCACCGACGGGGTAGGAACCAAGCTCGACGTGGCCCAGCGCGCCCGCCGTTGGGACGGGGTGGGATACGACCTCGTCGCCATGTGCGTGGACGACCTCGCGGTGTCGGGAGCGGCCCCGATCGGGTTCGTGGACTACCTGGCGGTGGGGTCGCTGCAACCTGAGCGCGATCGAGCCATCGTCGAGTCCGTTGCCGCCGCCTGCCTCCAGGCGGGTTGTCCGCTGCTCGGAGGGGAGACTGCCGAGCATCCCGGGGTGATGGGTCCGGACACCGTCGATCTCGCCGGTGCGGTGATGGGGGTGGTCGAATCGAGGTCTGTGTTGGGACCGAAGCGGGTCAGGGATGGAGACGTCGTCGTCGGGCTCCTCTCCCCGAATCTCCGGTCCAACGGGTTCTCTCTGGTCAGAGCGGTTCTCGGCGACGAGGTCGTCGATCACGCCGAACTCTTACTCCAGCCGTCGGTGATCTACTCGCCGGTGGTCCTCTCCACCCTCGAGATCGGGGGCATCCGAGCCGCCGCCCACGTCACCGGTGGCGGGATCGCCGCCAACCTGGGCCGCTCCCTCCCCGACGGACTGGGGGCGACCATCGACACCCACACCTGGGACCGACCCGAAGTGTTCTCCCTCCTCTCCGAGCGCGGCGTCTCCGAGGAGGAGATGCGGCGGACATTCAATCTGGGCGTGGGATTCTGCCTCGTCACCGCCGAAGAGGCGGCCGAGGAGGTGGTCGAGATGACTTCGGCGCACTCTTCCCGCGTCATCGGACAGATCCATCCGGGACGAGGGGTCGTCCTGAATTGAGCTTCGCCGAGGCGAGCGCCGTCTCCGGCGGGCCGGGCCGCTGGCAAGCCGACCTCCCCGAAGGCTGGGACATCTTCGAAGTCACCAACGGCGGGTTGCTCATGGCGGTCGCCACCCGGGCCATGGAGGCAGAGACTGACGGACGGCAGCTGATCTCAGCGACGGGAAGCTACGTCAACCCTGCCGGCAAGGGCCCGGTCGACGTCGACGTCGTCAACCTGAAGAGCGGTCGCAGCCTGAGCACGCTGCGGGCCACGCTCTCCCGCGAGGGAAAGGATCTCGTCTACGTGACGGGAGTCTTTGCCGAGCCCGACCGGCCCCGCCCCGAGCGAGACATGGTCAAGGGGGGCCCGCCGGATATCCCCCCGCCGGATGATTGCCTGCGCGCCACTCCGTCGGCGACAGCTCCGCTGCCCCCACCGTTCACCGGCAAGGTCGACGTCCGCATCCACCCCGACGACGCCGGGTTGTTCGTGGGGCGCCCCGGTGAGGAGGCGGTCATGCGGGGCTGGTTCCGACTCCTCGACGGCGAAGCGATCGATGCTCACGCGGTGATGTTGGCCACCGACGCCCTACCCCCGGCCATCTTCAACTCGCAATACCCGGCGGGATGGACCCCCACGGTCGACCTCACCGTCCAGGTGCGCAACCCATCGCCACAGGAATGGTTGTCCTGCGTGTTCACCACACGGTTCGCCACCGACGGGATGCTCGAGGAGGACGGCGAGCTATGGGACGACTCGGGCCGTCTGGTCGCCCTCTCCCGCCAACTCGCCCTGGTCCCCCGTTGAGTCGTTACCAGGGCTCGGCGGTCTCGATCTCGGTGAGCAGGTGCTGTTTTCGGGCCTCGTCGAGGAACGAGGACTCGATGGAGTTGGCCGCCAGCATGGCCAGTCGCTGCTCTCCGAACCCGAGGTCGTCGAAGAGGACGAAATAGTTCTCCCCGACATACCCTCCGAAGTAGGCAGGGTCGTCGGAATTGACGCTGACCAGGAGATCCGCCTCCATCATCTCGGGGAGGGGATGTTCGGCGATCCGGTCCACGACCCGCAACGCAACGTTGGAGAGCGGGCAGACCGTGAGCGGGATCCGATCGCGACGCAGTCTCTCCACCAGGTCGGAGTCCTCGAGACTGCGCACCCCGTGGTCGACCCGCTCCACTCCGAGAACGTCGAGAGCGCCGGTGACGTACTCGGGAGGTCCCTCCTCCCCTCCGTGAGCCACCGCGCGCAGACCCAGCTGGCGAGCATGGGCGAAGGCGTCGGCGTATAGCTCAGGCGGATATCCCACCTCCGAGGAGTCCAATCCCACCGCGATCACACCTTCGAGATGTGGCTCCGCCTCCCGGATCGTGGCCAGGGCAGCTTCGCCGCCGAGATGACGAAGAAAACAGAGGATGAGGCTCGAGCTGATCCCGTGCCTCGCTTCGGCATCGGCCATCCCGCTGCGAAAGCCCTCCATGAAGACCTCGAACCCGATGCCGCGTTCGGTGTGGGTCTGGGGATCGAAGAAGATCTCGGCGTGACGCACACCATCGACCGCCACCCGATCGAAATAGGCGGTGATCAGGTCATAGAAGTCCTGGGGGGTCTGCAGAACCGCTGCTCCCTGGTAGTAGATGTCGAGGAACGACTGCAGGTTCCTGAACCTGTAGGCGGCGGCGACCGACGCCACATCCTCGAAGGGAAGCCGGTGACCGTTCCGCTCGGCCAGGTCGAACAACATCTGAGGCTCCAGGGTGCCCTCGATGTGGAGATGCAGCTCGGCCTTGGGCAGTCTCCGGATAAACTCTTCCATCGGGCGAAGCTACCGCCTGCAAGACGACGACGCACCCCGTGGCCCGAGGATCGGGTCGACCAACCCGCTCCACACCTGGTGGGGGAGGGCAGAGCCACGAGGGCTCAGCGCAGTGCGTCGATCGTGGCCGTCTCCACCAGACCCGAGGCAGCGTGCGCCAGCTCCTCGTCGGCGGTGACCAGTGCGTCGGCCTGGAGCTTGGTGAGCGCCAGATACTCGGCATCGAAAGTCGAGTCCCAACCCAGGCTCTCAGCCATCTCCCAGGCGACGCGGCGAAGTACGCCATCGCCGAGAAACCTGATCCCGAGTCTCCCGAGACGGTCGAGACGTTCGAGAGCCTGCTCCTTGGACATCTCACCGCGCCGGACTGCCGAGTAGAGCTGTGACAGCGCCTGCGATCGGACCAGGGTCGGGGCCAGGAGCTGATGCTCCGCAGACACGTCGAGCTCCCCACCGAGCAGATGCAGAAGTACGTCGACGTCGATGACGAATCGGCTCACTCGTCGATCCTGGCTATGGGCACGTGGACAGTATGTCGGAGATTGCGGACCACGGGTGTCCGCTGGATCAGAGGGCGACGTCCTGGGGTCGGACCGGAGCCCGGCTGATGTCCTTGCCGGTGGCGTTGCGGATCGCTGCCACCACGGCGGAGGTGGACGAGATGGTTGGCGGCTCGCCGACTCCTTTGGCCCCGAACGGCCCCCAGGAGCCGTCCTGTTCGATCAGCAACGCCTCGACCTGGGGAGCATCGAGGATGGTGGGAAGCAGGTAGTCGGTGAAGTTGGGGTTCTTGATCACCCCACCCTCGATGACCAGCTCCTCCATCACGGCCAGCCCGACACCTTGGAGGATCCCTCCTTCGATCTGACCACGCACCGCCTCGGGATGGAGCGCCTTGCCCACGTCTTGGGCCGTGTCGACTCGGACCACGCTGACCAGGCCCAGTTCCTCGTCGACATCCACAACGGCGCGATGGCCGGCGACGGCGAAGTCGGCGTGAACCGCCCCCTGACCATCGTCGTCGGGCTCCTCGGTGGTGGGGTGGCGGAAGGTGACGGTCTCCTCCCAACCCTCGTCGACCAACACCGCCATGGGGACGGCCAGCTCGCCGTCGCGCCGGACACCCTCGTCGTCCAGGTCGTCGCCCTCGTGGTGTTCGACGATCCTCTCCCGAAGCCTCGCCGCCGCCTCGAGAGTGGCTCCGCCGGAGATCTGGGTCTGTCGCGACGCCGAAGTGGAGCCGGCTGAGTCGATCCGGGAGGTGTCGACGTGACGGACCACTGCCCTGCTGACGCCGAGACCGGATCGGGCGAGTTGGGCGAGGACCGTCACCAACCCCTGTCCCACCTCGATGGCTGCGGTCTCGACCACCGCCCCTTCCTCGGTCAACCGAACCCGGGCTTGGGCGTAGTCGTCGAACCCTTCCGAGAAACCGAGATTCTTGATTCCGATCGCGTAGCCGACGCCCCGCTTGACGTGACGCGACTCGGTGGTGAGGCCACTGCCACCCGGAAGGGGATGGGAGCCCGGCTCGACTATGGGCATCGCCTGAAGCGAGTCGATCACATCGACCACGGGAAGGGGGGTTTCGATCACCTGACCGGTGGTGGCGAGGACATCACCGCTGGTCAGAGCGTTGCGACGTCTCATCTCGAGAGGGTCGATCTCCAGCTCGGCGGCCAGCTTGTCCATCTGGGCTTCGTACGCGACACAGACCTGGACAGCCCCGAACCCGCGCATGGCTCCACAGGGCGGGTTGTTGGTGCGGGTGCCGGCCCCGTCGATGGCCACCGAGTCACATCGGTAAGGCCCGACCGCGAAATAACAGGCGTTGGCCAGCACCGCGGCAGTGGTGGAGGCGTATGCCCCTCCATCGATGACGATACGTGCCTCGACCCGTACCAACTTCCCCTCCCCGTCGGCCTCGTGGCGGTACCACATGAGGGCAGGGTGACGGTGAACATGCCCGGTGAACGACTCCGAGCGGTTGTAGACCATCTTCACCGGCTCGCCGGTGTGGAGGGCGAGCAGGCACAGGTGGATATGGAGATTGACGTCCTCGCGCGCCCCGAAGGCTCCACCGATCCCGGCGGGGTGGGCCCGCACCTGGTCGGGGCGAAGGCCCAGGCTGGCGACCACCTGTTCCTGGTCGACGTGGACGAACTGGCTGGTGGCGTAGAGGTCGACCCCGCCGTGACCGTCCGGGATCGCCAGTCCGGCCTCGGGGCCGAGAGGTGCCTGGTCTTGCATCCCCACCTCGTAGAAACCCTCGACCACCACCGATCCGGTGACGCTCTGGTCACCACGCCGGATCTTCATCCTTCTGAAGACGGCGTCGACGGCATCCGCCTCCTCGGGATCGACGAACGGATCGAGCTCCTGGTACTCGACCCTCACCGCCGCGGCGGCTCGGCGGGCGGTGTCCTCGTCCTCTGCGGCGACGATCGCCACCGGCTCACCCCAATAACGGACCACCTCCCCGGCGAGGACCGGCTGGTCGGGATGCTCCAAACCGAACACGGCTCGACCGGGCACATCGTCGGCGGTGAGGACCGCATGGACGCCTCCGATGGCCAGAGCGGGAGCGATATCGATGGAGACGATGCGGGCGTGGGCGTGAGGACTGCGGATGGTGGCCCCCCAGAGCATGCCCTCGGAGACCAGGTCGGAGACGTATTCGAACTCCCCTCGGAGCTTGGCGACTCCGTCGGGCCGGAGCGGGGACTCTCCTATGCCGCCGGCGACCCTACCCGGCGCCTTCGTGATGCGCGTGGTCATCGTCCCGCCAGTCCCTCGAACGCCCGGACTATGGCCCCGTACCCGGTGCAGCGACAGATGTTCCCGGCGAGGGCGTCCTTGATCTCGGCCGGTGCGGGGCTGGAGTTGCGCTCGAACAACTCGGTGGCGGCCACGACGATACCCGGTGTGCAGAACCCGCACTGGACCGCCCCGGCCTCGTGCATCGCCCGCTGCACGCCATTCAGGATATCGTCGGGTGCCAGTCCCTCGACCGTGGTCACATCCGAGCCCTCGACATCGGCTGCCAGCACGAGACACGAGCACACCAACTCGCCGTCGAGGATCACCGAGCACGAACCGCATTCTCCCTGCTCGCATGCCGCCTTCGACCCGGGGAGTCCCAGGTCGTCATGAAGCAGGTCGAGCAGGCTGAGCGGCTGCAAGACCCGGGCGCTGACAGGCCGGCCGTTGAGAGTGAAGGTGACCATCATCGGAGACACCTCTCCAGCAGACGCCGGGCGAGAACCCCGGCGGCGTGACGCCGATAGGCCTCGGTGGAGCGGTGGTCGGATATCGGCCGCACCTCTTCGCTGACGAGACGTTGGAACTCGTCGAGATCGGACACTCCGGGCCGGGCGATCCCCGAGATCATCTCCTCGGCCCGCGGCG
Organism: uncultured Acidimicrobiaceae bacterium; assembly: GCA_964558575.1. Classification (GTDB taxonomy): domain Bacteria; phylum Actinomycetota; class Acidimicrobiia; order Spongiisociales; family ZC4RG35; genus JANQRA01. Next base: position 24,923 of record CAZLEQ010000002.1, on the reverse strand, counting down.
CCCGTATCGGAGTCGGGCCGACAGACCCGAGTCCCACGGTGGTGGCGCCGTCTCCCCCCCGGGTGACCACCGCGCACACGGTGGCGATGACCATGGCGTTGCGAACCCCGATCTTGGCGAACTCCTGGTGTTCCGGCATGGTGTCGGGCAGCACCACGGCAGTGATCAGCTCGTCGTCCGCCCGGGCGGTCCTCTTGACTCCGGTGAAGAACTCGCGCCAACCCACGGTGCGAGAGCCGGAAACGGAAGCCAACTCGATCTCCGCGTCGATCGCGACCAGGAACGGATGGCCGTCACCGGCTGGGCTTGCAGTCCCCAGGTTGCCGCCGATGGTCCCGGCGTTCCTGATCTGGGGAGAGCCAACGGTCCGGGCAGCCTGGGCGAGGGCGCGGGGGCCCTCTCGCTCGATCCGCCGCCAGGTGACGCCGCTCCCGATCCGGTGGCCTTCCCACTCCTTCAACCGGGAGATCCGACGCAGCCCCACGACGTGCTCGGGTCTTATGCGCCCGAAGTTGGTCTCGACCATCAGATCGGTCCCGCCGGCGAGGGGCATGGCGCCGTCCGCGACCGCGGCCAGCGCATCGTCGAGTGCGGTCGGATGGTGGACCTCCACGGTGGAGAAACTACCTGATCAGGTCCCGTGACAGCGTGTTGTGACGTTCGATCAGGTTCTCCACATCCACTCCCAGCACCCGGCCGTCTTGCACCAGCGGATCTCCCCCAACCCAGGAGTGGTCCACCCGTGAGGGAGCGCAGAGAATCACTGCGGCCACCGGGTCGTGGAGGGCACCGGCGAACTCGACCCGGTTCAGGTCGATGGCGATGAAGTCGGCGGCGCGACCCGGGACGAGCCTGCCGATGTCGTCGCGTCCCAGCACCCGCGCTCCGCCGATGGTCGCCATCTCCAGGGCCTGACGAGCGGTCAACTGAGGGCCCTCCCCGATCCCGGGGGATACGGCAAGCCGGTTGAGCAACAAGGCCTGTCTTGCTTCGGCGAGCATGTGGGATGTGTCGTTGGAGGCCGACCCGTCGACACCGAGACCCACCGGGACCCCGGCGTCGAGGTAAAGGCCAATCGGTGCCAGACCGGAGGCGAGACGCATGTTGGAACTGGGACAGTGGGAAACCCCCGTGCCGACCTCGCCCATCCGACGCACCTCGTCGGCACCGACGTGGACCGAGTGGGCGTACCAGACGTCGGAGCCGACCCAGCCGAGGGTCTCCATGTAGGCAACGGGGCGGTGACCGAAGGTCTCGAGGCAGAACTGCTCCTCGTCGTCGGTCTCGGCGAGATGAGTGTGCAGTCGAACTCCGGCCTCCCGTGCCAGCGCGGCCGACTCCTTCATCAGCTCCGGAGTGACACTGAACGGCGAGCAGGGGGCGACCACCACCCGACGCATCGCACCACCGTCGGGATCGTGGAAGCGGGAGATGGCGCGGGCAGTGTCTTCGAGGATGGTCTCGTGGTTCTCGACCAACGAGTCGGGGGGCAGCCCGCCCGCGCTCTCACCCAGGCTCATCGACCCGCGGGCGACATGGAATCGGATGTTGAGTCCTTCGGCACCCTCGAGTTGGTCGTCGACCCGGGATCCGTTGGGCCAGAGGTACTGGTGGTCGAACACGGTGGTGGCCCCGGAGAGGGCCAGCTCGACCAGTCCGGTACGGGTGGCGGTACGGACGTGATCGGGAGTCATCTTGGCCCAGGCCGGGTAGAGAATGCGCAGCCAATCGAACAATCCCGCCTCCTGGGCGCCCGGAAACGCCCTGGTGAGGGTCTGATAGAGGTGGTGATGGGTGTTGACGAGCCCGGGGAGGACTACGTGCCCGGTCAGATCGATTACCTCGTCTGCAGTGGCCGGGAGGTCATCGGAGGGGCCGACCTCCTCGATCCAGCCGTCCCGGGCATAGAGACCGCCGTGAGCGATCTCCCGGCCATCCATCGTGACCAGGGCCCGGGCGTTGCGTATCAGCAGCGTCGACATGGGCATCAAGCTAACGGCGTTCATAGAGTTCGGGCCATGACTCTCAGCGCAGACTCGATGAAGGTGTGGGCGGGCCGTCTCCAGGACACATCAGCCCGTATCACAGCCGAATTCCCCGGCGACGGTCCGGAACGCCAGCCGGTGCACACCGTCTACGGAGGGGCCCAGCTCTTCTCGGCATCGACACCGGCCCGACTCGGTGAGCTGGCGAAGGATTTCGCTTCGCGGTGGGCCGCCGGACCGGCTCAATTCCAGTCGATCCTGGGTCTGGAGGCCGGTCTGGCGGAGCGGGTCCACGGGGCGGTCACGGCGAAGCTGGAGCGGGAGCCGGTCGAGGACTTCCGCATCGACTTCGAGGACGGTTACGGGCACCGCTCCGACGAGGAGGAGGATCGACACGCCATCGGCACCGCCCAACAGGTGGCGGACGGGATGGGGGCGGGGACACTGTCGCCCTTCATCGGGATCAGGGTCAAGTCGATGAGCGGGGAGCTACACCGGCGGGCGTTGCGAACGATGGACCTCTTCGTCACCACCCTGGTCGAGGAGGCGGGTCGGCTGCCCAACGGGTTCACGGTGACACTGCCCAAGATCCAGGACCTGGCCCAGGTGAAGGTGATCACTGCGGCCCTCGACGAGTTGGAGTCGGCACTCGGCATCGACCGCATCCCGATCGAGCTGATGGTGGAGACTCCGCAGACGGTCGTCGACGTCGACGGCACCACCGGGGTGCGCAAGTGGGTCGACGCCGCCGGTGGCCGGGTGCGCGGTGCCCATTTCGGCACCTACGACTACACGGCATCGCTCAACATCACCGCCGCGTACCAGGCCATGGACCATCCGGCGTGTGACTTCGCCCGGCATGCGCTCCAGGTGAGCCTGGCGGGAACGGGGGTGTGGCTCTCCGACGGTGCCACCAACGTGATGCCGGTAGGCGACGACTCGGAAGTGGTCCACCACGCCATGCGGCTCCACTACGACCACATCCGCCACTCGCTGTCACACGCCTACTACCAAGGTTGGGACCTCCACCCGGCGCAGTTGGTGACCCGGTACGCCGCGTTGTACGCCTTCTTCTTGGAGGGTCTCGACGCGGCCGGGGCTCGGCTGTCCAACTTCGTCGAGGCGGCAGCCAAGGCGACGCTGGTCGGCGAGGTCTTCGACGACGCCGCCACCGGGCAGGGCTTGTTGAACTACTTCCTGCGCGCCATCAACTGCGGTGCCATCACCGAAGAAGAGGCCACTAACAGGACCGGGCTCACGGTCGACGAGTTGAGGACCCGCTCCTTCCTTCGCATCCTCGAGGGGCGGCGCCGGCTTTGAACCGTTCTGTGAGGATTTCTTGTCGGTTACCGGAAAGAAATCCTCACAGAATGAAAGCGGCGAGGGACGAGGGGGTTGAATTGTGCGGCTCGATGGTGACACGTTGGGGAGGTGCGCCGAATCGACCAGCGAGTTCTGGAGCTCGCTGCCCGACAGAATTTTCTCGTAACCCGTCCCCAAGTACTCGAGATGGGGGGCAGCGACGGCGGCATCCATCGAAGGCTGCGCTCGGGTCAATGGGTCGTGGTCCAGGCAGGCGTGTATCAGGTCGACCGGCGCCGTTCGGTGTGGGAGGACAGGCTGTTCGGCTCGGTACTCGCCGCCGGGGTAGGCGCGCTCGCCTCTCATCGAGCCGCCCTGGTGTTGTGGAGCCTCGATGGCATCGGCAGTGCACCCGTGGAGATCACGGCGCCGTTCACGCACGGACCGGTTCCCGATCGGACCATCGTGCACCGGACTCGACGGCCTGCCCGGCCGGCATCGATCAAGGGAATTCCCGTGACGACCATCGAGCGGACTCTGCTCGACAGCTGTGCGCTCCTCGGGCTGCTCAGTGCGACCAAGGCCTTCGAAAGCGCCTTTCGACGCCGGCTCACCACCGTCGACGGCATGTACGCCTTCCTCGGCGAGAAAGGCGGGAGAGGTGTGAAGGGAACCAGGATGGCTCGGAGGATCCTGAACGAGCGGCGAGATGACACCCCGACCGACAGTGGCTCGGAGACCGAGGCCCTCTACCTGATGCGTCGAGTGGGGATAGCCGAACCGGTCCTACAGGCGAGACTCACCACCACGGAAGGCGACGTCATCCGCCCCGACTTCTACTGGCCGCAACGAAAGAAAGCCATCGAGATCGATGGCCTCGACGCCCACGACTCGGCCGACAAGCTCGACGACGACCTTCGGCGCCAGAACAGGTTGATGGACCTGGGCATCGAATTGCGCAGGTTCAGCGCACGCCGGGTCCGACGACAACCAAAGGCGTTTGTCGACGAGGTCCGCCGCTTTCTCGACTCCTGACCCGTTTCTGTGAGGATTTCTTTCCGGATTCCGGAAAGAAATCCTCACAGAACGGTTGGGTCACGGGTGATGGTGAGGCGGATGTCGCCGAACGGCTCCGAGACGGGGTGGAAGACGGTGCCCTCCCACTTCAGGCCAAACCGGGTCAGGTCGAAGGGGAGGTGGTGCTGGTTGGGCAGGCGGAGGCGGATCTCGGTGATCTCGGGGATGGCCTCCAACACCGCCTCACCCATCAAGTAGCCCTGGTGCTGGACCGAGGCCGACCAGTCCTCGAAGAAGCGGTCGACCAGGACACGACGTACCAATCCCCAGGTAGCCGAGGTGTCGGACGGAATGGACGAGTAGTCCCAGTCGGCGGTGACCGAGGTCGCCAGGAGACGATCGGACGTCTCGGGGAGGATGGTGAACTCGTCCTTCGGGAACCCCTCAAAGGCCGACCCCGAGGTCTTTAGCACCACCAGACCTTCGATACCCGCCGACGTCGACTTCTCCGATCCCCGAGCCACCCGGACCTTCCGCCGCTCGGAGTGGCCGCCGATGAAGCCGTGGGCGGTCTCCCGCCCCCAGATCCTCTCCTCGATCGCGACCCCGGCGTCATGGACACCATCATTAGCCAGAAAGTGGTCGCAGAGCAGCTCGCCGAAGCGCTCCAGGTCTCGGGTGAGCCGATCCTGAGCCAGCCCGTAGACGGTGTTGCGCATGGTGTCGGTGGGCACCACGGCCGAGTTGTCGCCTTCGGTGTGAGCCGGGCCGACGTCACCCTCCAACAGGATCTGGACCGTCAGGTCGACGAAGTCGTCACCGTCGTCGCCTCGGAAGACCTTCGAGATCCGCACCCCGCTCTTGCCCCAGCGGTTGGCTCCCAGAGGCATCTCAACTCCCTCGATACGTGGTGTATCCGAACGGGCTGAGCAAGAGAGGGATGTGGTAATGATCCCGGCTCTCATCGACCTCGAAGACCACGGCCACGAAGGGATAGAACTCGTTGCCGTACTCACCGGTCTCGAAGGCGAGGCGGTGCCGTCCCGACGACAACTCTCCGAACCCGGTCACCCGGCCGTCGGAGTCGGTGACCGCCTCGTCGACCCGCTCCCACCCGTCGTCCGACGCTCGTGAGAGATGGACACGCATTCCCGCCGCCGGCTCTCCGGTAGCGGTGTCCAAGACGTGAGTGCTGAGTGTTGTCACGAGACCTCCTGGCACAACATGCGGCGAAGCCTGGTCGCGGTGATTCTTGCCTGCTCGGCGGCGGCATTGGCGATCTCCGCGGACCGAGCGTTGGCCAGGCGTTCGCGGGCGATCGCCAGCATCTCCTCCGCCGTCTTCCCGGTGGCGTAGACGATGTAGGTGAAGTCGAATTTGTCCTCGTACCGTCGGTTGACGTCGATGAGGTCGCGAATCGTCTCCCGCGAGGCCTTGGACGTCCCCGCCTGTTCCCGGTTGGCGTTCTCGTCATCACCCCGCTCGCCGATCCTGGGATGCCCGGCGAACGCCTCCAGCCAGTCCGACTCCTCGAGTGAGCCGAAGACGGCCTCCGCCGCATCCAAGACCGCGTCCACCGTCGCAAATGGGCGGCGGGCGATCATCTCGTCGATCCACGTGGTGGAGGCGCAGGCGGCATGGAAGAAGCGAGCCGCCGCCTGTCCGAAGAGGGCGTTGAGGTAGCGGACCCTGACAGCGGCGGCCGCTGCCGGATCGGGGTTCCCGAAGGCGCGCAGGCGGGCCATACCCCCGTCGGGGTGGATCGAGAGGCGAAGGTACTCTCCGACCGCGCCCCCAACCCCAAGCACGTTTTGCTTGTGGGGATCGACCGGAGCCCGGGAGACCCCCTCTGTCCACGACATGCCGTCGTCGGAGAACTCGGCCGAGATCCAGCCCGGGGCGTTCCCCTTGAAATGAGTCGTGTCGACGATCAGATGGTCGACACGACCACGCATCCCGAACCGAACCACAACCCAGTCGTGCCCGGGTTCGCGACGTCGTCTCGTCTCCCAGCCATCCCACATGCCGACCGACTCAGTGGGTCGCAGCAGGTTGCCGGGGGGCGAGTAATGCAGATCCGAGGCGTCGACTACCTGACCACCCACCGAGGAGAGGGCCAGGTCGACCTGGTTCTCGGGACACACCATGGGCATCGCTGCTATCGGCTCCCCCTCGACGCGCAGCCGGGCGACGCCTCCATCGGGATAGATGTTGAGTCGAACCATCTCGACACGATGCCGGTCCTCGACATCGAACTCGGCGACGGTCGACCCGACCAGATCGGTCCTTGGAATCACCTCGACCCACTCGGCCCGGTCGAGGTCGTCGACACCGGTGACCTCGAGAGAGAACTGGTCGGGGAAGTTCCCGGTGAAATGGGAGGTGTCAACGGTCACCCTCCGGATCAGACCCGGGATGCCGAGACGGACCACCACCCAGTCGTGGCCAGGCTCGCGTCGTCGACGAGTCTCCCACCCGTCCATCCACTTGCCCCGATCGGTGTACTCGGCCTTCGCATCGGGCGGATCGAACTGGATCAGGTTCACGGCCGGGGCGAAGAACTCGTCGTTGCAGGCGACGACCCGGCCACCGACCCGCTCTGAGATGAGATCGATCATGTGCGCTCCAGCATCCTGGCAGGAGAGCCCAAGATGGTGTCGACGACACGTCCCCGCAGACTCATTCCCTCGTACGGAGTGATGGGGTGTCGATGCTGGAGCTCGCGGCCCCGAACCACCAACTCGCCGTCGGGATCGAACACCACGAAGTCGGCGTCCTTTCCCACCTCGATCGAGCCCTTGCGGTCGGCGAGGCCGGCGAGTCGAGCCGGGGCGAGGGCCAACCACGACCCCAGCTGCTCGAGCCCTACGCCTCGACTGGCGGCGCCGGTCCAGGTGAGCGGCAACCTGAGCTGTAGTGACGAGATCCCACCCCAGGAGGTGGCGAAGTCGCCGGTCTTCATCCCCGGTGGAGATGGTGAGTGGTCGGAGACCACCATGGATAGCGCTCCCGAGATCAGACCCTCCCACAGGGCCTCGCGGTGGGCCTCCTCACGAATCGGCGGTGCGCACTTGAACTCGGTCCCGGCGACATCCTCGTCGGTGAAGGTCAGGTAGTGGGGGCAGGTCTCTCCGGTGACCTTCGATGAGGCGATGGCATCGACTCCGTCTCCTGATGACACGTGGACGATGTGGACGGGCGAGTCGAGGTTGGCGGCACGCTCGATTGCGACCAGCTCCGCTCGGGGCGGTCGAGACGCCAGATACTCGGCGTAGGTAGGGCCCGGTTCACCGAGATGATCGGCAGCCTCGGCATGGACCAGTAGAGGGACGTCGAGGGCGAGTCCGGTGAGATCCTCGATCGACATCGGAGGAAACTCGGCGACGCCCGAGTCGGTGAGAAACGTTTTGAAGCCACATATGCCCCGCTCCACGAGACCTCCCAACTCGGCGCCGGAGTCGGGGACGATCCCACCCCAGAAACCCACATCCGCGGCGAGCTTTCCTCGAGCTGCAGCCAGCTTCGCCTCGAGCCCGGCGACGGTGGTGGTCGGTGGCACCGAGTTGAGTGGCATGTCGACGATCGTGGTCGTTCCCCCGGCGAGGGCTGCCCGGGTGGCAGTCTCGAAACCCTCCCAGTCGGTACGGCCGGGTTCGTTCACGTGGACGTGTGAATCGACCAAACCGGGCAGGATCACCAGATCGCCGTAATCGTGGTCGGCCGAGCCTTCGCCGATCTCCACCACCACACCGTCTGCCCACCGCACCGCGGCCGGTCGAACTTCACCATCGACAACGACACGGTTGGAGCGCAGCGATTGCATCGGTGTCAAACTACTTCCGTCCGGAGACGGTTAGTTTCGGAGGATGGCCACGTCTCAGATCGCGGAGCGGGCCCTCGACCACGCCTTCATGATCGGAGGCATTGTCGCCTTGGCCTTCGGAGGGACTCTGTTGTTCGGGCGGGAAGCCACAACTGGTGTGTCCACCCTGTTGCTGGGGTTCTGGTGGATGATCCACGCCGCGCTGATCCTGTTCTCGATGCTCCACGACCGTGAGAACTCGCCCTGGAAGATGGCGGTGGTGGTGCTGGGGGGAGCTGCCGGCCTCGCCTCTCTCATCGACCCGATACAGACGGAGGACTTCCTCGACAGCATGCTCTCTGTGGTGCTCACGATGTTCGTCACAATGATCGGTGTCATCATGGTGGTCCATGGCATCGCGGCCATCGCCATCGCCGTGAACGCGGCAGGTGCCCCCACGGGCGTTGGTTAGGCTGGCTGCGATGACCGACCTCCTGTCACGTCATAACGACGTCCTCGCCCCGGTAATCGCTTTCAACACCAAGATCCATGCCGAAACCGCCAACGGGATCTGGATCACCGACCCCGACGGCAACCGTTGGGCCGACTTCGCTTGCGGCACCGCGGTCACCAATCTCGGGCACAGGCATCCCGCGGTGGTCGAAGCTGCCAGAGAGCAACTCGACAAGTTGATCCACTCCGGCACGATCGTACACTTCGAATCTCTCGTCGAGGCCGCCGAGAAACTGCGTGATGTGGCTCCCGATGGCATCGAGAAGTTCGGTTACGCCAACTCCGGGGCCGAGGCTGTGGAGGCCACCGTGAAGATGGCCAAGTACACCTCGAAGCGCCAGGGGATCGTCACCTTCCGGGGTGGATTCCACGGACGGACGATGGGGTCTGTCGCCTACACCACGTCGAAGGCGAAGTATCGCGACGGCTATCACCCCGTCCTCGGCTCGGTATTCGTGGCTCCATTCCCGCACCCCTACCGGTGGGGAACGGATACGGAGACCGCGGTCGAGATGAGCCTCCACGAACTGAGGATGACGTTCAAGCACGTGGTCTCGCCCACCAACATCGCCGCCTTCCTCGTGGAGCCGGTCCAGGGCGAGGGTGGCTACTACCCGGCGCCTCCAGCGTTCCTCGCCGAGCTCAGATCGATCGCCAACGAGCACGGCATCCTCTTGATCTACGACGAGGTGCAGACCGGGTTTGGGCGCACCGCGGAGTGGTTCGCCGCCGACCATTTCGACGCCAAACCCGACATCATGGCCTTTGGGAAGGGGATCGCCAACGGGTTTCCACTTTCCGCCTACGGCGCCGGCCGCGAGATCATCGATGCCTGGCCGGTCGGCTCCCACGGGACCACGTTCGGGGGAAACCCGGTAGCCGCGGCCGCCAGCGCCGCGGTCATCGACACGTTGGGCGACCTCCTCCCCCACGCCCGGGAGCTGTCGACCCACGCCTTCGGACGCTTCCACGAGCTCGCCGAGAAGTACGAGACCATCGGTGATGTGCGCGGCCTGGGATTGATGATCGGCGTGGAGTTCGTGGAGGACCGGGAGACGCGCACCCCCGACGCCAAGGCCTTCCAGCACATCTCATCACACGCCTTCGACAACGAGCTGATCATCATCGAGTGCGGGCCGGACGGAAACATCCTGCGCTTCATCCCGCCTCTCATCACCACCATGGAGGAACTGGACTGGGCGATAGACCTCGTCGAAGAGGGTCTGGAGAGCTGGGAGTCGACATAGATCGATGCCGGAACCGTTCCGGGGTCCGCCTCCATCTAACGCACCATGAGAACGAATTCACTCGGTGCGCTGGTCGCGCTGGCGATGGCTCTCGCCGCCTGTGGCGGCGGGGACGGCAGTGATGTGGGGGTCGAAGGCGATGAGCCGGTGATCCAGATCATCTCGGAGGGCGGTTTCGTCCCCGTCGAGGTGGCCCTCAGCAGCGGACCCCGATACACCGTCCTCGGCGATGGCCGATTGATCCACCAGGGGTTCCAGACCCTCGAGTACCCGGGCCGTCTGGTACCGCCCTACATGGTGGCGACGCTGGACCGCAATCAGATGAACGCCGTCCTGGCGATGGTGGAAGACATCGGGTTGCCCGACATCACCGAGGAGCGAGACGACACCAACCTCGACGTCGTGGCCGACGCCCACACCGACACCATCGTCTACTGGGACCAGGCCGGGGAGCACCGGCTCTCGGTCTACGCCCTAGGCATCGAGGACAGCCCCTCCCACCGCAACGCCGCCTTTCTCGAACTGCTGGAGACCCTGGATCGTTTCGTGGGAGAGGCCCCCGCCGAGCCCTATGTCGCTGAGCGGGTCAGGGTGGTCGCCGGTGTCGGGTTCACCGACCCCGAGTTCGAGGACGTGCGGGAGTGGCCGCTGGACAACCCCGACCTGTCGACCTGGGAGGAACTGGCCAACGGCTGGCGCTGCCTCACCATCGACGGAGCCGTGCCGGAGGTGTTCGAGGGGGCCACCCAGGCCACCACCTGGGAGCACCCGGACGCAAGCTCCGACCCACTGACACTCCTGGTCCGCCCGCTCCACCCCGGCGAGCCCGACTGCCCCTCCTGATCCCGTTGTGTGTCGATTTGGGGAGGTTAGGGGGCCGGGGTCAAATCGACACACAACGTGTATCGGCTCTAGGTCGAGACCTGGGGGACGCGCTCCATGGCGGCGTCGATGCGGTCCTGGGGGTGTTCGTAGTCCTCGAGCTCGCCGTTGAAGTACGCCTGGTAGGCCGCCATGTCGAAATGCCCGTGGCCACTGAGGTTGAACAGAATCACCTTTTCCTCGCCTGCCTCCTTGGCACGCGCCGCCTCCATCATGGCGGACGCAACGGCATGGGTCGGCTCGGGCCCGGGGATGATCCCCTCGACACGGGCGAACTCGACGGCCTTGGCGAACGTCTCGGTCTGGTTGAGCGACTCAGCCTCGACCACGCCCTCCTCTTTGAGGTGAGAGACCAGCGGGGCCATGCCGTGATAGCGCAGCCCCCCGGCATGGATCGGGTCGGGGATGAATGGATGGCCCAGGGTGTGCATCTTGACCAGAGGGGTCATTTTTCCGGTGTCACCGAAGTCGAACTGATAGCTGCCCCTGGTCAGTGAAGGTGCGGCGGCGGGTTCCACGGCCCGGATCACCGGGTCCATGGTCCCTGCCATCTTCTCCCGGACGAAAGGGAACGCCAGACCGGCGAAGTTGGAACCGCCACCGGTGCAGCCGATCACCACGTCGGGTGTCTCCTCGACCATCGCCAGCTGCTTCAGTGCCTCCTCACCGATGATCGTTTGGTGCATGAGGACGTGGTTGAGGACCGACCCCAGCGCGTACTTGACGTCCTCGTTGGTCGCCGCCACCTCGACGGCCTCCGAGATGGCTATCCCGAGACTGCCCGGCGTGTCCGGGTCCTCCTCGAGGACCTTGCGGCCGAATTGGGTGTTGGTCGACGGTGACGGGTGGATGGTTCCGCCAAAGGTCTCGATCAGCGCCTTTCGATAGGGCTTCTGGTGATAGGAGGCACTCACCATGTAGACCTCACACTCGAGGCCGAACAGAGAGCACCCAAACGCCAGGGCCGACCCCCATTGGCCGGCACCGGTCTCGGTGGAGAGCTTTCTCACTCCGGCCTTGGCGTTGTAGTAGGCCTGAGCGACCGCCGTGTTGGGCTTGTGCGACCCGACCGGGCTCACCCCTTCGTACTTGTAGTAGATGCGGGCGGGGCCATCGATGCGCTTCTCGAGCCCGTGGGCGCGATAGAGGGGAGAAGGCCGCCACATCCGATACACCTCGCGGATCTCCTCGGGGATCTCGATGAAACGCTCTTCTGCCACCTCTTGGAGGATCAGGTCCATCGGGAACAGAGGAGCGAGGTCGTCGGGCCCGACCGGCTCATGGGTGCCCGGGTGCAACACCGGTGGCGGGGGTGAGGAGAGGTCGGGCACGATGTTGTACCAGTGAGTGGGCAGGTCTGCTTCGGAGAGGATGATCTTGGTCGACATGAGCGGACACCATACGCGCCGACGAAGGGGGCGTAACCTCGGGTGCCTGATGGCCGCCGCGTCTCCGCCCTCCCCCGCAGTCTGACCTTGGAGCTCCATGACTTCCTGGCCGGCCTGGCGGTGCTCGTCGGTCTGATCGGGATCGTGGTGGTGATCCTTCCCGGTCTGGCCCTCCAGGTGCTCGCGGTGGGCATCTGGGCGCTCGAGGAATCGAGTGTGGCGGGCTGGGTGGTCTTTGGGTTGGTGGCCGCCATCGCGGTCACAGCCACGATCCTGAAGTACCTCTCTCCGGGTAGACGCCTGAAACGGGCGGGCATCCCCGGGTGGCTGCTCCTCGCCGCGGTGCTCGTCGCCATTGTCGGATTCTTCGCCATCCCGGTGGTGGGCGCTCCGCTCGGGTTCATCGTGACGATCTACGGGTTCGAGCGCTCCCGCAAGGGAAGAGCCCTTGCGTGGCCTTCGACCAAGCGCGCCCTCGGCGCCGTCCTGGCCTCGATCGGGATCGAGCTGGCCGGCGGTTTTGCGATCGCCACTGTGTTCTTTGCCGGGGCGCTGCTGATGTGACGCCCGACCGATTGCGAGGTCTGGGCTAGTCCTCGGCGATCTCGGACGCCTTCTCCGAGATCTCCGCCACGATGTCGGCGTTGGCCAGCGTGGTCACGTCTCCGAGCCGACGTTGCTCGGAGATGTCCTTGAGCAGCCTCCGCATGATCTTGCCGGAGCGGGTCTTGGGGAGATCTCCGGTGAAGACGATCGACTTGGGCTTGGCGATGGGACCGATCGAACGGGAGACGTGCTCCCGCAACTCCTCGATCAAGGTCACGTCCCCGGTGGCGTTGGCGCGGAGAGTCACGAACGCGGCGATTGCCTGACCGCTGATCGAGTCGGCGCGTCCCACCACTGCCGCTTCGGCTACTGCGACGTGGCTGACCAGAGCCGACTCCACCTCGGTGGTGGAGATGTTGTGACCAGAAACCAACATGATGTCGTCCACCCGGCCCAGGAGCCAGTAGTAACCGTCCTCGTCGCGCTTGCACCCGTCACCCGGGAAATAACGGCCCTCGAACCGTGACCAGTAGGTGTCGACGTAACGCTGGTCGTCGCCATAGATGGTTCGGGCCATCGCCGGCCAGGGCTCGGTGATCACCAGATAGCCGCCCCCGCCCAGGGGGACGCGGTTGCCGTCGTCGTCCACCACGTCGGCGGAGATACCCGGGAACGGCTTGGTGGCGGAACCGGGTTTGGTGGGGGTGACTCCCGGTAGGGGCGTGATCATGATCGCTCCTGTCTCGGTCTGCCACCAGGTGTCGACGATGGGGCAGTTCCCCTTCCCGACATGGGCTTGGTACCACATCCACGCCTCGGGGTTGATCGGCTCGCCGACCGTTCCGATGACGCGGAGGGTCGACATCTCGTGCTCATCGACGTGCTCGTCCCCCCATTTCATGAAGGCGCGGATCGCCGTGGGAGCGGTGTAGAAGATGGTCACCCGGTAGTCGTCGATGATCTGCCAGAGCCGGTCGAACGCCGGGTAGTTGGGTGCACCCTCGTACATCACCCCGGTGGTGCGGTTGGCCAGAGGGCCGTAGACGATGTAGCTATGCCCGGTGACCCAGCCGATGTCGGCAGCGCACCAGTAGACATCGGTGTCGGGTTTGATATCGAAGACAAACGAGTGGGTCGTCGTGATGCCGGTGAGATATCCCGCCTGGGTGTGGACGATCCCTTTGGGCTTGCCGGTGGTACCCGAGGTGTAGAGGATGTACAGGGGGTCCTCGGCGTTGAGCACTTCCGGCTCGCACTGGTCGGACTGTCCTTCGACGAGGTCGTGCCACCAGATGTCCCGCCCTTCCTCCATGTCGACGCCGTGGTCGGTTCGTCTGACCACGATGGAGTGCTCGATGCCCGGGGTGCTCTTCAGCGCCTCGTCTGTGTTCTCCTTGAGTGGGACCACGTTGCCGCCACGCCAGGCACCGTCCTGGGTGATGACGATGCGGGCGTCGGCATCGAGGATCCGTGAGGAGAGAGCGTCGGAGCTGAACCCACCGAAGACGACCGAGTGGACCAGCCCGAGTCGGGCGCAGGCCAGCATGGCGATCGGCAGCTCGGGGATCATGCCCATGTAGATGGCGACCCGATCTCCCTTCTCCATGCCGAGGCTCTTCAGGGCGTTGGCGAGCTTGTTGACCTCCCGGGCCAGGTCGGAGTAGGTCAGGGTTCGGGTGTCGCCGGGCTCGCCGATCCAGTGGTAGGCCACCTGGTCGCCATGGGCCTCCAGGTGCCGGTCCAGGCAGTTGTAGGAGAGATTCAACTCGCCGTCTTTGAACCATTTGAAGAAGGGAGGGTTGGAGTCGTCGAGGATCTCGGTGGGCTCGGTGTACCAGGCGATCCGATCCAGGGCCTGCCTCTGCCAGAAAGCCTGATAGTCCTGCGCCGCCTCTTCGTGGATATCTGGCTTTGCGTTGGCCTGTGCCGTGAACTCCTCGGCGGGCGGGAACGTGCGATCTTCTCGCAGCAGGTTCTCGAGGGCCTGCGACATGGATTACTCCTCTTCCACTTGGCGGTCCCTCGAACCTACCAGCGCATCGGACCAGGCGACGATGCCGAGGATGGCCGCCAGGTACATGACGAGATCGCCAGTACCCGTGTAGGGAGTCTCCACCGATCCGCCGTAGACGTCCTCGAGGACCTCGGTCGTACCCAGGTCGGTTGTCGGGCCCGTGTTGCCATGACGATCGATGACCGTCGATTTGCCGGTCACCGCGGCGTGGATCACTGGGACACCCAACTCCACGGCGCGCATCCGGGTCATCCCGATCCAGACGTCGCTGGCCGGGGAGATCCCGTAGGAGGCGGTGTTGGTGTTGACGATGAGGATCTCGGCGCCGGCCCGCCTCGCCGCCAGGCCATAGCGGGAGAAGCCTCCCTCGAATGAGATGATCGACCCGACTTCGTCCATGAGCACCGGGCGGTCACCGCGGATCATGTCCCGGGGCACCCGGTCGAGGGCCGGGATCCAGTCGAACAGAGGCCGTAGCGGGATGTACTCACCGAAGGGAACGGGATGCTGCTTGCGGTACTCGTCCACGACCTCACCGTCGGAGTCGAAGTACACGTTGGCGTTTATCCATTCGGTGTCGCTGAGCACCCGATCGCCTCCGATGACCAGCCGTGAGCCGAGACGCCGGGCCTCGGCCGCGATGGCCTCTCGTATCTCGTCGTTCAAGATCGGATCGGCGTTGGTGGATCCGGTCGACCCCTCCGGCCACACCACGAGGCCGGCTCCGGGGGATAGCAGCCGGGTCAGGGCGAGGTGCTGTTCGTAGGTGCGGAGCCGCTCGTTGGGCGGGCATTTCTCGAAGGGGCATGGCGTCGATCCCTGGACGATGGCGACCGGAGTGCCGTCTCCGTCGTCGCCACCCTGAGTCATGACCCAGGCGAACGAGCCAGAGATGACCGTTGCGACGGCCACCGTGGCCCACAAGGCGGACCTTCCCGCCCGACGCGAAGCGGACAGCGCCAGGATCGCAGCCAACACCACGACCACTACGGTCAGCCCGCTGTTGCCGACGATGACTGCCGGCAACCGGGTGAAGATGGAGTCGGACAAGGCGTACCCGGCGGCACCCCACTCCAGTCCCCCGACGGGGAAGTGGTACCGGATCAGTTCCATGAACGCCCAGCCGCCGACGGCCAATGTCAGCCACCTCCCCGGCCTCTCCTCGTGGTACCGCCCCAGCCACCAGCCGTAGACCGCATAGAACGACGCCTGGACCGGCACCAGGACGAGGGCGAGCAATTCCAAGTTCACCAGCCACCACATGAACCCGCCGAAGAAGACCAGCCCGTAGAGGAAGCCGACCCAGAGACCCTGTCGTCCGGTCTCCACCTCGAGCAACGCCCAGAGGAAGAGGGCGAGGCCGAGAACGATGAGTATCCCGGGGCCGAAGGGAGGAAAGGCCAGGACGGAGAAGACCGCGCCGAAGGCGGCGATGATCATGGCTTTGCTTACCGAACGACCCTCCCTGATGGCTCCCGATCCTTTCCGCGCGTCCCAGAGCCGATATACCGGCTCTCTTACATTAGGAAGCGGTTCGCGGCTCTACCTAGAGTCCGGGTGATGTGGGAAGGTGACGTTTGGGTTGCGGTGCGCGCGGCACGCGCCGGTGCCGATGTGGTGCAGACCGGCTTCTTCCAACAGCTCGACACCGAGATGAAGAGCGACGTCGACCCGGTGACACAAGTGGATCGTGACGCTGAGAATGCCATCAGGGGGATCATCGCCGGCCACTTCCCCGACGACCGCTTCCTCGGTGAGGAAGGTGGCGGTGACGACTGGAGGACCGGACGGATCTGGATCGTCGACCCCCTCGACGGCACCGTCAACTTCGTCCACCGCCTCCCCCAGGTGGCGGTCTCGGTGGCCCTCTGGAACGGGGGCAAGCCGCTGATCGGGGTGATAGTCGACGTGGCCCGGAACGACGAGTACGTCGCGGTCTCGGGTCAGGGCGCCAAACGCAACGGCGAGCCGCTCCGAGTCTCCGAGACCCCCTCTCTCGACGAGTCGCTGGTCTGCACCGGCTTTCCTTATGACCGCCGGGAGCACGCCGCCGCCTACCTGAAAGTGGTGGAGGAGGTCATGCTCAGCAGCCAAGGCACCCGTCGTCTCGGCGCCGCAGCTCTCGATCTCGCCTGGGTGGCGGCGGGCCTCTACGACGCCTACTGGGAACACGGGGGGGCCCACGGGATCAAGCCCTGGGACGTCGCCGCGGGCATGCTCCTGGTCACCGAGGCGGGTGGCACCTACACCAACGAGAGTGGAGAGACCAACCGTCTCCAGGCGCGCGCCCACGTGGCCAGCAACGGGAAGGTCCACGACGAACTGCGCTCCATCGTCGCCAGGACCATGCCGGAGCACCTGAAAGAGAGCGACTGATGTACCACGACCATCATCTCCATCCGTTCGGATACGCCGCCCTGATCAACGGTCTGGAGTTGATGGATGCCTCCGACCTGGACGAGGTGATGAGTCTGGTCACTGCTCGCGGTGAGGAGACGCAAGGCCCGATCATCGGGCAACGACTCAACGACGAGGGGGTGAGAGAGCTCCGCCTCCCCACCGCCACCGAGATCGACGACATGGTCGGCGACCGTCCGGTCCTGCTCTACCGCTACTGCGGGCACATCGCGGTGGCGAACAGCGCCGCCCTCCGTCTCGCCGGCATCGACGCCGACACCCCCGACCCGGAAGGAGGCAGTTTCGATCGCGATGCCTCCGGACGCCCCAACGGCATCCTGCGCGAGACCGCGGTGACTCCGGTCTCCAAGGCACTGGGCCCGCATACACCTCCCCCTTCCGATCTGGAGATCATCTCGGCTCTCGCCGGCTTGCGTCGGATGGGAGTCGGCTCGATCACCGGGATGATCTCGGTGTCCGACGCGGTCTGGTGCGCAGTCGACGACGAGGTGGAGACCCTCCTCAGGCTGGGACCAGACCTCCCCGTCGACATCGACGTCCTCCTCATCGCCGGCAACGCCGACGACCTCAGGGCTGCCAAGGAGAGCCTCGATCGGGCGGAGGGCCCGATCAGGTTCGCGGGCTACAAGGACTTCATCGACGGAAGCCTCGGCGGGCACACGGCCGCCATGTACGAGCCGTTCGCCGACGAGCCGACGACGGGGACCGAGCGCTACCGCCACGACCACATGGTCGAGATGGCCCGAACCTCGCTGGAACTGGACGGCTCGGTGGCGATCCACGCCATCGGAGACCGGGCCAACGACCTGGCCCTCGACGTGCACGAGGAACTGATCGCCGACGGCGCCGACCCGACCCGCCTCCGCGTCGAGCATGCTTCCATACTGGCTCCGGAGACGATCGAACGTATGGCCCGGCTCGGAGTGACCGCCTCGGTCCAACCCGCCTTTCTCGCCTCCGAGGAGTCATGGCTGGAGAAGCGGCTCGGAGCGGAGCGCATGGACCGGGCCTACCCGTTCCGTTCATTGCTCGAAGCGGGAGTGCCCCTACTCGGTGGCAGCGACTCACCGGTGGAACTGCCCGACCCCGAGATTGGAATCAGGGCCGCAGTCGACCGCCACGGCATCAACCCGGATGAGGCGCTCACCAGGGAGCAGGCGGAGGCCTTGTTCGCCCGTCCGCAGCGGTGACCGAACCAGCCGACCAATTCCCTGAGCCCCATTACCCTGCGCCCTCCATGCCCAAGTCACAAGACCTCACCCCCACCCAGATCGAGAAAGGCGTCGACCTGGCGATAGCCCACGCCGAGTCGGCACTCCACGAGCTGGTCGCCGACGAGGAGGAGCGCACCTTCGAGAACACGATGCGCCCGCTCGACCGGATCGGCGACATCCTGGCCCACGCCTTCCACGACTTCACCTTCATGGGCTACGTGCACCCCGACAAGGAAGTGCGCACCGCGGCGAAACAGGCAGAGGAGAAGGTCAACAAGTGGGCTTCCGACATCTACTTCCGCGACGATCTCAACGCCGCCGTCCAGACGTACGCGGTCATCGCCGAAGCGAGTGGGCTCGAGGGTGAGCATGCCCGGCTGTTGGAGCACGTCCTGCGTGACCTGAGGAGGGCGGGCCATGAGCTCGACCCTGAGACCAGGGAGAGGGTTCAGGCCCTGACCCAGCGGCTCATCGAGCTGGAGGTCCGCTTCCAGCAGAACATCGACGAGTGGGACGACTGGATCCTGGTGACGCGAAACGACCTCGAAGGCATGCCGGATAGCTGGATCGAGGGTCTCGACTTCGACGAGGAGACCGACGAGTTCAAGGTCACCATCGCCTATCCCCACCTCATCCCGTTCCTCGAGAACTCACCGCGACGCGATCTGCGCGAGCAGCTGCGCTTCAAATTCAACACGGTGGCCGTGGAGGAGAACCGCAAGCTCCTCGAGGAGGCAGTGGCCTTGAGACAAGAGGTGGCCGAGGCGTTCGAGCTCCCTACCTGGGCGCACCATCGTCTCGAACTGCGTATGGCCAAGACTCCAGAGCGGGTCAAGGAGATGTACGACGAGCTGCGCGAGCCTCTCACGGAGCGGGGCAGACAAGAGAAGTCCGCGGTCGCCGATCTACTCGAGGCTGACACCGGTGACCGCGATGTCCAGGGCTGGGACTGGGCGTACTACGACACTCAGCAGCGCAAGACCGACTTCGGGGTGGACAACTTCGAGGTGGCCAAGTACTTCCCGCTCCAGCAGGTGCTCGATGGGATGTTCGAACTGACCTCGGAGATGTTCGGGATCACTTTCGAGGAGGTCGCCGAGTTCGACACCTGGCACCAGGACGTCAAGCTCTACGCCATCCACGAGGGTGCGACCGGAGAGGAGATCGCTCGCTTCTACCTCGACCTCTTCCCGCGTGAGGGAAAGTACGGGCACGCCGCCGAGTTCCCGCTCATCCCCAGCCGGCGACTCGAGGATGGCTCCTATCAGAACCCGACGTGTGCCATGGTGGCCAACTTCACCAAACCCACCAAGGACCAGCCCTCACTCCTCCAGCACAGCGAGGTGGAGACCCTGTTCCACGAGTTCGGTCACGTCCTCCACCAGAACCTGGGGCGGACCGAGTTGGCCAGGTTCTCTGGTACCAACACAGAACGTGACTTCGTGGAAGCGCCCAGCCAGATCATGGAGCACTGGGTCTGGCGCCAGGACGTCCTGAAGAGGTTCGCCCGTCACTACGAGACCGGCGAGCCGATCCCCGAGGAGCTCGTCGACCAGCTGGTGGCGGCCCGTCTGCTCAACAAGGCGATGTGGCAGCTGCGACAGATGGCCTACGGGTGGTGGGACCAGGAGCTCCACGCCGGCCCCGACCGCGATATCGACGTCATCTACCGGAAGGGTGCCGAGATCTCTCTCCTCCCCCATCACGAGGGCACTTTCGCCCTCGCCTCGTTCGGTCACCTGATGGGCGGCTACGACGCCAGCTATTACGGCTACATGTGGGCGGAGGTGTTCGGTGATGACATGTTCTCTCGTTTCGAGGCCGAGGGTGTCACCAACCCGGACGTGGGCATGGCCTACCGGAAAGAGGTCCTGGGCAAGGGTGGAGCTTTGGACGCAGACGAGATGCTTGTAAACTTCTTGGGAAGAGAACCGACCAAAGAAGCGTTCCTCAGAAAGCTGGGTATCGCGGGAACCGAATAGCGAGTTCCCGACGTCTGATTAACCGATACCTAACCGGAGATTTACCCCCGATTAGCGATCCGGCACCCAGGATATGGAGTGCGGTCAGGGCTTGACAGCCTTGGTCGGGTCAGGAATTCCCCCCGAAGTTCCGATATAACAATCGAGTGCCGGCCCAGGACCAGGAGGGCCAACGAATGACAGATACAGTGAGAGGTGCAGCGATCAAAGGCATGACCCGCCCATCGAAGCGGTTTGCCACCGGTCGCGTGTGCGCCAAGAAGGGATGCGAGACCAAGCTCTCGCAGTACAACAAGGCCGAGTATTGCCACGCCCATGCCCCCGTCCGGTTCCCCCGGGTGCGCGGCAAGATCGTGGACAGCGACGAGTAGACAATCGACTGATCGCGAACCCAGGGTTCCAGGCCCCGTTCAGCGAAGTCTGGCGCCCTCGGTCGAGCAAAGGAACTCAATGACCACCAGCACCACCCTGCAAGTGCCCGAGGTTCACTGCGCCCATTGCAAGACCAGCCTGGAGGGAGCGGTGGGCGAGCTCGGAGGCGTTTCCCATGTGGAGGTGTCGGTGCCAGACGCCACTCTCGACGTCTCTTTCGACGAGACCGCCGTCGATCTGGACACCATAAAGAAGACGATCGAGGAGCAGGGCTACGCCGTCTTCGGATAAATCCCGGACCCTCCTCTTCGACGTCGACGGGATGACCTGCGCCACCTGCGCGGTGCGAGTCGAGCGCGTCCTCAGCCGTCAGGAGGGAGTAGAGAGCGCATCGGTGAACCTGGCCGGCGCCACCGCCTCGGTTCGAGCAGACGGAGAGATCGACCCCTCCGAGTTGGCCGCCGTCGTCGAGAAGATCGGATACCGGCTCACCGTCCGCGACCAAGATCATGAGGCCCGCGATGTCGTCGAGATGTACTCCGACGAGGAGCGATTGCAGCGTCGCCGTTTCCTGGTCGCGCTGGTCCTAACCGCCCCGGCGATGGTCCTCCATCTGTTCGGTCCCCACGCCATGTGGAACGCCATCGTCCAAGGGATCCTGATCACACCCGTCGTCTTTTGGCCCGGTGCCCAATACCACACCCGGGCTCTGAGACATGCCCGAGCCGGAGCCGCCAACATGGACACCCTGATCTCGTTGGGCTCACTGGCGGCCTACTTCTACTCCCTCGTGATCCTCCCCACCGGAGGTGCGGTCTTCTTCGAGACCGCAGGGATGATCATCACCCTGATCACGCTGGGCAAGGTGTTCGAAGCCCGGGCCAAGGGCCGCGCCTCGTCGGCCATCCATCGCCTCCTCGAGCTGGGCGCCACCGAAGCCACCCTCCTCACCAGCCAGGGACAAAGGCGGGTCCCCATCGACGAGATCATCCCCGGTGACCGCATGGTGGTGAGTCCCGGCGAGCGCATCCCCACCGACGGGCTGGTCGAATCAGGCGCCAGCACCGTCGACGAGTCGATGCTCACCGGCGAGCCGCTCCCCGTGGCCAAGGCGGAAGGGGACGAAGTCGTCGGAGCCACCGTCAACCAGGCGGGCAGACTGGTGGTCCGGGCGACCCGGGTGGGGTCGGACACCACCCTCGCATCCATCATCCGCATGGTCGAGGAGGCCCAGGGATCCAAGGCTCCCATCCAGCGGCTCGCCGACGTCTACAGCGGCAGGTTCGTCCAGGGAGTCCTGCTGTTCAGTCTCGCAGTGTTCGGCTTCTGGCTGTTCGCCGGTGACGGGGTGGGGACGGCACTTCGGATCGCGGTCTCGGTCCTGATCATCGCCTGCCCCTGCGCCCTCGGGCTGGCCACACCGACTGCTGTGATGGTGGGCAGCGGGAGGGGCGCCGAACTGGGCATCCTCTTCAAGAGAGCCGAGGTCTTCGAGAGGGCCCGGGACGTCCAGACAGTGTTGTTCGACAAGACCGGGACTCTCACCACCGGGGTCATGGCTCCCCAGTTGGTGAAGACCGGCGACGACCGGTCCCAATTCCTCCGATTGGTGGGATCGGTCGAAGTGGCATCCGGACACCCCATCGGGATCGCGATCGGTCTCGCCGCCGACGAGGAGGACGTGGAACTGGCCCCGGTCGACAGCGTCGAGAGCGTCCCTGGCATGGGTGTGACCGGTGTGGTCGATGGTCACCGGGTAGTGGCGGGGAGCCTGGCCCTGATCGAGGAGCAGGAACTCACCGGTGCGGAGGGATGGCGAGACGACTTCGCCGATGCCGAGCGGCACGGATACACCACCTTCTACGGCGGATGGGACGGAGAGGTACGGGGGATCCTCGCGGTGAGCGACTCCATTCGGGCCCAGTCGGCGGCGGCTGTCGCCCGTCTCGGCCAGATCGGGCTGACTGCCGAGCTGGTCACCGGCGACAATCAGGAGGCCGCTGAGCGGGTGGGTGAGGCGATCGGAATAGCCACCGTGTACGCGGGGGCAACACCAGAATCCAAGGCTAAGAGAGTCGGTGAGCTCCAGGAGAAAGGCCAGGTAGTGGCCTTCTTCGGTGACGGGGTCAACGACGCCCCCGCCCTCACCCAGGCCGACCTGGGCATGGCGGTGGGCTCCGGCACCGGTGTGGCGATCGAAGCGGGAGACATCGTCCTCCTGCGTGACGACCCCAGGCTGGCACCCGTGGCGGTGGAACTCGCCGGTGCGACGTTGAGGACGATCCGCGGCAACCTGATATGGGCTTTCCTCTACAACACGCTGGCCATCCCGGTGGCCGCGATCGGGCTTCTCAACCCGACGATCGCGGCGGCCGCCATGGCGTTCTCGTCGGTGTCGGTGGTCATGAACGCTCTGCGCCTGAAGCGGTTCAGACCGTTCTACGAACGAGACCCGATAGCCACATCCGACGTGTAGTTTGGGGACATGAGCTCGCTTCAGTGGCTCGACCGCCCGGTGCTGAAGGATTCCGTGGCGTTGATCGCCTTCGAGGGATGGGGTGATGCGGGGGATTCGGCTTCCGCGGCTGCCGAGCGCTTTCTGAACTCCTTCGACCACCACCTCGTCGCCTCCTTCGATCCCGACGAGCATTTCGACTTCCAGGTGCGCAGACCCATGGTCTTCGTCGATGAGAGCGGAACCCGCCAGATCGATTGGCCGGTGAACGAGATCCATGTGATCCGCCACGACTCTCGGGACCTCGTCGTGGTGATCGGTGAGGAGCCCAACTACAAGTGGAAGGCCTTCGCAGCCGAACTGGTCGAGGCGTTACAGGCTCTCGGGGTCGTGAAGGCGGTGACACTCGGCGCCTTCATCGGGCAGGTGCCGCATACTCTGCCGGTTCCCCTCGTCGGCTCGTCCAACAAGCCCGACTCCCTCTCGCTCCACGGGCTGCTGCCGTCGGGATATCAGGGTCCCACCGGAATCATCGGTGTGCTCAACCACGCCCTCGGCAACGCCGGGATCGAGGTCATCTCCGTGTGGGCGGCGGTGCCGCACTACCTCTCCAATCAGGACTATCCGCCCGCTGTCGAGGCACTCACCATCAAGACGTCGGAGTTGTTGGGGATGTCCGTCGACATCGGCGACCTGACGTCCAAGTCGCGCCAGTTCCGGGATACGGTGGACGAGGCGATCGAGGCCAACTCGGAACTGCAGGAGTACGTCGAGCAGCTCGAGATCGAGGCAGCCGAGGAAGGCGAGGGTCACGCGGAACGCCTGGTCGAGGAGATCGAAAACTTCCTCAAGGACCGCTGACACCGTTCTTGCGCATCGACGGCGCCGGGCACGAATGCATGGACCGGCCCCGAAGGGCCCCCCCCCCCAGCTCGCTTCGCTCCTCGGGGAGGAAACGGGAAAACCGGCCCCTGTTGGGGCCGGTTTCCGTTGCTACTTCTTGCGCTTGTGCCTGTTGGCCTTGAGACGCTTGCGGTACTTGTGCTTGGACATCTTCTTACGACGCTTCTTTACGAGCGACCCCATGCGAAATTCAACCTCTCTGAAAAGGGAAGACCTCTCAATGGTCGCGTCCGCCCGCGATTAGGTCAAACCGCCAACGCTCGATGACCTTGGGAGATAGGTCCAAAACAGGAAAAGGACCTCCGCCCGTGAGATGGGCGAGGCCCCTTGATTCCTATGTCTTCCGTGTTTTGCGTCGCCAGAAGAACACGACGTGCCCTTATTGTACTGCATGAGCCACCTACACCAAACCGCTGGTCTCGACCGGGTCGGCGATCACCTCGAGACCCCACTCACGAAAGGCGGCGGCCACCGAGGCCACGTCCTCGATGTTGGTGATCGCCAACACTGAGGGGCCTGCACCGGATCGGGCCGCATGCAGGGCACCGGCCCGCCGGGCCACGTCGATCAGCTTGGCGACATCGGGGCTGATCGCATCACGAGGCGCCTCGTGGATCTCGTCGCCGTGGGCCGCGGCCAACAACTCCGGATCCCCCGTGATCAACCCCGCGGTCAATGCCGAGGTTCGGGCGACACTTCGGATGACGACGTCACGGTCGTAGCCGGCCGGAAGCACCGCACGGGCCTCCTGGGTGGGAAGACGGGTGTCGGGGATCGCGACCACGGGCCGCAACGATGGATGCAAGGGGAGACGGATCGGCATCCCCTCGGCTGGTATCAGCTGCATGCCTCCGTACACCGCAGCTGCCGCCTGATCGGCGTG
>CAZLEQ010000001.1:0-179205 GCA_964558575.1 uncultured Acidimicrobiaceae bacterium | reverse complement strand
GATCCCGATGAGTTCCTGGCCAGGGTGGAAGGGCCCTTCGCTGAGGACCTGAGACGCCCGCGGACTGGCTTTTGGTGACCATTCTCCTGTTTCTCGCCTGGTTCGAGATCTGGGTCGAGCCAATCTTTCAAGCCGGCATGCCAGGCCCGCGCGTGCCGCTGACCTTGTTGGCCGTCGTGGCGTTGACGCCGCTGCTGGTTCGCGAGGCCTTCCCGTTGGCAGCCCTGACCGTGATGTGCCTGGGCATGGTGGCGGTTGCACTCGTGGGGGACGCCGACCAGTCGACCTTCGTCCTGCTCATGGGACTGCTGGTCGCCACGTATTCGTTGGCGTCCCATGCCACTTCGAGAAACGCCCTCATCGGTGCGGGGATCGTGGCCATCGCGGCCGTCGCCTTCGAGTCGCTGACCTTCGTTGACAAGACAATGGTCGACGTCCTGGTGCCGGCGCTGTTCCTTGCCGGAGCCTGGTTCGTGGGCAGGGAGGTGCATCGTCAAAGGCGAAGTGCACGGGAGGCGGCGGCACACACCGAACTGCTCGCGCGGACCCACCAACTCGAGACGCACGCCGCCGTGGCTGCCGAGCGCACCCGTATCGCCCGGGAGCTCCACGACGTCGTCGCTCACGCCATCAGTGTCATGGGCATTCAGGCCGGCGCCGCCCGCCGCACCCTGGCACCCGGCCAAACCGAGCAAAGTGAGGCGCTCCTCGACGTCGAGAGACTCGGCCGGGAGGCCCTCGAGGAGATGCAGCGGATGCTGGGGGTGCTGCGCACCGAGGAAGTCGATCAGGGGATCGGGCCTCTCCCCAACCTCGCCCAGCTCCCAGCCCTGGCCGCGGACGCTCGCCGGGCTGGTCTCGGAGTAACCCTCGACGCGGAGGTGGAGAGCGATCAGCTGCCGGTCGGCCTCCAACTCACCGCATATCGAATCGTCCAGGAGGCCCTCACCAATGTGCGTAAGCACGCTCAGGCCTTCAGCGTGCACATCATTATCTGCCGCCGCGGGCCGAACCTCGAGGTGACGGTGGAGGATGACGGCAAAGGCACCACCGGGGATTCCCAACCCGGGAACGGGCTCTTCGGGATGCGGGAGCGGGTTGTGGCGCTCCACCAAGGCACTCTGTACGCCGGGCCCGGGGACGATAACGGGTTCCTGGTTCGAGCACTGCTACCGATCAAGGACTGAGAATGAGCATCCGGGTGCTGATCGCAGACGACGAGGCACTAGTTCGTCGCGGTTTCAAAATGATCCTGGATGCCGAACCCGACCTGGAGGTCGTCGGCGAAGCCGCCGACGGTCAGGCCGCCGTCGAACTCGCCACCAACCGAGAAGCAGACATCGTGCTCATGGACATCCGCATGCCCGGCATGGACGGGATCGAGGCCACCCGCCGGATCGTGGCAGCCGATGGCCCGCAGGTGATCGTCGTCACGACTTTCGGCGTGGACGAGCACGTCTTCCAAGCGCTGCGGGCCGGAGCGAGCGGCTTCCTGCTGAAAAACACGCCACCAGAACAGCTCGCCGAAGCGGTCCGCCTGGTCAGTCGCGGCGATGCGCTGATCGCGCCCGAGGTGACCCGGTCGCTCATCGAGGCGTTCGCCCGCACCCCCGATGCATCCATACCCGCACCCGCACAGCTCCGCAACACGCTCACTCCGCGCGAGATCGAGGTCCTCACCTTGTTGGCGCACGGAGTCTCAAATGCGGAGATCGCCGAGACACTCTTCATCAGTGAAGCGACCGTCAAGACCCACGTCAGCCACATCCTGACCAAACTGGGGCTGCGCGACCGCACCCAAGCGGTGGTGCTCGCCTACGAGTCGGGGCTCGTTGAACCACCAGGGGGGAGACAGCGCCTATAGGCCTCTGTCTCCGCGGGTCCCCTCATGGGATGCCCACCAACAACTCCGACGAGAGGCGGGCGTGGGCCCCGGTGTTCTGGGTCGGATGCTGGATCCACCCCTTCGATCTGCCGTCAGGTGAGCAACGGAATGCTCCTGGGCCCAGAAAGCGGCGGCCGGAGCGGCATCCGCCGTCAAGACAGGATGCAAGCGAGAGTGCTAGTTTACTGGCATGAAGGAGAATCATCTCCGTAGTTTTCGGGTTGCGGCCGGGCTGACCCAGGCCGAGTTGGCGGATCGTGCGGGGGTGAGCCGTCAATTGGTGGGAGCCGCCGAGTCGGGTCGCCATCTGCCCCGGGTGGATGCCGGTCTGGCTCTGGCAGCGGCGCTCGGGGTGGATGCGAGACGACTGTTCGGCCCCGATGGACTGGTGGTCGATGTGTTGTCCGGCCAGGGGCCCGGAGAGGGGTCTGCGGTGCGGATGGGATGGGTGGGTGATCGAGTGGTCAGTGCCCCCGCTCGCATTGGGGGCGATGGATGGGAGGCCGCCGATGGGGTGGTGGAGGATGGGCGGGTGGCTCCTTTCGGTGATGTCAACCCTGGTGTGGTGGTCGCCGGGTGCGAGCCCGGGCTGGAGACCTTGGAGCATCTGTTGCGCCACGCTGGTGGGGGTGCGATGGCGGTGGCGACTTCGAGTGCCGCCGCCCTCGACGCTCTCAGGGGCGGGAGAGTCCACGCTGCGGTGGTACATGGCCCCGTCGAGTCATCCCCGCTCGTACCTTCGGATCCGGAGGTGGTTCGGTTCCGGCTGACTGGCTGGCGGGTGGGGTTGGCGATATCCGCTGACATCGAGTCGTCATGGTGGCAGAGGGTCTTGAACGGCGAGGTCGCAGTGGTGCAGAGGGAGTCCGGCGCCGCGGTCCAGAGCACCTTCGAAGCGGCGGTGGGCGGATCCACGACCAGGGGCCCCAGAGTTGGTGGCCACGTGGTGGCGGCCCGACACGGCATGGCGGCGGGGCTGCCCGCGGTGACGATCGAACCGGCGGCACTGGCGGTGGGTGCGAGGTTTCACCCACTGGATCGTCACGAGGCCCAGCTGTGGGTTGGCGAGCATTGGATCACCGAGCGAGCCGTCGAACAGCTCATCGACCTGATTGCCAGTTCACGGTTCCGGCGCCGGCTGCAGACGGTGGGTGGATACGACCTCGACGGGATCGGGACCCGGGCGGCATGAGACGGCGGGTGACCTCATGGCTGGTGGCGGTTCTCGTGATCGGTGCATGCGGAACCGCGGACGAAGCCACCGCGGACCAGCTGACCGGAGATCACGCCCTGCTCGTTGCCGGAGCCTCAGATCTGAGGCCTGCCTTCGAAGAGATCGGTGAGTTGTTCACCGCCGAGACCCAGCACGAGGTGATCTTCGACTTCGGGTCGTCCGGGCAGCTGGCACAGCGGATCATCGAGGGTGCCCCCGTCGATGTGTACGCCTCCGCCAACGTTTCCTTCGTCGATGAGATTCTCGACTCGGGGGTTGGCGATCCTGACACCAAGGTCACCTACGCTCTTGGCCGTATCACCATCTGGTCGATGCTCGAGGCATGGGGCGGGTGGAGTGACCTCGCAGACCTGGTCACCGATCCGGCTGTCGAGTACCTGGCGATCGCCAATCCCGAGCACGCCCCATACGGGTTGGCGGCCAAGCAAGCCCTGGAGAACGCTGGGCTGTGGGAGAGGATCGAGCCGAGACTGGTGTACGGCGAGAACATATCCGACACTCAGCGGTTGGCTGACACCGGTGATGCCGACGCGGCCATCGTCGCCCTCTCGCTGGCCATTGCCGCCGGCGACCGCGGTGAGTGGGTGTTGCTCGACGAGGCGCTCCATCAGCCATTGGAACAGGCGCTGGTGATCGTCACCGACCATCCCGATCGGGTCGATGCGGCGACCGCGTTCGCCGTCTTCGTCAACCAGCCCGGAGGCCGCGAAGTGATGGTTCGTTACGGGTTCGTTCTTCCCGGTGAAGACGGCGGAGCCGGCTGATGTGGGATCCCTTGTGGCTCTCGCTGCGGGTCACCGGATTTGCCACGTTGATCGTGGCGGTGACCGGGATCGCGCTGGGCTATGGACTGGCGAGGGGGCGGTTCCCCGGTCGGGGCCTGCTCGACGCCATCGCCAGCGCTCCCATCGTGATGCCTCCCACCGTTCTCGGGTACTACCTCTTGGTGACTGTGGGGAGGAGCAGCCCGATCGGAAGAGCCTGGGAGGCGGTGTTTGGCTCGCCTCTGGTGTTCTCATGGCAGGGGGCGGTGCTGGCGGCGTCGGTAGCGTCGTTCCCGTTTTGTCTACGTTCGGCCCGCGCCGCCATCGAATCGATCGATCGCCGGTTCGAAGTGGCCGGTCGGGTGATGGGCCTGCCCGGGTGGCGGGTGGCGGCACAGATCACCTTGCCGTTGGCCCGGCGAGGCCTGTTGGCCGGGGTGGCGTTGGCGTTCGCTCGAGCGCTCGGCGACTTCGGAACCACCGTGATGGTGGCGGGCAACATCCCGGGACGGACCCAGACGATGCCCATCGCCGTCTACGACGCAGTCCAAGCCTTCGACTATGACCGGGCCGGAACTCTCGCCCTGGTCCTACTCGCCGTGGCGGTGACGGTGTTGGTGGTGGTCCGCCGCCTGGAACGAACCGTGGCCTGATGCTGTCTGTCGACGTGACCCACCAGGTCGGTGAGTTCCACCTCAACGTCCGACTAGATGCCGGCTCGGGTATCACGGTGCTGGTGGGACCCTCCGGAGCGGGAAAGAGTCTCACGCTGCGTCTGGTGGCCGGGATCGAGAGACCGGACCGCGGTCGGGTCGTCCTCGGAGGTCGAACGCTCGTCGACACCGCCGACGACGTGTGGACCCGTCCCCAGGACCGGCGGGTGGGGATGGTGTTCCAGGACTCGTTGCTGTTGCCCCACCGCACGGTGCTCGGCAACGTCGCCCTCGCCGTCCGCGACAAGGCGAAACCACAGCGCCGGGCCGAGGCGATACGCTGGCTCGAGGAGGTCGAGGGCGAGGAGTGGGCCCACCGTCACCCCCATCAGTTGTCGGGCGGGCAGGCGCAACGGGTCGCCCTGGCCAGGGCCTTGGCGGGAGAGCCGCGGATCCTCCTCCTCGACGAACCGTTCAACGCCCTCGACCCGACGGTGCGTCATCGTCTTCGACTGCTGGTCATGGACCTGGTGCGCCGGCGGCGGGTGCCCGCCCTGTTCGTCACCCACGACGCCACCGAAGCCTTCCTTCTCGCCGACGAGATCCAAGTCATCGAATCCGGAGCCATCACCCAGAGTGGCACTCCCAGCGGAATCCGATTTCATCCCCGATCCCCATACGTGGCCGAACTCGCCGGATCCAACCTCATCCATGGCGTAGCCCGAGGCGGACGGGTCGACACCGGACGCCACTTCCTCACTATCGCCGACCACACTGTCTCGGGTCCGGTGATGGCAAGCATCAGGGCTTCCGCCATTGCGATACACAACACCGAACCCCAGGGGAGCTCCCGCAACGTCTGGAAGACTGACATCGACCACCTCGAGCACCTCGGAGAGAGGGTCCGCCTCGGCCTCGGCGACCCCCTCTCATTGACCGCTGAGATCACCGAAGAGGCGGCAGCAGTCCTCGACCTCCACCAGGGGGCGACGGTTTGGATCTCGATCAAAGCCACCGAGATCGGGATCCAATCCGAGGGCCCAGATGAGTCCAAGGGTGGCTGAACCGCCACGAGAGGTGGCTCATCTCCCACCTGGCAGCCGGATTGGAGCCGGCCGGGGCCGGACGAGACCTGTTCTCGGGGGAGTACGCCCGCGGGCACGCAGAGGGGAGGCTGCGGGGACGACGGGCCGAGGAACTAGCATGACGTCGTGTCGAGAGAGGGCCGCAGTGAGATGGGTGGTGACGAGGGGTCAGCCAGCTGAGGGATTCAAGCGGTGTCCACATTCACCTCTGGGAGTACCTGTTGGACCCGGGCCGTCGGGGGGCCTTCGAGGAACTCTACGGCCCTGAAGGGGAGTGGGTTCGACTGTTCCGGCGGTCACCGGCGTATCGCGGGACGGAGCTGCTCGAGGACTTGGACTCTCCCAACCGTTTCGTCACCATCGACCGCTGGGGTGAGCAGCTGACGCTCGAGGAGCTACCGCTGGGGCGCTTCCGCCTCAGGAATCTGGAGTAGGGGCGGACCGGTCGGTGCCCTGACCGTCGTGACGGTGCGGTCAGAGCGCACCCGGCATCTCTGACCTCGGCACTCTCTCTGCGCACTTTGGGAAGAGATCCACCATTGACCCAAGATCGACGCGCGTTTAGAAACCGATACCACCCGGACCGGGCAGCCACCCGAGACCGGATCATGCCCCACGTCATCGAGGT
Organism: uncultured Acidimicrobiaceae bacterium; assembly: GCA_964558575.1. Lineage (GTDB taxonomy): Bacteria > Actinomycetota > Acidimicrobiia > Spongiisociales > ZC4RG35 > JANQRA01. The sequence goes on along the minus strand of CAZLEQ010000001.1, from coordinate 172,956 downwards.
TCCGTCGCGATCAGACCGACTCACGTGTCGGTTGCGACCGGAACCGATCCTGAGGCTGGATGGTCCCCGTGGCCCACATGTATGCCAGCCAAGCGCCTACCCCCATCAGCACCAGGCCCATGGGAACCCACATCCACACTCCTGCGAGCTGCTGGTCGGTCAGCCAGTCCACCTCGATCGCGGCAGCCCGCTCGGCGTACTCCGGATACCAGGGGACCCTGGAGAAGGTCAGCAGGCCCCCGAATACCCCACCGACCAGCATGAGGATCAGGATCGATCCGAGGGAGGCACCATATCCGGAACGACGTCGCGCCCCCACCCCGACGATCGACACCCAGTACAGGGTGGCGGCGACAGCAAGGGTGACGTGCTCCAGGGCGTGGAGCACAGGGGACCGGGCGGCTGGCTCAAAGATCATCGGAATGTGCCAGGAGATCACCGTGCCCATCAGCACCAGAAGAGCGACGGGGCGTGACGTCAACCACATCAGGCGGTTGACCCGGCGGGCCACCTCTCCCCGAAGGCGGCTCGGCAGTGCCTGGAGTGTGCGGGTGCCCGCCCGCCCTGCGACCAACAGGAGCGGGGCGAGAATGAGGATGGTGTGTTGGGCCATGTGGAGCGAGAGCCGCTCCTCGCCGGCGTGGTGCATCGGTGGGAGCAGGGCAAGCACGAGCAACCCGAAACCCAGGGCGAAGACCGAGGGCCGCAACCAGCCGATGGCCGACCCACCACGTCGGGCGCGGAGAACGCCGGCCACATAGAGGCCGCCGAGAACAAGCAGACCGAGAGTTTGCAGTGGCTCGAAGGACCAGTCGGAGACCGCCCTCGGCGAGGTGACATGGAAGTAGGTGGTCACAGGCAACCGACACTGGCCATCACCCAGGAGAGGACGATCCCTGCGGTGAAGAGCAGTCCCACTTTGAACCCAACCCGGCCCACCAGTCCTGGCGAACTCTCTGAGTCCGTCAGGCTCACATCCCGGGTCTGTGACCAGGCCCGGTGGACGGCGAAACCCGAGACGGCCACCAATGCCGCCGCCACTCCATGCATGGTGGTCGGATGAGCGCACAACTCGGAGCCAACTATGAGACCGGCGAAGATCTGAGCGACCCACAACACCACTGGAACCAGGGCCCAGCGGGTCAAGACCCCGGTGCGGGTGGTGGTCACCCCAGACCTCCCGGTGAGACCGTGAAGACCACAGCCACCACCACCCAGACGACGGCGACGAACCAGGCATAGAGCCGAACCGCCTGGAGCGAGTTGCCCGAGATCGAGGAGTGACGAGCCACCTGAATGGCGGCGGCGATCGAGCCCCCGGCCAAGGCTGCAGCCGCCACCACTCCGAACCCGGCGATGGTCAGGAGCGAACTCGCCTGGGCCGTGATCGTCGCCAGGGGGCCGGTGTCTGAGGTCACCATCAGCCCGAGGAAAACGGAACCCAGAGAGAGCGCCAGTGCCACGTGGAGGAGCCCAATGGTCATCGTCCGACCCATTCGGTCGTCGGGAGGTCTGGTGGCCATGGTCACCCCCGCGGTGACCAGGGCGAGAAGTGTCGCCCCCAGCAGCGGGAGCATCCTCACCTCGGGAAGCGGGCGTGGGACCTCGGGGACCAGCATCAAGTAGTAGTGGGACACCACCAGCGAGCCGAAGATCACACCAAGTGACACCAGGCCCACCACCATCCCCCAGATCCCGATGGGAGCTCTTTGCGGGGCGTCGCCCAGTCGCCGCTCGATGACGTCACCTGGTTCACTCGCCGCCCATCCGATCACCGTGACCACGAGAGCGAACACACCCACGACCGCCACCAGCGTCTCCGAGACGAGGACGCCGACCAGGGCCACGACCAGCCCCAGGGCGGCCCACAGGGGCCATAGGGTGGGGCCGGGAAGGGCGACGATCTCCTCCGGCTCGGCTTCGATCGGAGAAGTCTCGATCACCTCGCGCACCGGGCTGGTCGGGCTGGCCAAGTCGGTGACCCAGTCCGGAGCCGGTGAGCCCGAAGTCTCCTCCCACAGCGGCAACGGCCCATGGACGATGGGTAACTCCCTGAAGTTGTACACCGGCGGTGGTGAGGGCGTCGACCACTCGAGGGTCCCCGCCTCCCACGGGTTGGCGCCGGCCTCCGCACCCCACCTTCTCGCCCGGACGAAATCGATTACCGCGATCAGGACCCCGGCGGCCAAGACGAAGGCGCCGATCGTGGATAACAGATTGCCCAACTCCCACCCCAGACCGACCTCGTAGGTGAATACGCGCCGAGGCATCCCCTGCAAGCCGAGGAAGTGTTGAGGGAAGAATGCCAGGTTGACCCCAGTGAACATCGTCCAGAAAGCGAGACGCCCCAACCGCTCCGAGGTGATCCGGCCGGTGAACTTGGGGAACCAGTAGTAGAGGGCGGCGAATACCGGGAACACCACCCCGCCCAGCAACACATAATGGAAATGGGCCACCACGAAGTAGCTGTCATGGGCCTGCCAGTCGAAGGGCACCGAAGCCACCATGACACCGGTGATCCCCCCGATGACGAAAACCACCAAGAATCCGATGACGAAGAGCAATGGAGGTCGGAACACCGGACGGCCCCGCCACATGGTGGCCAGCCAGGCGAAAACCAGGACTCCGCTGGGAATGGCGATGAGAACACTGGCCGCAGTGAAGAAGATCATGGCCACCGAAGGGAGGCCTGCGGTGAACATGTGGTGAACCCACAACCCGAAACTGGCGATCCCAATCGCCACCAGGGCCCCAACCACCCAGCCGTAGCCGGCCATTGCCCGCCGGGAGAAGGTAGAGACGATCATCGAGACCATCCCGGCGGCGGGAAGCAGCATGATGTAGACCTCCGGATGGCCGAAGAACCAAAACAGGTGCTGCCAGAGAAGAGGATCACCACCGCGGCCAGGATCGAAGAACACCAGTGGTGTCGCCCGCTCCAGCTCGAGCATGGTGCTCGCGGCGACCAGCACCGGGAAGGCGACCACCATCATCGCCGCCATCAAGAACGCGGCCCAGGAGAACAACGGCGCGCGGTGGAGCAACATCCCTGGGGCCCGGCGCCGGAGGAAGACCACCACCAACTCCAGCGCTCCGAGGATCCCCGAGATCTCGACCATGGTGATCCCGAGTAGCCAGAAGTCCATCCCCATGTCGGGGCTGAACAAGCCACCCGACAGCGGCACGTAGGCGAACCAGCCCTCGCTGGGGACCTGACCGGCGAAAAAGCTGCTGAAGACGAGCAACCCGCCGAAGAGGTAGAGCCAGTAGCCGAAGGAGTTGAGCCGGGGAAAGGGGACATCCCGGGTCCCCAAGATCAGAGGAAGTAGGTAGATGGCCAGCCCCTCGAGCATGGGCACCGCGAAGAGAAACATCATCGTGGTGCCGTGCATGGTGAAAAGCTGGTTGTACAGCTCGGCGCTCAGGAAACTGTTTTCGGGCACGGCGAGCTGGGTTCTCATCAGCGCGGCGAGCAGTCCGCCCACCAGGAAGAAGATGAACCCGGTGACGATGAACCGCATCCCGATCGCCTTGTGGTTGACCGCGGCCAGCCACCCAGTGAAGCCGGGCGGCTGCTGCCACGCCCTGGTCAGTTGGTCTTCGGAGGTGTCTGCGGTGGTGGGTCGTTCGCTCATTCCAGCTCGTTCAGTAAGGCGATGATGTCTTCCAGCTCATCAGGGCTGAGGCCGACGTCGGGCATCCGATTTCCCGGTTTGACACCTTGAGGGTCGATAATCCAGCGAGCCAGCGCCTGGGGAGTGTTGGGCAGGATGTTCGCCCCGATCATCCGTCGGGAGGCAAAGTGGGTCAGATCAGGGCCGAAGTCTCCGTCGAAGGTCTGGGGAATCTCGAACATGCCTCGCACGGTGTGGCAAGGCGCACACGAGTTGCCGAAGAGCTGCCTCGTCCCACTCGAGATGGTCACGTCGGCTGGTTGGCTCTGCTCGAATAGCCATTGGTCGAACTCGTCGGGCGGGGAGGCCACGACGATCAGCCGCATCATGGCGTGCCCGATACCGCAGAACTCGGCGCATTGGCCGCGGAAGACGCCGGCCTCATCGGCCTCGACGGTCAACTCATTGGTGTGCCCGGGAATGAGATCGATCTTGCCGTGGATCTCGGGTATCCACAGGCTGTGGATCACGTCGTTGGAGGTGACCCGGAGCACCACCGGCTCGCCCACCGGAATGTGAATCTCGTTGGCGCTCCTGACCGTCCCCTCTCCGGTGGGGTCGGGGTGGTAGACGTCCCACCAGAACTGATGACCCACCACCTCGATGGTCATGCTGCCGTCGGAGCCGTCCCGCAGGTCACGCTCGACCAGCATGGTGACTGCGACCACTGGGACCAGGAGAAGGGAGGAGAGGACCACGCCCCCGTAGACGATGATCCTGCGATCTGTGAGGAGACCTCCCGGCTGTCGCCTGGTGGCAGTCAGGGTCAGGATGACCAACACGATCGCCAGAGGAACCAACCCCACCCAGAACATCACCCACCAGATGTCGGCGATCCGCCGGGCACCTGCGCCAGAAGGATCGAGGGCACCGCCCGAACACGAAGCCAGAGACGCCAGCAGCGGCAGGGCGAGAGTCGTGCGCGGTCTCATCGGCCGGCCACCCCGGAGACGAAGGCGGCGATGTCGTGCATCTCTTTGTCGGAGAGTGCCTCTCGATAGGAGGGCATCAATCCGGGTCCAACGCGGAGCGCTTCCCGCACCCTCTCGTAGCCGGGTCTGAGTTGATCGAGGTCGGGGGCGGTGGATCCACTGAAGTCAGCGGCAGCGAGGGTGTGACAGAACCCGCACGAGGGCTCTACCTCGGCAGCGAGGAATTCGCCTGCGACCGGATCACCGCGGGGGGCGTCGTTGGTGCAACCGGCGAGAAGCAGGGCGACGATCAGGAGGGCGCGCCTCACGGGACCGCTCCCGAAGTGAAACGACCCCGCCGCACCAACCACACCGTTATCAGCGACCCGGCAAGGACCACACCGGCGAGCACGCCGGCCACCAACGCCCAGTCGGCCGCGGCCGGTGCATTGGGGTCCTCGAGGTTGAAGATCGCCCCGGTGTTCCCCTCGGGTCCACCCATCTCGGTGGTGAGCACATAGAGACGACCTGACGAATCCTGGTTGACCCCGAGGAGGAAACGGTTGAGGCCACCCGTGGGAGCATCGGCAGAAGCGCCCACCGTCACCCTTTCGATGGGCCAGAGCCCTTCGGCGTTGGGGGTGGCGGCATAGATGACGCCGGTGGGGATGAAGCGGATTGTGGCGTAGTCCCCAAAGACGAAGCGGTCCTGGAGGATGGGCACCGAGGAGTCTCGGGAGAGGACGCCGGGAATCACCACAGAGCCGGCATCGGGCGCCCGCTGGTACTCGATGACCGGGTCGATCAGCGGTTCGCCCAGGGGCCCGGTGTCGGGGCAGGTGTCGGGAGGATCTGTGAAGTCGTCCGGGTTGAAGCAGTGAGTACCCTCCTTGATGTTCCACCCGTAGTTGCCCCCGGCTTCGACCCGGCTGACCTCCTCGAAGAGGATCTGCCCGGCGTCGGCCACGTAGATGTCCGCGGTCTCGAGGTCGAAGGTCAACCCGTAGGGGTTGCGGAATCCGTAGGCGAACACCTCGTCGGGCACCGCATCATCGCCCACAAAGGGGTTGTCCGGCGGGATCCCGTAGCGACCCCACTCCTGTTCCTCGTCGTCGTCGACATCGAGACGAAGGATCGACCCCAATGGGCTCTCCACCGTCTGGGCCCAACCGGCGTCGGGGCGTCCCCGGTCTTCGCCCTCGGCGTCGATGTCGCCGCCGTTGCCTCCGTCTCCGAGCGGGACATACAGGTACCCATCAGGACCCATGGCAATCTGGCCAGCGTTGTGGTTGTGGTAGGGCTGGTCGATCCGGAGGACGATCCGTTCACTGTCAGGGTCGGCGCGGTTCGGGTCATCCGACACCACGAACTCCGAGACGTAGCTGGTGTGATCCCAGTCGTCAGGAGCACCGTCCGCAAGCGGTGCGCTGTAATAGACGAAGAAGCGACCGTTGCTGGCAAAGTCGCGGTGAAAGGCGAGACCGAGGAGACCGCGTTCGTCGTAGCTCGCCTCGATGTCGAGAATCTGCGCGGAGAGATCCAAGAACGGGGTTCGATCTACCTGGCCATCCCGGTCGACCACCCACACCCAACCGGGCTGGTCTACCACGAAGATGCGTCGGCTGTCGTCGGGAGGCTCCACCACCATGAGGGGAGCGGTGAAGCCGTCGGCAAAGAGCACCAACCGCACTTCCGCCCCTTCGCCTTCAGAGGCGGACACCGGGCCGATGGCGAGTGCGAAGACAAACAAGCCGACCAGTAGCCTCACGGCACGCTCCCTACCCAACGCGATCCACCGCCAAACAACTGTTGAGCTCGAGCTTCGCGCAGGTGGTACCACCGCCCGCGTCGGGTCCGTCGCCGGAGCCGCAAGGGCGCAACGTGGCGGCCCACCCTCGCGTTTCAGAGACCCCTGCTCTGGATTTGATCGGCCCTCCCGTTTCGTCGTCTCCCCGTTCGGGTACCGGTCGGCTGAAGAGAAGAACAGGGAGCCGGACGCTTGAGGCCTGAACTGGCGGTCGCCGCACAGCCATGACCAGCGGACGCACCGCGACGACGGGAGCGTCGGTTACCGGGTGGGTGACCAGTCTGCGGGCATTGGTTGCCTTGACCAAACCGCGAATCATCGAGCTGTTGTTGATCACAACGGTACCGGCGATGATGCTCGCCGCCGACGGGTGGCCGGGAACCGGTCTGGTGGCGGCCACACTTGTCGGCGGCGCGCTCTCCGCTGGAGGCGCCAACGCGCTCAACTGCTACCTCGACCGCGATGTGGACGGTCTCATGGCCCGGACCGCCCGCCGACCGATCCCCCGCGGAGTGGTCAGCCCGACCACTGCCCTGGTCCTCGGATTGGTGCTCGGATCGGCTGGCTTCGCCTGGCTGGCGACCAGGGTGAACCTGACCGCCGCCACCCTGTCAACCGGCGCTCTCTGCTTCTATGTCTTGGTCTACACCCGGTGGCTCAAGAGGAGGACCGACCAGAACATCGTGATCGGTGGGGCCGCGGGGGCGGCCCCGGTGCTGGTGGGGTGGGCCGCGGTCGCGGGCCAGCCCGGTTCGACCGCCTGGGTGCTGTTCGCGCTGGTCTTCTACTGGACCCCTCCCCACTTCTGGGCGCTGGCGCTCCGTTATCGAGAGAGCTACGCCAAGGCAGGGATACCCATGCTCCCCGTGACCAAGGGGGTCGAAGTGACCACAGTGAACATCCTCGCCTATACGGCGCTGACCGTGTTCGCCTCGCTGCTCCTCATTCCTTTTGCCGGGATGGGTGTCTTCTACACGGTGGTCGCCGCCGGCCTCGGGATGTGGCTTCTCGCCGGAGCCTGGTCGCTGCACAGGGACCAAACCAGGGCGATGCCCTTCTTCCTCAGGTCTACCTACTACCTGGCTGTGATCTTCGGGGCAGTCGGGGCGGACGTCCTGGTCGGCTGAACTCGGACCGGTGGCGACCCGGCGGGATTCAGTCCCCGAGACGGTCCGCTTTCCGGCTCACAACCCACGATGGCAGGTTCAAGCCTCGACGCACTCGGCACAAGGGACGACACCGGCTCCATCAGAGAGCTCAGCCTTCGGCTTCTGTGCACAGAATGGTCCACCAAGGACTGGAAAGTGTCTGAAAACCACTTGTTGCCCCCGAAATGTCGATCGACTCTAGGGTGACGTCGATGCCATCGGCGAGCCTGCCTGCCTCTTTGAGGTGCCGGGACGTCCCTGTGGAGGGACGGGGTCAGTGACATGAAGTTTCTGGCTGCCATCACCGCAGCACTAGCCGCCCCGCTTCGCGGGGGAACTGTGAAGGCAGTGGCTCGGATCACCCTCGTCATCCTCAGCGCCGTCGTCGTGTTCAGCGTCGGTTTCCAGGTGATCATGGCCAGCGAAGGACGGGAGTTCAGCTGGCCATCGGCGGTGTATTGGACCGTGGTCACCATGACGACCCTCGGGTTCGGTGACATCGTCTTCACCTCCGACACCGGGCGCATGTACTCCATCGTTGTGCTCCTGGTGGGTGCGGTATTGATACTCGTCCTCTTGCCCTTCACTTTCATCCAACTCGTCTACCTGCCCTGGCGCGGCGCAGTTCGCGAGGCCCAGACACCCCGGAGGCTTCCGTCGGACACCAAGGGTCATCTCATCCTCACCGGGCTGGGCTCGGTCGAGGAGGCGCTCATCCAGCGCGCCGACCGATCGGGGATGCCCTACGTCCTCCTGGCCGAGCAGACCGAGGAAGCCGTCCGGCTCGCCGAGGCGGGCTACCGAGTGATGGTGGGAGCGTTCGACGAGCCCGAGACCTATCGGGCGGCACAGGCTGACGAAGCGGCGATGGTGTTCACCGCCAGGTCCGACGAGCGCAACAGCAACATCGTGTTCACCGTGAGGGAGGTCACCGACCGGGCCATCGTGGTCGCCACCGCCCAATCGGAGGACGCGGTGGACGTCCTTTATCTAGCCGGCGCCGACCACGTCCTCCAACTGGGCCGGTCGCTCGGGTATGCGTTCGCCCGAAGGATTCTCACTGGGGATGCGAGCTCCAGTGAGATCTCGCGCTTCGATGACCTCGTCATCGCCGAAACCTCGGCAGCTGGCACCGAGCTGGTGGGGAAGACCCTCGCCGAACTCGATCTCCGCAACCGCTTCGGGGTCTCGGTGGTGGGACTTTGGGATCGAGGTCGTTTGCATGCAGTCGTCCCTCATCTCCGAATAGACCCGTCGTCGATTCTCCTGCTCGCCGGATCGGAAGAGTCGCTGGCCGCCTATGACGCCTCCGTTGTCCCACACGACTCGGATTCCCACCAGGCACTGGGACCGGTGTTGATCATCGGCGGTGGAAGGGTTGGGCGGGCCGCCGCCCAGGCGCTGACCGAGCGTTCGGTTCCATTCCGGGTCGTGGAGCGGATTCCTGAGCGAGTGCGTCACCTCGACCCCAACACCGTCGTCATCGGTGACGCCTCAGATCTCGATGTCCTCCGCGCGGCCGGCCTGGACGACGCCGGCGCGGTCATGGTCACCACTCACGACGACGACACCAACGTGTTCCTGACGCTCTACTGTCGAAGGCTCCGCGAGGATCTCGAGATCCTCGGTCGGGCGCGAGTGGATCGAAACGTGTCCACTCTCCACCGGGCGGGAGCCGATTTCGTGCTCTCCTATGCCGCCACCGGCGCGATCGAGACCTGGAATGTCCTCAAAGAGGACTCGACCCTGCTGCTGGCCCGTGGCCTGGTGGTCTTTCGACTGGCGATGCCCTCCAAGCTGAGCGGTAGGCGGCTCGGCGACGTCGATATCCCCGCTGACACCGGGTGCACCGTCATCGCCCTGGTGACGGACGGGCGTGCAGTGACCAAGATCGATGGCAACACCATCCTCCGCCCCGACGCCGACCTACTGCTGATCGGCGACGAAAGGGCCGAGGAGATGTTCTTGGAACGATACGTGGCCGAGGGCCGGAACGGTGTCAGACACAGGCTCGCTCGGCTGACCGCTCGAAGGTCCTAGCAGCGCTTCTGGACTGTTCGCGACCACTCGACGCTCGTCGTCGAAGCCGCCACCACCACCCCGCCAGCCCCATGACTATCCCTCCACTCGCCCCGCCAGGCGTCTCCCAGATTGGTTGGCCAGGTTCATGTGCATGGCCTGGTACCTCTCCAACTGACGCCGCTGGGTCTCGGTGATGCGCTGGCACACGTAGTCCCAGTGCATCGCGACCTGGTCACCCACCGCAATGGCCTGGTCGTCGACTGGTGCCCGAACTCGTTCTGTCGTTTCGTGACCCATCCCGAGTGAGCGGCCATCCCATGTCAGGAGTCGGGTGGAGACGATCACGACCCCGTTCTCCCGGGCGGTGACGGTGCCCCATCGGATCCGACATCGGTCGAGGACGTGGAGTGCTTGATCGACTGCGCCAGACCGGAGCAGGCCGACCCACGGGTAGACGCAGAAGACATGGAAGGAGTGAGTGGGACGCGCCGGTGACCCGAGAGTGCGAGCCACCATTTCCCACTCCGGGCCGGCCTGAGCCTTGAACCGGTCGGCGATCGAGTTCCCCATGACCTGGAGGTCGACCCGCTGTAGCAGTGGGCTCCCCAGCCAGTAGGCCTCTACCACCCGGTAGTCGAGCGGTTCTGCTCCGACGGCCGAGGAGATCAGCTCCAGATAGGGCCAGGCACCGACGAATTCGCTAGCCGCATGGCGCATTTCGACCACCGCCGCGTTTCCCTCCTGCAGCAGTTCGCCGACGAGGCCGGTGTCGGACGGCCCGCAATAACCGAGCAGGTTGGGAGGGAGGGCGAAACGACAGAACAGCTCAGGACCGGAGGTCACTGGCTGTGAGCGGTACGCGCCCATCCGATCGACCCCACCAACACGACGCCCGCCAGGACCAGAGCGACACCGGTGAGCGAGGGAACAGCCCCTCCCCGGATGCCGGTTTCGAGAAGGGCGGTGATCAACGCCCCGCCGACGAGGACGGCAGTCACATCCACCGCGGGTGCCCGAGCCAGCGCGGCAAACCAGGTGCCCACGTATCCGGCGAGGGTGAGGCCGGTGACGACGATCCATGCGACGTGTGCCCCGGTCAAGAGCCCCAGGCCCGTGAGATCACTGAACACCAGCACGTAAGAGACCAGGACAACACTGCCACCGGCCATGCGAGCCATTCCCACGGTGACAGGGGGGGCACCGGACAGCACACGTTTCGCGATCACCGTCTCGATCGACCAGAGAAGGGTGGCGGACAGGATCATCCATTCACCCGAGCCGAATTCGATCCCTCCCACACCCGAGAGAGCCGCCTGGCCGACCACGAGAATGGCGATGGCGACCACATGCACCGGTCCGAGGCGTTCTCGCAGCAGGGTCACGGCCAGCAAGGCGACCCAGACGACGAGGGTCTTGTGGATGAAGGCCGCGTCCCCCGATGATGCCCGGGTCAGCCCTTCGAAGAAGAGGAGAAACGGCAAGCTTCCCCCGATCACGGCGATCGCGGTCAAACCCCGCCAATGTCCACGGAGAACCGCTCCGTCGAGAGCCCGACCCTTGCCCCGTCGTGCCGCCGCCACTCCCACGACGATCAGGACCAGAGCCGCCGTCGCGTTCTTGAAGGTGGTGTAGGTGGCTGAGTCCGAGAGCTCCGACCATGCCCGCACTCCATATCCATTGATGAAGACTGCGAAGCCGCTGATGACCGCGGTGCCGACGGCGAACAGGATTCCGGTGCGACGACTACCGGGGAGACGGGTGTCGGGTGTCATGTCAGGGCGTGACCTTACCGATCGGGTGGAGTCCCGAAACGGCCGAAGGACCCGGATGGAACCGACCTCCGACAGGAGATGCGCCCCGTCCAAGGTGGTATGAATAGGTGGATGACCCACCGTGTCGTCTCGAGAGACGACTTCCATACCCTCATTCTCGCTCTGGAGGAAGCCGGGTACACCGTGATCGGTCCCACGATGGGACAGGGCGCCATCGTCTACGACCAAATCCATCAGGTGGAGGACCTCCCGATCGGATGGACCGATGAACAGGGTCCCGGGGTCTACCGGCTACACCCCCGCGGGGACGACGCCCTCTTCGGGTACGCGGTGGGCCAACGGTCGTGGAAGAGCTATCTCTACCCGCCGAAGAGCACCCTGTTCACGGTGACCAGGGAAGGGGACTCGTGGCAGTTCGTCCCTGGAGAAGTCCCCGAAACCCGATACGCCATGCTGGGCGTGAGAGCCTGTGAGCTGGCAGCCATCGCCATCCAGGATCGGGTGTTCCTCGGGTCCGAGTATCCCGACCGCGCCTACGCCACCGTCAGGCGTGACTTGTTCACCGTGGGGGTCAATTGTGCAGTGGCGGGCGGCACTTGCTTCTGCGTCTCGATGGAAACCGGCCCGCGCTGTGAGTCGGGCTACGACCTCGTCCTCACCGAGATAGTGGGGCGGGCAAGGCATGAGTTCGTCTTCCAAGCGGGGAGCGGGGCCGGCGAGGCCATCCTGGAACAGCTTCCTGGCCGCCCGGCCAACCGACAAGACCTGGCCGATGTCGATGAGATCGTCGACAGGACCGCATCGGCCATGGGGAGGTCGATGGACACCGAAGGAATCAAGTCATTGCTCTACGACAACCTGGAGCATCCCCGCTGGGACGAGGTCGCGGACAGGTGTCTGGCCTGCACCAATTGCACGCTGGTGTGCCCCACGTGTTTCTGTTCCACGGTGGAGGACTCGGTGACCCTCGATGGTCGGGAGGCCACCCGGACCCGGCGCTGGGACTCATGTTTCACCCTCGACTTCTCCGGGTTGCACGGGATCCCCGTGCGGCAGAGCACACGGGCCCGCTACCGACAGTGGATGACTCACAAGCTGGCCACGTGGTACGACCAGTTCGGATCATCCGGCTGCGTCGGGTGTGGCCGATGCATCACCTGGTGCCCGGTAGGCATCGACATCACCGAGGAGGCGGCGGCCATCAGAGCCACCCAGGAGGTTGTGACATGAATCTCGACGCGTTACGGGAGCGGAGCACTCTCTTACAGGCACTCACCAACACCGAGGTCAGTCTGTTCGAGTCGGCGGCAACCGAGCTTCGACTCTCCTCCGGCGAGATCCTGTTCGAGGAGGAAGGGCCGGCCGATGTCTTCTTCATCGTGGTCGACGGGAGGATAGGGCTCGAGTTGACCAGCCCCGGCAAGGAGCCGATCGTCATCCAGACTCTCGGGTCGGGCGACCTGGTCGGGGTCAGCTGGCTGTTCCCTCCCCATCGTTGGAACTGGCGAGCGCGTGCCACCGTCGACAGCGATCTCGCTGCCTTCGACGCCACCATCATCCGGGCCGAGCTGGAGAGGAATCGGGATCTCGCCCTCGAGGTGCTGACTGTGGTCGCCGGAGAGGTCGTGCACAGGCTGCAACGGACCCGGGTGCAGCTCCTCGATCTCTACCGGAAGGGCTCTCCTTGAGCTCCCCGACGACGTCTGTCCCACCCCGGGAGGTGACGGAGGCCATGATCCCTCGCCGGTTTCGTGTTTCCTCTGTCAGGGAGGAGACCTACGACACCACCACCCTGGGGCTGGAGCCTGAGGATGGGCCGGCGATCGACTTCCAACCCGGCCAATACACCATGCTGTACGTGTTCGGGGTTGGAGAGGTCCCTATCTCCATCTCCGGTGATTCGGGCCGGCCGCAGACCCTGGTCCACACCGTCCGCGCCGTGGGGGCGGTGACCCGGGCCCTGGTGAGCTTGCGCCCGGGAGATGTGATCGGGGTCAGGGGGCCGTTCGGGTCCGGCTGGCCGATATTCGAGGCCATGGATAGGGATCTGCTGGTGGTGGCGGGTGGGATCGGGCTGGCACCGCTACGACCGGTGTTGTACCACGCGGTGACTCACCGACCTGAACTCGGACGGGTCTCCCTCGTCTATGGGGGGCGCTCTCCGTCCGATCTCCTCTTCCGGGACGAGCTCGAGATCTGGGAACAAATGCCGACTCTCGATGTCGAGGTCACGGTGGACGTGTCTGAGCGAGACTGGCATGGCGACGTGGGCATGGTGACCGGGGTGCTCCCGAGGGTGCCCGTGGAGCCGGAACGCACCCTGGCGATGCTGTGTGGTCCTGAGGTGATGATGAAGGTGGTGGCTCGTGACTTGCTGTCTGCTGGTCTCTCGGCTGAGGACATCTACGTCAGCATCGAGCGAAACATGAAGTGTGCGATCTCTTTGTGCGGGCACTGCCAGTTCGGACCGGACTTCGTATGCTCGGGCGGCCCCGTCTTCCGCTTCTCCAGAGTGGCGGACCGGTGGCAGGTGGCAGAGATATGAGTGATCGGCCCAAGCTCGCGGTGTGGAAGTTCGCCTCGTGCGACGGCTGCCAACTCACCCTGCTCGACGCCGAGGATCACTTCCTCGAGATAGTCGGGGCCATCGAGATCGCCTACTTCCCGGAAGCGACGAGGGCAGTGGTGGAAGGTCCCTATGACCTGTCCCTGGTCGAAGGCTCGGTCACCACGGCCCACGATGCTGCCAGGATCCTGGAGGTGCGGGAGGCGTCGAAGACGCTGGTGACCATCGGGGCCTGCGCCACGGCTGGAGGAATTCAGGCGCTCCGCAACTATGCCGACGTAGCGGACTACCTGGACATCGTGTACGCCCACCCCGAGTACGTGGACACGCTCGAAACCTCCACTCCGATCGCGGATCACGTGACCGTCGACTTCGAGCTTCGTGGCTGCCCCATCTCCAAGCAGCAATTGCTCGAGGTGCTCGACGCCTTCATCCATGAGCGGAAGCCAAACATCCCCGGGCACAGCGTCTGTGTCGAGTGCAAGCTCCGAGGAACCGACTGTGTCATGGTGGCCCAGGGCATCCCATGCATGGGGCCGATCACCCAGGCCGGCTGCGGTGCAATCTGTCCCGCCTACGACCGTGGGTGCTACGGGTGCTTCGGTCCGGCCGAGTCGCCCAACATCGACTCGTTGGCATCCTGGTGGGGCGGCCTCGGAGTCGAGCAGGTGGATTTGGTCAGGGCGCTGCGCACCTTCAACGCATACTCCCCCGAGTTCCGCGAGGCATCGGAGACGTATGACCGCTGAACGGGAGATCGCAGTCGACTATCTCGCCCGGGTCGAGGGCGAAGGTGCCATGTACTTGAAGGTGGAGGACGGTCGGGTGGTCGATCTCAAGTTCAAGATCTTCGAGCCACCTCGCTTCTTCGAAGCATTCCTCCGCGGTCGCCGGTTCTCGGAGGCACCCGACATCACCGCGCGGATATGCGGCATATGCCCGGTCGCCTATCAAACCAGCGCCTGTAACGCCTTGGAGTCCGCGGCGGGCGTCGTGCTCGGCCCGGGGCTCCGCGACCTGCGACGTCTGATCTATTGCGGCGAGTGGATCGAGAGTCACGCCCTGCACGTCTTCTTCCTCCACGCCCCCGACTTCCTCGGCTACGAGAGCGCCATCGAGATGGCCGCCGATCACCCCGAGGAGGTCGACTTGGCGCTTCGCCTCAAGAAGGTCGGGAACCAGATCATGACCACCCTCGGTGGCCGGGAGATCCATCCGATCAACATTCGAGTCGGTGGCTTCTACCGGGTTCCCACCAGAGCCGAGATCCAGAGTCTGGTGCCTGACCTGGAGTGGGCCCTCGACGCCGCGGTGAGGACTGCCCGGTTCGTATCGGGCTTCACCTTCCCCGTCTTCGAACGTGACTACGAGTACGTGGCCCTGCACCATCCCGACGAGTACGCCGTGCAGGATGGGCGGATCATCTCCAACCGGGGTCTCGACATCGGAGCCGCCGAGTGGGAGCAGCATTTCGTGGAGAGCCACGTGGAGTGGTCCAATGCCCTCCACGCCCGACGCCGTGACGGCGGCTCCTATCACGTTGGCCCCATGGCCCGTTATTCGCTCAACTCCGAGCAGCTGACTCCGGTGGCACGGGCCACGGCAGAGGAGGTCGGTCTCGGCCCCACCTGTCACAACCCGTTCCAGAGCATCGTGGTTCGGGCCATCGAGATCGCTTTCGCCTGTGAGGAGGCGCTGGCCATCATCGATCGGTACCAGCCCCCTGCGATCCCGGCCGTCGAGGTGGAGCCCAGAGGCGTCACCGGCTATGGGGTATCCGAGGCCCCGCGCGGGCTGCTGTATCACCGCTACGACCTGGACGGTGACGGGCTGATCACCGATGCCCACATCGTCCCGCCCACCTCCCAGAACCAGCTCAGCATCGAGGACGATCTGCGAGCCTATGTGCCCGATCGGCTCGACCTGGCCGATGAGCGTCTCCAATGGGAGCTGGAGCAGGCCATCCGCTGCTACGACCCCTGCATCTCCTGTGCCACCCACTTCCTCGATCTGAAAGTCGACCGGTCGTGAGCCGTGTGGTGATCGGCGTGGGCAATGCCACTCGTGGTGACGACGGTGTCGGGGTGGTGGCCGCACATCGGATGGGTGCCAACGGCTTGGTGGCTACCGCTCCCTTCCAGTTGGTGGAGCTGTGGGAGGGAGCAGACGATGTCGTAGTGGTCGATGCCGCCCGGTCCGGAGCCGCTCCTGGCACCATCCATCGATTCGAAGTCGGGTCTCAGCCGTTGCCTACCGGGGTACTCGGAGGGAGCACCCACGCCATCGGTGTGGCCGAGGTGGTCGAGGTTGCCAGAGCCCTGGATCGACTTCCGTCGCGATTGACGGTGTACGGGATCGAGGTTGGTGCACT
The DNA here is from genome assembly GCA_964558575.1 of uncultured Acidimicrobiaceae bacterium. Lineage (GTDB taxonomy): Bacteria > Actinomycetota > Acidimicrobiia > Spongiisociales > ZC4RG35 > JANQRA01. The sequence goes on along the minus strand of CAZLEQ010000001.1, from coordinate 156,685 downwards.
GTCCCACGGCGGCCCCCTCAGCCCGGAGGTCGAAGCCGCCGTATGTGCGGTTCTCGCGGAGGTGGGTGGTGCATGAGAGCCATCTCGTTGCCGACCTGATTGCCCGGGTCGAGTCCGAGGTCGATCCAGCAACGTCCAGAGTGACCCGTCTCGCTCTGCGGGTAGGGGCGCTGTCGAGCTTGTCGCCATCTGCGTTGCGGGAGGGAGTCGAGCACCACGCGGCTCGAGTGTGGGGCTACGCACCGGAAGTGGATGTGGAGCGCTCAGTGGAACTAGACGATCCCGGAGCGTTGAGCGTCACGCTCCACTCGATACAGGTGGAGGACTGAACCGTGTGCCTCGCCATCCCGGCCCGCATCATCTCCATCGAGAGGGATAACCGCGGCTGGCGTTCGGCGACGGTGTCGGTGGCGGGTGTCGAGCGTTCGGTGGACCTGAGTCTGGTCCCGGAGGCCGCAATTGGTGACTTCGTCGTCACCCACGCCGGATACGCCATCTCGGTCGTGTCCCGAGCGCGCGCGGTCGAGACCATGGAGATGCTCGGTCTCGACCCCGGCTGAGGTATCGAGTCGTCTCGAAATCAAATAGAGACGACCGCTCCCATCGAGGTGACTGACCAGTTCCGTCAGATCTCTATTCCTCGTATTGAGCATCGCGTGAGCCTGTCACTACATATCGAGCAGACGTGTATGTTCGGTCTCTCACAGCGACCGAGGAGCGACAATGAGCCAAGACGGCACGACACCGGACACCCTGACCGACGAAGACATTCGAACGATCGGCAGCAAGGCGCCCAAAGCCACGACGCGAGACAGCGACGGGGTGGACAGCACAGACAGCGACGGGGTGGACAGCACCGACAGCGACGGGGTGGACAGTACCGACAGCGACGGGGTGGACAGTACCGACAGCGACGGGGTGGACAGTACCGACAGCGATTCTCGGGACAGCTGAGACTGCCTGCCGCCGAGACCTCAATAGACCTCGATGGACGCGAGGCGCTCAGCCGCGCCGTCGGCGATCCCGAGATGTTCGCCCGGGAGCTGTGGACCCGACGCCCACAGCATCGACGGGCCACCGACGGTCGCGGGTTCGAGGACCTCCTCTCGCTCGACGACGTAGATCTGATCGTGTCCACGATGGGTCTGCGGCTGCCGGCCTTCCGGTTGGTGAAGGACGGCGAGACTCTTCCGCCCTCTCGTTACACGAAGACCACGCGAACCGGGTCCCAGGAGGCGAGGGGCGTGATCGACTCGATGGCGGTGTTCGACGAGTTCGCCGAGGGTGCCACCATCGTCTTCCAGAGCATGCACCGCTATTGGGCCCCCCTCGCGGACTACTGCCGAGGACTGGAGCTGGCTCTAGGTCACCCGGTCCAGGCGAACGCCTACGTGACCCCGCCCGGGGCACAGGGATTCGGTGCACATGAGGACGAGCACGACGTCTTCGTCCTCCAATCGCACGGCACCAAGCAATGGTGGGTCCACGACCGTCACGATCTGCCCCCGAGCCGCCCGGCAGTCGTCGACGCCCTCCTCGCACCCGGTGACTCGCTCTACATACCCGTCGGCTTCCCCCACTCCGCCAGCACCCAGGAACAGGCGTCAGTCCATGTCACGATCGGAATCCTCACGATCACGTGGGTAGCGGTCCTCAGAGAGGCACTGAAGACACTCGAATCCGATCCGTCTCTCGCGATGCCTCTTCCCCTTCGTTTCGCAATCGAAGACGGTGCCTTCACCGAGGAGGTCGGGCGACGTCTGGAACAGATCGCCTCATCGGTGGGGGAGCTCGATCCAACGAGGATGGCTCGTCGGCTGGGGCGCAAGGTTCTCACCACCAGACAACCCTTGCTGAGGGGACAGATCCACCGCCTGCTCGCCCTCGACGATATCGAGTACGAAACGGTGGTCGGCCGTCGAAGCGGTTCGATGTGCGTGTTGAGGGCTGTCGACGAAGAGCTCTCGGTCCTCCTCGGAGATCGCGAGTTGCGTATGCCGCTCTCGACCGAGCAGGCGATGAACCTCCTCGCCAGCGGCGAGAGAGTCGCCGTATCCGACCTTCCCGGCCTCGACGAGGCGGGCAGGCTCGTTCTGGTACGTCGGCTGATACGGGAGGGCCTCCTCGAGGTCGTCACTTGATGTCGGATCAGACGCGATGCTCGGCCGAGGCTCTGGCCCGCGACGACCCTCTCTATGCCACCGCCTCGCTGGTTTCGGCCTGGCTCCTCATCGAGCAGCCCGGAGCGTGGGGCCCCGATGCCCTGACCGAGAGCCGATTCCCCCTCGATATCGCGCTGGAGTTGCAACGGAGAGCTTCTGGCGTTCGGATCCTGCTCATCCGGCGTCGATCGGCGCCGAGCGATGGGCCGGTCTTCTTCAAGTCTCATTCGGGTGGCGATGGACTCACACCTTCGTTGGTCTGGGCACCTCTATCCGACCCTTCTGTCCTCCTCGACGTCGATCTGCGAGCCCTGGCTCAGGGCCACCCGGGCCCCGGCACTGCTATCGACCATCCCATTTACCTGGTCTGCACTCACGGCCGACACGACATCTGCTGCGCAGACAAGGGCCGGCCCCTGTACCGGGCCATGTCCCCGATACGGCCGGAGAGGACCTGGGAGGTGTCCCACCTCGGCGGCGACCGTTTCGCTGCCAATCTCCTGGTCCTCCCGAGAGGCGACTACTTCGGTCGGCTGGAGCCGGAGGACGCAGAGCCTTTGGTGTCCGGTTACGAGGCTGGTCGGCTCGATCTGACTCACTACCGGGGAAGGAGCATCCACCCGCGTCTGGTCCAGGCCGCCGAATACTTCGTGCGTGCCTCGGAGGGGCCGGGCGGGCTCGACGACCTCGCCGTGGTCGACTATCGGAGATCGACCGGCGATCGTGCCGAGGTGGTCTTTCGAGGCCCGGGGGAACTGATCAGGGTGCTGGTAAGGGCGCGTCATCGTCCTGAGCGCACCCATCTCACCTGCCGGGCCGACCGGCCCGGTCATCCGGTTGACTACGAGTTGGTGTCGATGACGGCGGAGTGAACCAGTCTCCGCTCTCATTGCGGTCATCCCTGATTGGCCCTACTCGGATCGACTGCACATGGTCGCGACGTCGAGGGACTGCCATGCCCTGATGAGGCGCAGTGCCACGACTTCGATCTCGGGGAGCGGAGCAGAGCCAGAGCCACGATGTTCGGCATTCCGGCGTCTTCCCGTCAGCCAGCGAGGGCTTCGATCTGTCGCAGAAGCACCATGAAGAAAGCTAGATCGTGATCTCCCTCCGATTCGAACGACTGGGTGAGCCGGAGGACGCGCTTCAGCGCAGGTGCATGTGCCGCCAAGAACGAGTTCACCACTTCGTCTCCTGACTCGCTCCCGGCCGCTTGGCTCAGAACATGCTCAGCAATCCGCCTTTGTGCCCGGATCAGGTCGTCCTCGATGTCTTCGCGCGCCCACCGCTGCCATCGATCGCTCATCTTGGCCATGTTGAGGGTTCGCCCCAGGGCGTCGAGCCGGACGGCCTGGCTCATCGAGAAGAAGACCCGACCGACTTCTTTCACCGGCCGATCCGACTGCTCGGCGACCTCGATGATTCCTGGAGCGTGGATCAGGTCGGGGAGGACGGCGAGACGTCTCGCCATTGGGACAGCGAATCCGGCGGAGACGTAGTGGTCGGTGCGGGCATCGCGTTCTCGTGCCCAGTTGGGTGGGCCCAGGTCTGATCCGGACTCCTCGAGGAGGCGGAATCCCTCGGAGAGGGCGTCGATGGCCGCGGCGTCGGGTATCTCCGACTGTCTCACAAAGGACCGGGTCAGGTCGGCCACCAGCTTGTCGTTGACATTGATGGCGTCGGCCCATGCGGTGGCGTCGACCTGCCCGAACGTCTGCTCGATCTGGCTCCTTCGTTGCACCCCGCCAGATATCTCCCGTGCGATGCGGTAGGCGCGCACGATGTCCGGAACGTCTGCACCGGTGCGTCCCGACAGTTGAGAGACGAAGTCCGAGCCTTGCGAGTCGATCAGCTCGTTGGCGACGACGGTGGCGGCGAGCTGGCGAAGCAGCGGATGCTCGGTTATGAGATCTTCGAACCGAGTGGCAACCTCGCCGGGGAAGTACTCGACGACATCTCTCAGCAACTCTCTTGGCTCCGACTCGTTCGAGGCGAGGAGAGTGTCCACGAGGCTCCGCTTGGCATAGGCGAGAATCACGCCCAGCTCGGGACGGCACAGACCCCTGTCGGAGCGCGCCCGGTCTGTCATCTCCTCTGTTCTCGGCAGGTTCTCCAGCTCCCGATCCAACAGGCCGCCGTCTTCGAGGTCCGACATCAGCTGCTCATAGGAGTCGAGTCGATGACCCGAGGTACTCTCCTCCAGTGCCAGTCTGTGGGCTTGGGCGAGGCTGTCGTCGAGAATGCGATCCACGACGTCGTCGACGACTCGGGCGAGCAACCCTTGGGACTCCTGGCGAGATATGAGCTCGCGTCGGCGGGCCACGCCGAAGAGGATCTTCAGGTTCACCTCCCGATCCGAGCAATTGACGCCACCGGAGTTGTCGATGAAATCGGTGTTGATCTTTCCACCTGACCAGGCGAACTCGATTCGTCCTCGCTGGGTGAGGCCGAGATTGCCTCCCTCCACGACGACCCTGCAACGGAGATCCGATCCGTCGACCCTGACGGTGTCGTTGGTGCGGTCCCCAGCATCGGTATGCGACTCGTCCGTGGCCTTCACATAGGTGCCGACGCCTCCGTTCCAGAGGACGTCCACCGGGGCGCACAGGACGATCCGAATCAGCTCTGCGGGAGTCACGGTGTCTGCTTCCGTGCCGAGAGCCTTCTTCGCCTGGCCCGTGAGTGAGATCTTCTTCGCACTTCGCGAGTAGACGCCTCCTCCTTCGGAGATGAGTTTTGGGTCGTAGTCCCCCCAGGTCGAGAACGGTTTCTCGAAGAGTCGCTTTCTCTCGGCAAACGAGAACCTCGGGTCGGGATCGGGGTCGATGAAGACGTGACGATGATCGAAAGCGGCCACCAGCCGGATCTTCTGCGAGCCGAGCATCCCATTGCCGAAGACGTCTCCGGACATGTCACCGATACCCGCCACGGTGAACGTGTCCCGATGGGGGTCGATGCCCAACTCCGTGAGATGTCGCTCGAGAGACTTCCAGGCTCCGCGTGCGGTGATACCGAGAGCCTTGTGGTCGTAGCCGCTGGAGCCGCCGGAAGCGAAGGCATCATCGAGCCAATACCCATAATCCCGGGCGATCTCGTTGGCGGTGTCTGAGAAAGTGGCAGTTCCCTTGTCGGCAGCTACGACCAGGTAGGGGTCATCGTCGTCGTGCACCCGCACCCCGTCGGGGTGGACGACGCTCCCGTCGACGAGGTTGTCGGTGACATCCAGGAGTCCCCTGATGAAGATGGAGTAGGCGGCGGCTACCTCACGACGGATCTGGTCGGGATCGGTCGGCGGGCGCCGCAGCACGAATCCGCCCTTGGCGCCGGTAGGCACGATCACTGAGTTCTTCGTGATCTGTGCCTTCAGCAAGCCGAGGACTTCGGTCCGGTAGTCCTCACGTCGATCCGACCAACGGATCCCACCTCTCGCCACCGGCCCGGCGCGGAGGTGGATGCCTTCGACATTGCTGCCCAGCACGAAGACTTCTGCGAACGGTTGCGGCGCCGGCATGTCTGGTACTTCGGGTGACCGCAGCTTGAAGGAGAGTGCCGTCCTGTCGCTGCGGTAGACGTTGGTGCGGACCGTTGCCTCGATCAGTTGCAGCAAACCGCGGAGGATGCGGTCCTGGTCGAGCGACGGGACGCCGTCGAGGAGCCCGAGTAGCTCATACCTGGCCGCTTCGTAGCCGGAGTCGTCGGCATCGGGCTCGAAGCGCATCTCGAAGAGGTCGATGAGACGCTCTGCGATGTCGGGGTGACTGGCCAGCGTCTCATTGACGTAGTTGATGGTGAAGGCAGGTCTCACCCGCCGCCAATAGATGAGATAGGCGCGGAGAATGGCCACCTGCGAGTGGTCGAGACCACTAACCAGGACCAGCCGGTTGAGGGAGTCGGTTTCGGTCTCGCCGGACCAGACCGCGGTCAGAGCTCGCGTCAATCGGCGACCCGATTCGTCGAGATCGATGAGATCGTCGTCCGCGCCGAGAACACCGAAGTCATGGACGAAGAAGTCGTCCTCCCCCAACAACCTCGTCGGAACCTCCTCCACCACCCGGAGACCCATGTCCTCCAGTGCCGGCATGAGTGCGGTCAGGTCTCTCTTGCCCTGGCCGTAGAGGGTGACGCGGGTGAGTCTGGTGGAGCCCGACGGCTCGTTCTGGACTCCAACGATGAACGGGCGATCTCCACTGGCCATGACCTCGAGACGCTCGATGTCGCCGGCAGCCATCTCGAGTTCGGTAGAGGAGGTGTAGTAGGCGGGGAACCGGGACGCCCAGTTATGGACCATCTCCCGCGCCCTGGTCAGACCATGGCGGCCCGCCAGCACTTCGGTCAGCCGCTCGGCCCAAGAGCGGGTGATCTCCCTGACCTCCGCTTCGAGCTCGTCGTATGCAACGTCGGGCACTTGCCCTTCCTCGACCCAGACCTTGTAGTGGAGGTAGGCGAGGTCGTCCGCCTCGAGGGTCAGGTTGAAGTCCACAGACTCCCCGCTGAACCGCTCCAGGAAGAGGTCCTCGAGATGTTTGGCGAGCATCGTCGAATAACGGTCCGACGGGATGGCAACCAACAGCCTGGCACTGCGGTCGAGGAGATCTCGTCTCATGAACAACTTCACCCTTGCCCGCTCCCGAAGATCGAGGAGGCCCATCAGGAGAGGTCGCAGGTCTTTCACCGGCACACCGAACAGGTCGTCCTTGGGGAAGCTCTCGAACAGGGAGACGATCTCTTTGTGGTCGTGGGACCCTTCGATGAGGTCTTCCATCTCGGCCAACTCGTCGAGCTTGCGTCGAAGGACCGGTGTGCGTGCCGACCTCTCCATGTAGGCCTTGGACGTGAACAGCCCGATCAACCGTGCCTCGCCAACGGTGCGACCGTCGGGCGACACGATACGAACCCCGACGTAGTCCATCCGAGCCCTCCGGTGCACCGTGGCCACCTGGTTGGTCTTGGAGATGACGAGCAGGTCACCGCTCTCGTATCTGGCAGCGAGCGGAGCCGGGAGGGACGAGAGCGGGGTGGGCTTGGCGGCCTTCGACTTGCTGGAGTCGGAGAGGATCCCAAGGCTCGATTCGGCGACGGATCGGAGCGCTCTCCCCTCGGGGTGGTCGACGATGTCGTACTCGCGGTATCCCAAGAAGACGAAGTTGTCTTCTCGAAGCCACTCCAGGAAGGCCACCGCCTCGTCGATCTCTCCCGGCGGGTAATTGCCTTCCCCAAGTCTGACCAGTTCGATCATTCGAGGCAGCATTTCGACCATGCGGTCGAAGTCCCCGACCGCGGCCTGCACATCGGCGAGCACCTGCACCAACTTGGTTTGAACGTCGGCGAGGTCTTCGTCGGCGAGACGACGCTCGAGCACCCAATGTTGCACCGACTCGCGGACGTCGGAGGCGCGTGCCGCCCGGATATCGGTGATTCGCCCTCGATCGTCACGTCTGATTCCGAGCACGGGGTGGAGCACGCGGGCCACCTCGAGACTGCGGGCTTGCAGCTCGTTGCCGATCGAATCGACGAGGAAGGGGCTGTCGTCGACGTGAACTTCGATCACGCTTCCGGAATGCTCGGCCCTCGGGTGGTCGTCCGGGGGGTTGAAGGCCCGGACCGCAATCGGAGCCGTGCGAGTCTCGATGAAGTCATAGAGACCGGTGACCTCCTCGAAGAGGTCGTTCACCGACACCGTTGGATGTGGCGGCAGCCGCCTCAAGTAGGTTCTGGCGAAGGGGGCCAGCAGGTCCGAGCGTTCGTCCGGATGGTCCCTGATTCTTGCGACGACGCCTTCGACGAGTTCGTCCTCGCCTGTCGACGTTTCTGAGTCTCTAAGAGTCATGCCAGTCAACGTCTCATCGGCGGTTGAGATGCGGGGATGACTCCCTCACGTCCCAATTCGTCTCGACGTGTGTCATGTCCGACCACAGTATTACCGGTTCTCGAGTCTGCCGCCGCCAGATGCCACCCGAGGGGGCGGCGTTAGCCTCACGCCTCAGATGGGGTTCGCTCTGCTGGCATTCTCACCTGTGGCCCTACAGCAAGCCGGGGCGGCTCCCGCTGAAGGTCAGACCTGGGTGATGGTGGCAGCAGGGCTCACCGGCGGTGTGGCCCTCCTCCTGTTCGGGCTCGATCAGCTCACGTCTGTTCTGCGGGAGGTCGCCGGCGACCGTCTGCGCGCCCTTCTCGGCCGGGTGAGCGCCAACCGGTGGCTCGGCGCCACCGTCGGGATGGCCGCGACTGCGGTCATGCAATCCTCCTCGGCAGTCACGGTGCTCGTCGTGGGTTTCGTCGCCGCCGGGTTGATGACACTCGTCGGATCCCTGAGCGTCATTCTCGGATCCAACGTCGGTACCACCATCACCGCCCAGATCGTGGCCTTCGACGTGGTGGAGTGGGCGCTGGGCATCGTCGCTGTGGGATTCGCCACGATGACATTGGCGAGGAGCGAGCGTCTCCAGGGTTGGGGCAAGGCAGTCCTCAGTCTCGGTCTGGTGTTTCTCGGCATGGGGGCCATGGGCACCGCGATGCAGCCGCTACGAGAACTGCCTGACGTCGTCGACCTCGTCGCCGGCCTCTCCAACCCCTTGGTGGGGGCATTGGTGGGGGCGGTCCTCACCGCTCTGGTCCAGTCGTCCTCGGCTACGACGGTTCTCACCATCGTCCTGGCAGCCCAGGGTTTGCTCACACTCGAGTCGGGTATCGCAGTGGTCATCGGGGCCAACATCGGGTCCTCGGTCACGGCGGTCATCGCCTCGCTGGGTCGCACCCCGGACTCGAAGCGAGCAGCCATCGCCCACGTCATGTTCAACGTGATCGCGGGTGTGGTTTGGCTCGCCTTGCTGTCTCCGCTCGTCGCGCTGGCCGTGGCGATGTCTCCATCGCATCCCGACCTCATCGGGACGCAGCGTCTGGCCGCGGAAGTGCCACGTCAGCTCGCGAATGCGCACACCATCTTCAACGTGGCCACCGTTGCCGTCTTCATATGGTTTCTCGAGCCCCTGGGCCGTCTCCTGCATCGCCTGGTTGCCGACGAGGTCGATCGGGCGGTGTCGGACCCGGTGTTCCTGGACGCCGAGCTCCCCGAGCCCCCGGCGATCGCGCTCGCCGCGGTGGCGCGTGAGGCCGGCCGGCTGGGGGGCCTCGTGTTGGCGATGCTCCGTCGCGCTCCCGAAGCCGTGCTCGCCGGGCGGCGGAGCATGCTTCGCCATCTCAGGGATTCCGACAGCGATGTGGACGCTCTCTACGACCACATCATCCGGTATCTCGCCGAGCTGGCCGAGAAGCCGCTGCCGGATGAGGACGGCCGTAGGGTCCTCGCCCTGCTGGAGACGTGCAATGGTCTGGAGAGCATTGCCGACCTCGTCGAGACCAATTTGGTGGCTCTCGGGACGCGTCGGCTCGACATCGGCGTCGAGCCGGCAGAATCCACCAGCCGGCTGCTCGAATCGGCGTTCGCGGCGGTGACCGAGCACCTGGAGGTTGCCCTCGATGCCGTTGTCGACGGAGACCCCGACGCAGCCCAGCGAGTGCTCGCCAGACAGAGCGAGATCAGTGCTCAACTGGCCGAGATGCGCGCTCGCCAGGCGGGCCGGATATCCCCGTACCGACAGGACCGCCGGATCATGTATGCCATCGAGTCCGACATCATCGACGTTCTGAAACAGGTGGGCTATCTCACGCACCGGATCGTTCGCTCGATCCAGCCCCCAGGATCATGACCCCGGCAGTTGATGATCGATCCAGAGGATGAGACCGGCCTGCTAGAAATGGCTAGGTGGATGGACATCCTCTGACTGAGCCAGGTCTGAGTGGTCCGGGAGCTCCATCCGAGTCATGGCATGCCTTGGAGGTCTCGGAGGTCGAGGAAGGACTCGGGACCGGGTCTCTTGGGTTGACCGGCGAGGAGGCGTCGGCGCGTTTGAGCCTTCATGGGCCCAACCGTCTCGAGGAGGAGCCTCCGCCCTCGGCTCTGGTGGTGTTCGTCCGCCAGTTTCGCAGCCCGCTGATCTTCATCCTCCTGGCGGCGATGTTGGTGACGCTTCTGCTCGCCGAGTACCTCGATGCGATCGTGATCGGTGTGGTGCTTCTGCTGAATGCCGTTATCGGATTCTTCCAGGAGCGCAAGGCGGAGGGGGCGGTGCGGGCGCTCATGCAGCTGGTGGTTCCCGTGGCCCGGGTGGTTCGAGATGGGCAGGATCAGGAGGTCGACAGCCGGGAGTTGGTGGTCGGTGACGTCGTGCTGTTGGAGTCCGGGGTCCGGGTGCCGGCCGATCTCCGGTTGACCTCCACATCCGCGCTTCGAATCGACGAGTCACTGCTCACCGGAGAGTCGGTCCCGGTGTCCAAGCGTGCCGAGCCCGTGCCGGCCGATGCGCCGATCTCCGACCGGTCCCCAATGGCCTACACGGGTGCGGTGGTTACGTCCGGCCGAGGAGCAGGTGTCGTGGTGGCCACGGGCAATTCCACTGAGTTGGGCTCGATCGCCGGGTTGGTGAGGGCCGAGGGAGTGCCTGAGACCCCGCTGCAGCGCCGCATGGACCGTTTCGCCCGGATAATCGGGGCGGCGGTGGGGGTGGCGGCCGTGGTGGTGTTCGTCAGCGGACTGGTCCTGGACATCCCGCTCCACGAGATCTTCCTCGTGGCGGTGGCGGTGGCGGTGTCGGCGGTTCCCGAGGGTCTGCCGGTGGCGGTGACGATAACCCTGGCGGTCGGGGTGAGCCGGATGGCGAAGCGCAAGGCAATCGTTCGTCGTCTCCCTGCCGTGGAGACCCTGGGAAGTACCACCGTGATCGGGTCGGACAAGACCGGGACACTGACCATGAACCGCATGTCGGTCCAAGAGGTTTGGACTCCTGGGAGGCGGTTCGAGCTCGGCAGCGACGACCCCGCGGCCCGGTTCACCGAAGACGGTGCGCCGGTCTCGGTGGATGAGGATCGAGCCCTCCGGCTCACCCTCCTCACCGGGGTACTGACCAACGAGGCGGATGTCCACACCCGCGCCGGGGAGACGGTGGTCTCGGGGGATCCCACTGAGGTGGCCTTGCTGTTCTCGGCGATGGCAGGTGGCATCGACCCACGGGCCACCAGGGTGGCCAATCCGACCTTCGCCGAGATTCCCTTCGAACCGGAGCGCCAATACTCGGCGAGTGTTCGGTCATCGCCTACCGGCCATCGGGTGTTCGTCAAGGGCGCCCCGGAGCGGATCGTCGAGATGTGCTCGGAGATGATGGGCGAAGATGGGCCGGTTCCGTTAGACCCCCAGCTGGTGCACGATGCCGCGGCGGATTCTGCCGGCGAGGGTCACCGCGTCCTCGCCTTCGCCTATCGCGAGCTTTCCAGCGAGCTGACCGACCCGGGGAACTTCGGCGAGCCCGGGAGCCTGACTCTGGTCGGCCTCCAGGGGATGATCGACCCACCGAGACCCGGCGTGAAGGAGGCAGTGGCGGCATGCCAGGAGGCAGGCATTCGCGTGGTGATGATCACCGGTGATCATGCCTTGACCGCGGAGACCATCGCAGGTCAGATTGGGATCGGCTGGTCGGGGGGAGGTGTTCTCACTGGTGCCGAGCTGGCAGCGATGGACGACGACGAGTTGAGCGGGCGGCTCGTCGGCACGTCGGTGTTCGCTCGTGTCTCCCCGGAAGACAAGCTGCGCATCGTCAACCTGTTCAAAGCCCAGGGGGAAGTGGTGGCGGTCACCGGCGACGGGGTCAACGACGCTCCCGCCCTGAAGGCCGCCGAGATCGGAGTGGCCATGGGGGAGAAGGGGACCGACGTGGCCCGCGAGGCCTCCGACATGGTGCTGGCCGACGACAACTTCGTCACCATCGTCGCCGCCGTCGAGGAAGGCCGGGTCACCTTCGACAACATTCGCAAGGTGACGTTCTTCCTGGTCTCCACCGGCGCCGCCGAGATCGCCGCCATTCTCACCGCCCTCTGGCTGCAATGGCCCCTGGTGTTCCTCCCCGCCCAGCTCCTCTGGCTGAACCTGGTCACCAATGGCCTGCAGGACATCGCCTTGGCTTTCGAGCCGGCGGAGAAAGGGGTGTTGCAACGACGCCCCCGACGCCGTGGCGGTGGTGTGCTCGACCGGCTGATGTGGGAGAGAGTGGTCGTGGCCGGTCTGGTCATGGCCGCCGGCACCCTCACCTTGTTCCGATGGGAGCTGGACCTGACCGGCTCGCTGGGCCAGGCACAGACGGTGGCCCTGACCACGATGGTCGTCTACCAGGTCTTCCAGGCGGGCAACGCTCGCTCCGAGACCGAGTCGGTGTTCCGGGTCAATCCCTTCTCCAACAAGCTGCTGTTCGCAGCGACTGCGGCCGCCCTGGGGATTCACATCGCGGCGTTGTACCTCCCACCAACTCAGTTTCTGCTGCGGGTCGAGCCCATCGACCCGGCTGCGTGGCTACGTATCGTCGTGGTCGCCACGTCGATCCTGTTGGCCATGGAGGTCCACAAGTTGATTCGTCGGGCTCGGGGGTGAGGACGGGCGAGGTCTCGGACCACAGAACGAGCTGGCCCCACCACTCCACCTGTGGTTGGCAGCCTCTCGGAGCTGGTGGGCCACTCATGGAGGCCCAGGCGTGCGCGCTGACCCGCGCCTCCACCGGGTGGTGCTGCACCGGATTCGGGTCAGCCTGCAAGCCATTCCCGGATCGAGTCGGCGAACCACGATCGATCCGATAATCTCGCTGCTCCGTGACAGGAAAAGCGCAGATGCGCGCAATCGCGATTGTTGCTCTCCTTCTTCTCTTCCTGGTGCCGGCCATTCCCGCCCGTGCGGACGGGGAAAACGTCAAAGGAACTCTGGTGCAACGTGTCGACGGTGAGCGGGTCCCCGTCGAGGGAGTGGTGGTGGTCGTCCTCCAGGACGATGTCGAGGTCGGGACCGCGACCTCCAATGCCGAAGGTGCCTGGGAGATCCCTCTTCCCGGACCGGGCATCTACGACGTGCGACTCGACGTGTCAACTCTTCCTCCCGACCTGGGGCTCACCGATCCTGATAGGTCACAACTCACCGGAGTCAGCGTGACTGTCGGTCAGAGCCGGCCGGTTTCCTTTCAGCTTGGCGAGGCCCGAGCCGGCGGGGTCTCCACGTTCCAGCGCCTCAGCTCGCTTTTCGTGGTCGGTCTCAAGCTGGGGGCAATCATCGCTTTGTGCGCCGTAGGCCTGTCGCTGGTCTACGCAGTGACCGGGCTGGTCAACTTTGCCCACGCCGAGGCAGTGACCTTCGGTGCCGTGGTCGCCTACATCCTCCATGCCTTGGGACCGCGATGGCCCCTGGTGGCGGCTGCGGTTCCGGCCCTTGCCGCCGGGGCCCTTCTGGGTCTGGCTCAGGAAAAGGGCATCTGGCTTCCATTGCGCCGCCGCGGGATGGGTTTGCTGTCGATGATGGTGGTGTCGATCGGGCTTGGATTTGCGCTCCGATATCTCATCCTCATCTTCTTCGAGGGTCTCCCACGTGCCTATCCCGACTTTGCCGGCCAGAGCACCGTCTTCATACTCGGGGTCGCCGTGGTGCCCAAACAGCTTGTGACTATCGCGGTCGCAGTGGTCATCCTCACCGCGGTCGGACTCTTTCTCCAGCGCACTCAGGCGGGGACTGCGCTGCGGGCGGTGAGAGACAATCCCGATCTCTCCGAATCGTCAGGGATCGACGTGAATCGGGTGGTCGCAATCACCTGGGTGATCGGGGGAACACTCGCGGCAGCCGGAGGTGTCTTTTTTGGTCTCACCGAGTCGGTCCACTGGGAGATGGGGTTCCGGCTGTTGCTCTTGATGTTCGCCGCAGTTGTGCTGGGAGGAATCGGCACTGCCTACGGCGCGATGTTCGGGGGGTTTGTCGTCGGAGTCGCGGTCGAGATGAGCACGCTGGTGGTCCCCACGGAGTTGAAGGTGGCGGTAGGGCTTGCTCTGCTGATAGTCGTTTTGATCTTCAAGCCGCAAGGTCTGCTCGGTGCGAGAGAGAGGATCGGCTGAGTGGACTGGGGATCTACCTTTGCCAATGCCATACTTGCGGCCACCGGGCCGGTGGCGATCTCCTATGTCATCTCCGCTCTGGGGCTCAACCTCCAATTCGGTTACACGGGGTTGCTCAACTTCGGTCACGTCGCATTCATGATGGTCGGGGCGTACGGCACTGCCATCGCCTTTGAACTCGTCGGCTCGCTTTGGTTGGCGATACTCGTGGGCATCCTCACGTCGGTAGTCTTGGGGTTGCTGCTCGGTCTGCCCACCCTCCGCCTCCGCGCCGACTACCTGGCGATCACCACCATTGCCGCAGCGGAGGTGCTGCGCCTTTTCATACGGTCGCGGATCGCGGCTCCGGTTACCGGTGGTGTCCTCGGTATTCAAGGCTTCGCCGGCGAGTTCTTCGCGCTCACCCCATTTCGTTCCTCGGGGACCTACGGGTTCGGGCCATTCTTGGTGACCGGTCGCCGGTTGTGGGTCATGCTGGTGGGCTGGATTCTGGCCATCGTGTTGATCCTCGTGGTTCGCCAGCTGATCAACAGCCCGTGGGGACGTCTGCTTCGGGCAATCCGAGAAGACGAGGACGCCACGCGCAGTCTAGGCAAGAACACTTTCGCCAGAAAACTCCAAGCTCTTGCCCTGGGCGGTGGGCTGGCGGGGGTCGCCGGCATCTTGATCGCGATCGAGCAGCAGAATGTCCACCCTGACAACTTCCTGCCCATCGTCACCTTCATCCTCTATGTCATAGTGATCCTGGGCGGGGCGGGGACGGTGTGGGGGCCCTTGGTCGGGGCCATGACATTCCAGTTCGTGTTCTTCTTCCTGGACACCATGATGAGAACGGCCCAGGCCAACCTCTCGTGGGTCAGTCGCCTGCTCTCGCAGGCCAGTGCCGGTCAGGTCAGGTATGTCCTGGTCGGGCTGGGCTTGATGGCGCTGATGACTTTTCGTCCCCAGGGCATACTTGGAAGTCGAAGGGAGGCCCTGGTAGATGGCTGATGAACAACAGGCACTGGCCGCGATACAGCCCGAACCGGGTGTGCCAAAACCCGATCCGATCCTCGTCGTCACCGGGTTGCAGCGCACTTTTGGCGGATTGCGCGCCGTTGACGTCAACCATCTCGAGATTCAGCGCAACACGGTCACCTCTCTCATCGGGCCCAACGGCGCCGGGAAGACCACCTTGTTCAACCTGGTCACGGGGTTTGATGAGGCCGATGCCGGTACCTGGCAGCTCAACGGGGGACCGCTGGTGGGGATCCCCGCCTACCAGGTGGCCCGGCGGGGGATGGTGCGAACCTTCCAGCTGACCAGGACACTGCCCCGTCTCACCGTCATCGAGAACGTGATGCTTGCCGCCAAGGACAACCCTGGCGAATCGATGATCCGTGGTCTGGTCGGCGGTTGGAGAGACCTCGAAACCGACATTGCTTCCAGGGGGAGGGTACTCCTGGAACGGTTTGGTATCGGCCACATGGCAGAGGAATATGCAGGCACGTTGTCGGGGGGTCAGCGCAAGCTGCTCGAGCTTGCCCGGGCACTCATGGTCGAGCCCGAGGTGATCATGCTCGACGAGCCGATGGCCGGTATCAACCCGGCACTCACCGAGGTGCTACTCACCCACATCACCGCTCTGCAGGCGGAGGGCAAGACCGTGGTCTTCATCGAGCACGACATGGACGTGGTTCAGGAGATCTCGGACTGGGTGGTGGTCATGGCCGAGGGTCGAGTGATCGCCGAGGACCGACCTCGCGGCATCGCCGGCAACCCTTTGGTTATCGACGCCTATCTGGGTGCCCACCATGGGGAGGCTGCATCTTGAGCGATGCCAACGGTGCGCTGCTCTCGGCGCAGGGCATCGTCGCCGGATACGTCGAAGAGGTGGACATTCTCCGAGGGGTGAATCTCACCTTGCAGCGGGGTGAGATCGTGGGAATGATCGGACCCAACGGTGCCGGGAAGTCGACATTCGTCAAGGTGGTGTTCGGTCTGGTCCCAACCCGGTCGGGCTCGATCATCTTCGAGGGTGAGGACATCACCAACTCCCCTCCTCATATCTTGGTTGGGCGCGGCATGGGCTACGTTCCTCAGCTGGCGAACGTCTTTCCTTCGCTGACCGTGGAGGAGAATTTGCGCATGGGCCTATATCTGAAGCCCAAGACCTGGGACGAGCGCTTCGCCGTCGTCATCGAGCTCTTTCCTCTGCTCGCCGATCGTGCCCGCCAGCGGGCAGGTCTTCTCTCCGGAGGCGAGCGTCAGATGGTGGCCATGGGACGAGCCTTGATGATGGATCCATCACTGCTCCTCCTCGACGAGCCTTCGGCAGGTCTTGCGCCTCTCACCCAGGATATGGTGTTCGACCGGGTCAAGACCATCGCCCAGTCGGGTGTGTCGATCCTCATGGTGGAGCAGAACGCCCGGCGCTGCCTCCAGATCGCCGATCGCGCCTATGTGTTGGACCAGGGCCGAAACGCTCACACCGGTCTGGGGCGTGACCTCCTCCACGATGCCAAGGTGATAGATCTCTACCTGGGCACCCTGGGGAGGGCCAAATGAAGGTCAGAGTCGACGAGAACCAGGAGAGGGGCCCCATCGGGCCCCTCTCCTGATCGATCAGCTCGGCAGCTCGATCACGACCTGGTCGAAGTCCTGGTACGTGCCGTCGGCATCGAACTCGAAGAGGTCGTAGGTACCCGCTCCCGGTTGGCCATTGGACAGGAAGTCGAGCGGACCGGATGCTCCGTCGTAGTCGATGTCCTCACCGGCCTCGAGCAACGCCATGCAATCGGCAAAGCGATTGCACTTGGTGCCCGGGGCACCGGTGACCCCCACCATCTCGTCGACGAAGACGGAGGGGTCGGCGCTCTGCGCCTTCTGAGCCGCCAAGACGACGGTCATGAGGCAGTCGTAGAAGTGCGCCGAGAAGATCGTCGGGGTGCCGGGCGCATACTCGGCGAACCGCTCCCCGAACGTGGGCTCGCCGGACGCCGGCGCCGCCGAGGGGTAGGTGCCACGGATGCCCGCCAGTAGCTCGATCTGGCCACCGAGCTGGTCCGCTCCCACCGTGTCGACGAAACCGTCGGCCACATAGACCGCGCCGTCGAAGCGACCCTGACTGTCGAGGAGAATTTGACCACCCTCTGCATACGTGATCATGGCCATCGCCTCGGCACCGGAAGCACCGACGGCGTCCATGAGGTCAGCGAACGAGCTGGCGTTTTGGTCGTACCCCTCCTGCAGCGGAACGTCGATTCCGCTGTCCAGCAGATACTGGGCCAGCAGCTCGCCGAACCCGACTCCGTACTCAGTGGTCTGCCAGATCACAGCGACGCTGGAGTGCCCGTCAGCGATGATCAGGTCGCCCAGAGTGGGAGCCTGCAGCTCGTCGGACGGAGCGGTCCGGTTGTAGTAGGGCTCGAAGGCGCTCAGCGAGGCACCGGTGTTCGACCCGGAGCACATGACCACCTGAGCGTCCTGGACCTTGTCCACGATGGCGGTGCTCGATCCCGAGTCCGCCGCACCCAAGATGGCGGCATGCCCGCCGGTGAGAAACTGGTCGACATTCTCCGATGCAACCGCGGGATCGGTGGCACCATCGGCATGCTCGAGGGTGATCAAGCCCGGGAACAGCTCGTTGATCTCCTCGGCTCCCATGTTGATCGGCTCGGCCACCGCGTCGTGTATCGGCGCCAGGCCGCCGGTCTGTGGCAGCAGAGTCCCGATCACCAGCGAGATCGGCTCGAAGTCCACCGTTTGCTGGGTCGTGGTTACCCCCGCTTCGGTGGTCGTCACCTCCGCTGCGGTGGTTGTGGTCCCCAAGGCCTCGGTGGTCGTGGTGTCTGCCCCGTCGTCACCGCAAGCGGCCACGATCAAAGCGAGGACGCCGATCAGCGAGAGCAGCCGCATATACCGTCTACTCATTTCTCCTCCATTGTTTTCGTTGAGTTTGTAGAGACGCCAGAGGCATCTGGGGAACAAGCCTAACCAGGAAACTCCAGGCAGGGGCGGGAAAGTCGATCTGACACCAGACTTGGGGATCGCGTCTCGTGATCTGGGCCAGCTCTACCTGGCTGGCGACGGTATCACCGATCGCCGGAAAGACCGTCGAGTCGTCCCGGCCGCCATCCACCGTCATGCGGGCGATGGCATGCGAGAGCGATTGGTCGTCCGCCCCGGTTGAGTCCCGAGCGAAATAGGGACCTTTGCCACTTCATCGATCGACTGGATGGAGCTTTGCTGGAGTCGAGTGAGCATTGACCAGCCCGGGCGCAGTGACGACGGCTTCGAGACCATCATCGAGCCGTTCCGCGTGCACGCCGTGGAGGCAATCGACTTCCCCAGCCGTGGGCGGAGAGCGGAGGCGCTGGAGCGCGCCCGATTCAACTTGTTCGGCCTGAAGTCGGAGGAAGTCATAATCGACCTGCTCACCGACTCCGGCACTGGAGCGATGTCCACCCGTCAATGGGCGGGGATGATGATGGGCGACGAGTCGTACGCCGGGAGCCGCTCGTATGAGCGCTTCCGGGAGACGGTGTCGTCGATCACCGGATACTCGGAGGTGATCCCCACTCATCAGGGTCGGGCCGCTGAGCGCATCCTCTTCTCGGTGATGGTCGGCCAAGGCGATGTGGTGCCCTCCAACACCCATTTCGACACCACCCGCGCCAACGTCGAGTACCAGGGTGCCGAGGCCAGGGACTTGCGCACCACCGAGGGGCTGGACCCGCGTTCGGAGCATCCGTTCAAGGGGAACATGGACGTCGACGGGCTGGTCCGGACCATCGAAGAGGTGGGGTCTGACCGGATTCCCCTGGTGATGTTGACCGTCACCAACAACTCGGGCGGCGGCCAGCCGGTGTCCATGGACAACGTTCGGCAGGTCAAAGAGGCGTGCGCACGCCACGGTCTGCCATTGATACTCGATGCCTGTCGCTTCGCCGAGAACTCCTGGTTCATCAAAGAACGCGAACCGGCGTATGCCGACCAGACGCCCCTGGAAATCGCCAGGGAGATGTTCGCCATGGCGGACGGCGCCACCGTGTCGGCGAAGAAGGACGGCATGTCGAACATCGGCGGCTTCCTGGCGTTGAACGACGCAGAGACCGCAGCTCGTGCGCGCAACCTCCTCATCCTCACCGAGGGGTTCCCCACCTACGGTGGCATGGCCGGCTACGACCTCGAGGCGGTCGCCACCGGGTTGTGGGAAGCGCTCGATGAGGACTATCTCCGTTATCGGATCCGCTCCACCGCATACCTGGCCGAGCTCGCCGAAGCGGCAGGTCTGCCCACGGTTCGACCTCCGGGCGGACACGCCGTATATCTGGACGCGGCGGCGCTGCTCACCCAGATCCCTCCGGTCCAGTATCCAGCTCAGGTCCTCGCATGTGCTCTCTACCTCGAGGGGGGCGTGCGTGGCGTCGAGATCGGGTCGGTGATGTTCGGAAAACCGCAGCCGGACGGGACCGAGGTGCCGGCCGTCATGGAACTGGTGCGTCTCGCGGTTCCGCGTCGCACCTACACCCAGAGCCACATCGACTACGTGGGAGAGGTCATGGAGCGAGTGGCGAACCGCGCCGCCGATCTGTCCGGTCTGCGGATCGTGGAACAGGCCCCCTGGCTGCGTCACTTCACGGCCGCGTTCGCGCCGGCATGACCTCGACCTTCGAGCCGGCTTCGTTCCAGTTCCAGGATCTCCTCGGCATTTTCAATCGATGTCATCGCTCCCGGACCGCGCTCGAGCTGTGGCGGATGCGACGCGTCGACTCTCAACTCAATGGGGTGGTCCACGGGGCATTGCTATTCGCCATGGCGGACACGGCGATGGCCGCGGCGATGATGAGCACCATCGACGACGGGATGACATGTGCGTCGATCGACGTCCATGCGCAGTCTGCGTCCCGTGGTGGATGGCGGTCTCGTCGGAGGCGGCCTTGGTCTCGAATGCTGCACGCAGTCCCCCGCAGTCGCATCAATGGTGGCGAAAGGATCCAGAGCCTGAATCCGAAAGCGAGCTGGAGTCAGTCGAGTTCGTCGGTCTGGCCACTTGCGAGCGGTACTCTGGCCTGATTGCCGGCCCCTGCCACCACCGATGATGGCGCGGGGCAGGTCTCTGCGGTCTCGCCTTGGCAGCACTCGGCTTGGTTGAGCCCGAACATCGGGCACGATCCATCGAGACAGGCACCATGACCGTGGAGGTATCCCATCGGTGAGCGACACCAGGCACAGAGCATGGGCTCACCGTAGAGATCCTCTCGATCCGGATCGTGGATCTGACTCATTTGCACGGCTCCCTCGGGTTCCCGTCTCTCAACTAGCGTCAGTCGGGCCCGTGGGACCAATGAGCGAAGCCGGATACCTACTCACCGACCCTCCTCTCGAGGGTTTGGACGAGTACCGGGCGCGAGGTGGCGGAGACGGGCTCGCCGAGGCTCTCCGGGTCGGGCCCGACGCGACGATCGAGAGGGTGACCGAAGCCGGCCTGCGAGGAAGGGGTGGAGCCGGTTTCCCGACCGGGATCAAGTGGTCCGGAGTCGCATCCGCTGACCCTGGTCAGCGTCGTTTCGTGGTGTGCAACGCCGCCGAAGGAGAGCCCGGCACCTTCAAGGACAGGGCTCTGATTCGCTCCAATCCCTACCAGTTGCTCGAGGGGGTTGGGATAGCCGCCTTCGCCGTCGGCGCCGAGGAGGCATTTGTCGGGATCAAGGAGAAGTACGAGAGGGAGATAGAGCGGCTGGAGTCGGCGGCCACCGAGATGACCGACGCCGGGCTGCTCGGAGAGGTGCCGATCCGTCTGGTGACCGGGCCCGACGACTACCTGTTGGGAGAGGAGAAGGGCCTGCTGGAGGCGATCGAGGGGCGCCCCCCACTTCCGCGTTGGCTTCCTCCTTATGTCGTGGGGCTCTACGTCGGCGAGACCCAGGGTGTGGGCGCAGCCACCAGTGGCTGGGACGATCAGTACAACCCGACCGTGGTCAACAACGTGGAGACGCTGGCTCACGTGCCACCTCTCCTCGCCCGTGGTGCCGGCTGGTTTCGTTCGATCGGCACCGCGGACACCCCGGGCACGGTGCTGTACACCGTCTCTGGTGACGTGCACCGTGAGACCGTGGTGGAGCTGCCGGCCGGGACGCCCCTGGCGGTCCTGGTCTACGGGATCGGGGGAGGGCTCGCCGCGGGACGACAGGTGGCGGCGGTGTTTCCCGGCGCCTCCAACGCCCCTCTCGCGGCCCGATTTCTCGACACCCCCATGGACTATGGCTCACTGGCCGCGGTGGGCTCGGGCATGGGGTCGGGGAGCATGATCGTCTACGACGACACCGCTTGTGTCGTCGACGCCGCCCTCCAGCTGTCGCGCTTTCTCGCCGTGGAGTCGTGTGGGCAGTGTCCACCCTGCAAGCTCGGGACCGGCGCATTGACCGACCTGCTCGTCGAGCTCGAATCCGGCCGCGCCGGGCTCCACAACATCGAGGAGATCGCAGGTTGGGCTCAGCGCGTCACCGATGCGAACCGCTGCGGCCTCGGAGCCGGTGAGCGCGCACTGATCACCGGATTGCTCTCCAACTTCGCGGAGGTGATCTCGGCTCATCTCGAACAAGGTTGCGCCAGCGACCGGTCCCTCGTGTTGGCCAAGATCGTCGGCCACGAGGGCGACCGGTTTCTCTACGACGAGACCTACTTCGATTGGAGGCAGCCGTGATCACCACAGGTCACATGCCGTCAGATCCCCTGCCCGGAACGCTCGCGGCCGCGCGTCCCGAGCCACGGCTGGTCACGTTGGCGCGCAGGTCGATCGACGAGGGAAACGACGTCGACTTCACATCTCGGCTGATCGCCGATGATGCGTTGAACCCCGAGGAGGTCAAGCAGTCCGGGATCTACTTTCAGCAGCGGATGGGAAACGTCCGGGCTGGAGACGACGGATACCGTTCGAACCGGGTGCAGATGGCGCTGGAAGCAGCCTATGCCGATCTCCGGTCCCGGCCCGATGGCACGCCGACAAAGTCGACCCGATAGATCGACGGGCCGAGGCGAGTCAACCCGAGGCGGAGTTTTCCATGTGGGGGTAGGCGTGATCCGTTGGCGGTGACATCGTCTCCTTGATGGACCGCATGCTGAGCCAACGGAGGAGGTTCAGCGATGAACCTGCCTTGTCGTTGGTGCCGGAGGATCGCGCCCCGCCGAACGGCTGTTGTCCCACCACCGAGCCGGTGGGCTTGTCATTGACGTAGAAGTTGCCGGCGGCGTGCCGTAGCCGGGTGGTCGCCTCGTCGACTGCGTAGCGGTCCTGGGAGAAGACGGCCCCGGTGAGGGCGAATGGTGAGGTCGAGTCGACCAGGTCGAGGGTCTCGGACCAGCGGTCGTCCTCATAGGCGAACACGGTGATGATCGGCCCGAACAGCTCAGTCGACATGATCGCGTGGTCGGGGTTGGACGTCTCGATGACCGTGGGCTCGACGAACCAGCCGTCGGAGTCGTCGACACCACCTCCGACCAGCACCTCCAGCTCGGGGTCGTCGGCGGCGCGCTGCAGCCACTGTTGGTGCCGGCGGAGGGCGGCTTCGTCGATCACGGCCCCCATGAACTTGGAGAAGTCGGACACGTCACCCATGGTCAGGGAAGAGGTCGTGTCGACCACGGGATCCCTCAGCTTCGACCACACGCTCGAGGCCACATAGGCGCGGGACGCTGCTGAGCACTTCTGCCCCTGGTACTCGAATGCTCCCCGGACGATTGCCGTGGTCAAGGCCTCCACGTCTGCCGAGGGGTGGGCGACGATGAAGTCCTTGCCCCCGGTCTCACCCACCACCCGGGGAAAGGTCTTGTAGGTGGCGATGTTGTCGCCGATCGCCTTCCACAGGCCTTGGAACACGTCGACGTTGCCGGTGAAGTGGAGCCCTCCGAAGTCGGGATCGTCGAAGCAGACCCCGCTTACCAGAGCCCCGTCCCCGTGGACCAGGTTGATCACCCCGTCGGGTAACCCGGCTTCTCCGAACACCTGCATCAGGTAGTGGGCCGACAGCACCTGCTTCTCCGACGGCTTCCAGATCACGGTGTTGCCGCCGATGGCCGGTGCGGTGGGGAGGTTGCCGGCGATGGCGGTGAAGTTGAATGGGGTCAGGGCGAGAACGAAGCCCTCGAGAGGTCGGTACTCGACCTTGTTCCAGACGCCAGGAGGGTTGATCTCGGGTTGGGTCCCGATGATCTGGCGGTAGTAGTGGACGTTGAAGCGGAGAAAGTCGATCAGCTCACAAGCGGCGTCGATCTCGGCCTGTTGCACGTTCTTCGACTGGCCCAACATGGTCGAGGCGTTGATCAGGTCCCGTCGGGTGGTCGAGATCAAGTCGGCCGCCCTGAGGAAGATGGAGGCGCGTTCGTTCCAGGACAAATCCTCCCACTCCGGCTTTGCCTGCCGGGCTGCGGCGATCGCCGCCTTCACTTCGGCGTCTCCGGCGGCGTGAGCGGAGGCCAGCTTCAGGTCGTGACGGTGGGGGGCGTACCGGTCGAAGGTGCTGCCGGTGAACACTTCCTCTCCTCCGATGACACAGGGGACCTCGACACTGAGTTCCTCCTGCCGCTTCAGTTCCTCTTGAAGCGATGCGCGCTCTGGTGTGCCTGGCGCGTACGACTTCACCGGCTCGTTGGACGGTTGTGGCGGGCTGAATACGCCGCTCATTCGAATCTCACCTCGTAGAAGCTGCTGTCTCTCCGATCCTATTGTCTCCACGGAGAACTCGGTGAGCTCGGCCGGGGCCGGGCGGGTTGGGGCCCCGATTGCTTCACCCTGGCAGTCTCCCCGGCAGATTCACGGGAGGTCGACGGATGTTCACCGTGTGGTCTTGGGTCCGGTTCGCCCATGTCTTGGCTGCCGTGCTCGGTGGGTGACCAGCTGACCTTTCCCTCGTCGTGCGTCGCGCGGCAGCGGAGACACTGGCTGACGAGAGCCGCGCCGAGCTGTTCGCCGCGATGGGCCGGGCGTTCGCCGGGATGGCGAACTTCGTCCTGATGCCGGTGTTGTTCGTGGACCGGGCTGGCTCTCATCTATCGCCGCGGCGTGGCACTCGGAGCTCTCACGGTGGGCAGTTACGGGCTGATACTGACGGTGAAGATCGTGCTCGCCTTGGTCAGCTTCGGGGTCGCTGCACTCCACGGGGTGATGGCCAAGCGGGACTCCACGGGAGCCTCCCGGACGCTTGGCATCGCCGGGGGGCTGGTCTCGGCGGCTGTGGTGTTGCTGGCGACAGCCCTGGTGCCCTGAGGTTGCGCTTCGGAGATGGTTCAAGCCTGGATGGGAGCGAGACGCGCCCGGACCAGCGAGGCGACCCGGGCGAGGATGTCGACCGTCCACAAGCCCACAGCCCCGACCGCGATCGGCGGCCAGCCGGCGGCCAGGGCCAGCCCCGCCAGATTGGCGAGGGACAGGGGAACCCAGCGTCGCCCGGTGAGGATCGTGCTCGTCGGTTCCAGTGGTGGGCCGAGGAGAACCGGGACGATGTAGGCGAGAGAGCCCGCCAGCACCTGTCCGACGCCGGCGAGGACTGCGGCGCCCGCCCACCCTCCGAATACCGGGCTGGTCCCCGACTGCAGGATGCCGATCCCGTCGACGACAGCCCAGAGGATCAACCAGGTCACGCCTGCACTCACCTGGATGAAAGGGAGTCGACTCGCCCCCTTGCGCCACAGTCTGAAGAGGATCCCCCCGGTGATCGAGGCAGCCGCCGCGGCGACGAGGAGGTTGCCCAACCCGATCAGCTCCGGGGGCGCCCAGAGCCCGGATGCGATCGCCAAGACGCCAGCGAGGCCGAGCCACCAGGCGACGATCGCCTCTCGCCCGCTGACCGCGCGATGGTGGGCGGTGGTGGGAAGGAATGTCGGGAGTGTCCCGATGATGGTCAGCCCCACCAACCCGAGGAGGTTGAGGTGGGAGTGGACCAGTCGGATGCCGACGATCCGGCTGCCCGCCGACGCGCTGCCGAGGATTGCACCGAGAGTGACACCGACTACTCCGCTGGCGAATGCGGCGACGTAGAAGCGAGCAGAGAGGTCGAAACGGCGGAGGAGGCTGCGGCGAACCGCACCGACGATCGAGGCGGTGAGGGCGACCAGGCCCGCTACGACGGCCACGGCGCCGATCCAGGTCAGAAGATCGATCCTCGCCCCTACGCCGACGAGGACCAGGGCGGCACCGCCTGCCACCGCCCAACGTTGGAAAGTGGCCAGAGCTCGGGAAGGCGCCGGTGCCGATGCCCAGGTGATGGTGAACATCTGGGCCGCACCCGAGATGGCCAACAGGACGGTTCCGACCAGAAAGGCGTGGATCGGCCCCCACCAGCTGCCGCCGGTCACGAGGACGAACACTCCCCACCCAACTGCTACCACCGCGAAAATTCCACCGAGACGGAAGGCGGAGCGGGCGATGGTGTGCGATTCGATGACCCGGTTCCGGCGACGAGAGCCCATCAGGATTGCCTCGGGATGCATGTCAGGTGGTCGTTCCCCACGGCTCTCGACGATAGGCGAATCAGGTCGGGACGTCGCGGCGAAGGGCTCGTCTAACCAGCCCAGAACTCGATGCGATGACCCTCCGGGTCGTGGATGTCGAACACACGCGACCCGAAGCGCTCGGAGCTCGTTGTCGCCTCGATCCCGAGGGCGGTGAGCCGTCTTCTCAGGTCATCGAGATCTGCCACTTTCACGCTCAGGGTCATGCCCTTTCCGTCGGCCGGCGGGATGGTGGCCCGGGAGGCGTCGGCGATGCTCAGCCTGGTCCGATCTCCCATGCGGAACTCGACGAACCACTCGTTGGAGAAGGAGACCTCGAGACCGAGGAGGCGCCGGTAGAAGTCGACTGTCGCCTCGAATTCGGCGCAGTAGAGGATGGTGTTGACCTGGGCGGCGGTGAACACGGCTCCCGAACCGGCGTGGTCCGGTGCGCCGTCGATCGGCTCGCCGCAGTGGGGGCAGACCGCGGCATCGGGATCTTCCATGAACCGGCCACACACCAGACACGCCGAAGACAGATGACAGGCTGGATCACCCATGGATTCGAGACTATTCCCCGGTCCTCCCTAGCCGTCGCCTTCCGTGGTTGACTCGTCGAGTTGGACACGGTCGTCGATAGGTCTCCAACCGCGAACTCGGGGCGCCAGACTTCGCTGAACGGGGCCTGCAACCCCGGGTTCGGGTTTGCCCTCGGGAAATCTGGTCAACATGATCTACGCCTCCCCCACTTCTACGGAGGAGTGGGCGAGGCGCTGGGCTCGTATTGCCGCGGCATCGTGCTGGTGATGGACCCGGACACGGCCCCGCTCTTCGACGACCCTCCTGATCGGGACCGTCGATGAGCCCGAGTAGCGATCCGCTCGGAGTCAGCCCAGCCCGTGGTCCTCGATGAAGGGCTGGGAGAGCCGTTTCGGGGCCCGGTCGATCCACGCCTCGATGATCAACTCCTCCAGCTCGTTTGCGGGCAGTCTCTCCAGTCGGATCAATACGCTCCGGTGTCCGTCGAAGTGGGGCGTGGTGAAGTAGATCCCACCGCCCTCCGCCAAGAGCGCCTCTTTGGCTTCGAGACTGGGGAGCCATATCGCCAGGATCTCCCCGGAAGGTGCCTCGTCGCCCAGGGCATCACGGTCCGACTTGCGCAAGGGACGCTCCCACGCCACCAGCTTGCCGCGGACCCGCCATTCGTCACCGCGGGTCTCGATCTCCGGCAGGCCGGCGGCTATCTCATGAACCTGGTCCCAGGTCGCCATTACCCGGCCAGTCAGAGCCTCGTCGATTCGGTGAGGCCGAGCTCCTGGGAACGCTGCAGCCAACGACTGATATCACGAGGGCTGATGATCCCGGTGACCTGCCCGTCGTCGACGACCACCACCCGGCGGAGATCACCGCTCATCAGCTTTCCGACGACCTCGTCGAGGGGCTCCGATGGCCCGACAGTGCACGCATCACTGAGAGGCTCGGCTTCTGTGCGCACCAATCTCTCGTGCCACTCCTCCTGGGGGATGGCACGGATGGCGTTCATGGTCAGGACACCAACGGTGCGTTCGCCGTCACGGACCGGAAAGGCGTTGAAGTCATGATTCATGAAGTACTCGTCCACGGCCTGACGAATGGAGAGACTGGCAGGTATATCGACGATCCCGGCGGTCATGATCCTCGAGGCGGGGACCTCTGCGAGGACACGACGCATCTGAAGCTGGGAGAAGGAGGCCTGGGCGGCCTGAGACAGGAACCAGCCGATGGCGATGAACCAGAGACCCCCGACGAGAGCGCCGAGAAAGAGGATCTGGAGGATGCCAAGGCCGATGAGGCCATATCCCACGAACTGGCCGCCGCGCGCTGCCACACGTGTGGCACGAACGAGGTCTCCCGAACGGCGCCACACGATCGACCGCAACACCCGTCCGCCGTCGAGAGGGAAACCGGGAACCATGTTGAAGACTCCCAGTGCGAGGTTGATCCAGCCGAGATGCCCGGCGACGAATCCGCCGACCGTTCCCGGCCCGAACGCCACGGCCGCCAGCCAGAACCCGGCGGCCAAGGCGATACTGGTGAGCGGCCCCACCACGGCGATGACGAACTCGTCCATCGGCTCGTTGGTCTCGAGATCGGCCTTCGTGGCGCCGCCGAAGAGGAACAGAGTGATGTGCTCGACCTCGACACCGCGCGCCACCGCGACCCAGCTGTGTGCAAGTTCGTGGAGGAGGACGCTGGCGAAGAAGATCAGAGCCATCCCGGCGGCAAGGATCACCATCTCCGCGGTTCCCATCGCTTCGAAGCGGAACTGGATGGCCAGGAAGAACGAGTAGGCGATGAGGAAGGCGATGAAGCTCCACGAAGGATCGATTCTGATCTCGATGCCGCCGAGTCGCCCGATGGCCCAGGAGTTTCGCCCGAACATATCTACGAATCTACCCGGCCCCGACCGGCGACAAACCGTGTCCGTGGGTGCGAGCCTGGTCCATCGAGGATGGCTAGCACGTCGATGTCCCTGCGAGGTTCATTGGACGGTTGCGCTCCGTGGCGCCGGGAAAGCGGTAGCGCGCTGGACGGACACCGAAACCGGATCGCCCGGTTCGAAATAGGGGGTGGGTCCGAGGCGTGCCCGAATCTGATGACCTCCCTTCAGGGTCACCGTGACCAACTGGTCGTGGCCGAAGAACTGGCGCTGCCGGACCACGGCGCTGCCCGACTCGTTGGGGGAGAGGACCACTGACTCGGGGCGGATCATGACCCGCACCGACCCCTCGAGATCGGTGGGAAAGACGCCTAGCGGTGTGGTGACGCGTCCTGACGCGGCATGACCGGCGAAGAAGTCGGCGTCACCGAGGAAACCGGCCACCCATTCATCGATGGGGTCGTGGTACAGGTCGCCCGGGCGCGCCGCTTGGACCACCTGTCCCGCCCGCATCACCGCGACGAAGTCGCTGGTGGACAGGGCCTCCTCCTGGTCGTGGGTCACGAACACGGCGGTGGTGCCGGCGGTGCGGAGTATGTCGGCGACTTCGGTGCGCACCCGAGCTCGAAGCGAGGCGTCGAGATTGGAGAACGGCTCGTCGAGCAGGATGACGCTCGGCTCCGGGGCGAGAGCACGTGCCAGGGCCACTCGCTGCTGCTCACCGCCGGAGAGCTCGTTGGGGAGCCGATGCTCCTTGCCGCCCAGTCCGACGAGCTCGAGGGTCTCGGTCACGCGACGTTTGCGGATGTCTCTCCCCACGCCGTAACCGACGTTCCGGGCCACGGTGAGATGAGGGAACAGGGCGTAGTCCTGGAAGACCATGCCCACCCGACGCTTCTCCGGCGAAACGAACGTGGCCTCATCGGCCACCATCACACCTCCGACCTCGATCGACCCCTGGTCCGGTCTGTCGAATCCAGCGATCAGGCGCAGTGCGGTCGTCTTACCCGAGCCCGAGGGTCCCAGCAGAGTCATCACGTGGCCGGCATGGACGTCCAGATTGAAGCCGTCGAGTGCCATCACATCGCCGAAGCGTCGGTCGACGTGGCGTGCTCTGATGGCGAGTGTGTATCCGTCGGACATGGTCAATCGTGCAGGTCGCGAGCGACGAGGAAATACAGGGGCACGGCCGAGACGGCGACGAGCACCAACGCGGCCACACTCGCCTGAGTGTAGAAGAGCTCAGACGATGCACTCCAGATCCGCACCGCCAGTGTCTCGAATCCGGTGGGCCGGAGCAGGAGAGTCGCCGGTAGCTCCTTCATGACGGTCAGGAAGACCAGGGCTCCTCCCGCCAGGAGCGACGGCCAGAGTAGGGGGAGCGTTATGTGCCGGAGGGTCCCCAATGCACCCGCTCCCAGACCGCGACTCGCCTCCTCGAGACTGGTGCCGATCTGTCGGAGCCCGTTCTGGGCGGCGGATAGCGCCTGGGGGAGAAACATCGCTACATAGGCGATCAGAAGCAGAGGCACGGTTTGGTACAACGGCGGCACGAAACGGAGGGCGAGAATCAGAAAACCGAGCCCCACCGCCAGGTGGGGGAGCGAGTAGGTCGACCAGGTGACCGACTCGAGAAGCCGGGTCCTGCGGTTGGCATGGCGAATGGTGAGGATGGCGAGGGGGATGGCGGCGACGATGGTCACCAATGCGGCACCGCCTGCCACGGATGTAGATCGCACCAGCTCCGGGATCACCGAATCCACGGGGTTCCCCAGTGAGATTCCGCGTCCCGTCCACCAGGCCAGGGTGAGAAGAGGCAGGACCAGCGCACCGATGACCACCGTGGCCAGGAAGCCGTAGGCGGCGAATCGGGCGAAGCCTTGTAACCGCACCGTCTCGGGCACCCGGGTGGGCCGGACCGCCGCCAGGGCGGCGCGTCCCCGTATCCGCTGCTCGGCCCACACCAGGACCAGGGCCACCAGGATCAGGATCCCGGAGAGGTACATGGCCGGTGTCACGTCGAGTCGCCCCCGGAACTGGGCATATATGGCCCGGGTGAAGGTCTCGTACCTGAGAAGAGACACCGCTCCGAAGTCGGACAGGACATAGAGAGAGACGAGCAGCGAGCCACTGAGGAGTGCCGGGCGCAATTGAGGGAGCACCACGGTGCGTAAGGTCCTCCATCGCGACGAGCCCAGACTCCGTGCCGCCTCCTCGAGCGAGGGATCCATGCGACGGATGGCGGGAACCCCGAGAAGGTGGATATAGGAGAAGTTCCACAGGCTGAGGGCTCCCCAGGCGGCCCAAAACCCGGCGAAGACGGGCAGGCCGGGGAGACCTATGGCGCGCAGCGCCTCGGTCATGAGGCCGCTGTTGCCGGACGTGCCCAGCATGGCGAGGGCGCCGACGTATGAGGGGATGACCAGAGGCACCGTCACCAGAGTCGACCACACCCTCCGCCCGGCCAGGTCGGTCCGGGTGGTCAACCACGCCGTGGCTGTGCCCAGGAGCGCAGTGGTGACGGTGACCGCCACCACCAGCACCGCCGTCGAGAGAAAGAGCGACCACAATCGGCTGGCCGGAATCCCGCTGGTGTCGGTCACCCCGGCGCGCAAGACGGTCCAGAGGAGATAGACGATCGGCGCCACCGCCGGGCCCACCGCCAGCAGGCCGAGGGCCCACAACGCGAGTGGAGCCCTCTCCCGTCTGGCGGGAGAGGGCTTGGGCAGGGTGCGGGTGCCCCGAGCCGGGGCTATGGCGGCCATGGGCTCACTGACCTGTCACTAGTTCAATCCGGACTCCGAGATCAGGTTGAGGGCAGCTTCGAGGGTGTCAGCGGTGTCGGTGAGGCTGATATCGAGGACCGGGAGATCCTCGAGGTCGGGCTGACCCTCAGGTGTGCCCGCGCCGTCGATGAGTGGATACTCGAAGAGGCCGAGGAAGTGCTCCTGGCTGTCGGCCGAGAGCAGATGCCGGATCAGGTCGGCGGCCGCATCCGGTTGGTCCGAGGCGGCGAGGATCCCTGCGCCGGTGGCCATCACCATGCTGGCAGGGTCCCCGTCACCGAAGTAGTGATTCGAGGCGGGGACTGCGCCCAACTCGGCGATGCGTTGCAGCAGGTAGTAGTGGTTGACCAGGCCGCCAGGGAGATCGCCGGCCACGGTGGCGTCGACGATGGGCCCGTTGCCCTCGAAGATCACCGGATTGTTCGCCGCGATGCCCTCGAGCCACTCCCGGGTCTTCTCTTCGCCTTCGGCGAGCAACATTCCCGTGACGAACGCCACGAACGATCCATTGGTGGGAGCCACACCGAATCGGCCGTTCCATTCGGGCTCGACGAGGTCCCACACCGATGCCGGCAGCTCTGTTTCGTCGACCAGGTCGGTGTTGTAGACGAACACCCGGCTCCGTCCGGTGATCCCCACCCATCGGTTGTCGGCATCGCGGAAACGGTCTGCCACCAGTGTGGTGATGTCGCCGGGGAGCTCGGCGAGCAGACCCTCCTTGGCGATGCCACCGATGAAGGCCGGGTCCTGGGCCCAGAACACATCTGCCGGAGTGTCCTCGCCTTCAGCGAGAATCGTGGTCGCCAGTTCCCCGGTGCCCGCATACCGGACATCGACTTGGATGCCGGTGGCGGCGGTGAACGCAGCGATCACGGGTTGGACGAAGTTCTCGTTCCTCCCCGAGTAGAGGACCAGCGGCCCAGCCTGAGCGCGGGTGGTGTCCGGCGCCTGCGCCGTAGTGGTCGGCGACGGTGCAGTCGTCGTCGAGTCCGACGGCCCCGCGGGCACAGTGGTCCCCGCTCCCTCGCCTCCGCATGCCGTCACCAGAGCCATCGCGGTCAGGATCGTGACGATCGGTTTCACTCGTCGTTCCTCTCGGTGTGAAGTGCAACGGACGGGCAAGATAAATTCCACTATCGAGATAGTGCAAATTACCTTACACCTCGCGTAAGGGTGACCTGACGCCAGCGAACCCAGGGTTGCAGGCCCCACCCAGCGAAGTCCAGCGCCCTCGGTTCGTCCCGGTAGGTCAACGGAGGAGACGATGCTCCATGGCGTACACGGCAGCAGCGGCGCGGCTGGAGACCCCGATCTTGGAGTAGATGTTCTCGATATGGCGCCCAACCGTCTTTGGTGAGATGAAGAGCCGTTCGGCCATCTCCCGGTTGGTGAGTCCCCCGGACAGGAGCTCCAGCACCTCTATCTCACGCTCGCTCAACCCGGCGGGATTGGTGGGAACCGGCAGACGCTCTCCTCCGGCCGC
This sequence comes from uncultured Acidimicrobiaceae bacterium, assembly GCA_964558575.1. Taxonomy (GTDB): domain Bacteria; phylum Actinomycetota; class Acidimicrobiia; order Spongiisociales; family ZC4RG35; genus JANQRA01. The sequence goes on along the minus strand of CAZLEQ010000001.1, from coordinate 124,396 downwards.
CGCCACGACACATTCCACCGCCCGCTTGTCGAGCAGCCCCGAATCGACTTCCTCGCGCACAGCGGCGACCGCTTCATCCAAATCGAGCCGCTCCCGATGAGGACGTGCCGAGGTGAGGGCGGCAAGAACGTCGGCCGCGGCGAGGATCCTCGCCGAAAACGTCAGCCCCTCCGACGTCGACTGACGGTGGTAGCCGGAGCCGTCGAGCCGCTCGTGGTGGCTCGACGCCAGATCGGCGAGACCGGCGAGACCACGACACCGGGCGAGGATTCTATGGGTCAGATAGGGATGGAGCCTGACCTTCTCCTGCTCGTCGATGGACAGACGGGCCTCTTTGTCCCAGATACCGTTCTCGACACCCACTCGACCCAGGTCGTGGACCAACCCCGCCCGTCGCAATTCCACCGCCTCCTCGTCGGAGAGAGAGGCATCACGCGCCGCCGCCTCAGCCAGATCAGCGACTTTGGTGGAATGGCCCCGGGTCCATGGAGACTTGAGGTCGACGAAGTCGGCCAGGACCCGGAGGGCGGTGTCGAGGTCGGCCACCATGGTGGGCGGTTTTGGCTCGGCTTCGATGATCTCATCCCAGTCGGCCTCCTTGGCCCAGTCTTCGATCTCGTCGAGGGCGTCGACCACCGTCGGGTCGTACGACTTGCCGCGACGTCTCTGCAGGATCGCTCTCACATCTTCACCCGACCGGACGAACAGGTCGACGTCCTCGGCGACCACCGCGATGCGCGGTGCGATCGGGATCGCCTCACCTTCCACTCCCGCGGGATAGCCCTTCCCATCCCAGCGCTCATAACTGGTCTCCAGCGAAGCGATCACCTCTCCTCCGAGTCCGAGCCGGGCAGCGAGCATGGAGGCCACCTCGCAGTGGGCGGCGAGGCTCTCCGCCGTTCCCCTGGAGTCCGCCATCGCAATCCCGAACAGCCGGGCCCTTCGCCAAGGGGGAAGCCCGGGATCGACCGCATTCCACCCGGCACGCATCATCTCGACGACCGTCCCGTTCATGGCGGGAGCGAAGCTGGCATTCGCCTCCAGGTCATTGCCTCCGAACGACGCCGCCATCTCCGCCGAGTCGGCGGTGCATCCGAGAAAGCGGAGCAGTGACACGTGATGGACGGTGCGGATCGTCTCGTCGTCGAGCCCCATGACGGAAGCGAGGTCGACGGCAAGGAGGCACGTCCTCAACCCGTGCCCCAGCGGTTGACCGGTGGCGACATCGGTGGCGAGAGAGAGTGACCCCATGATCTCTGTCAGCCGGAGCCGACCTTCGAGAGACGCCATCCCCAGAACGTATACCGATGGTCGGCCGGGAGCGTGCCGAAAGCAGAGTCCGGTTCGTCCGAAATGGGGTGTTCATCCGATGCGGCTGGGGTGTGGCCGGGACTACGTTCGAGGTCAGACCCAGGAGGTATCGAAGTGGCCACATCGGCTGCGATAGGAGCGTGCCCGGTCTCGGTGAACCGAGGAGGCGGCTGATGGTGCCTCGAGTGTTGAAACACGATGTTCTCGGGGTGGGTGAGCCCCTGATCCTGGTGCCCGGGGGACTGACCGGATGGGTCTCGTGGATCCCCCTCCAGGAGAGACTGGCCAGACGGCGGAAGGCGATAAGGGTTCAGCCGATCTACAACGAGCTCGGCTCGGCGGGACAACCGCGCCACCCTGGCCACAGCCGCCACATCGAGCAGGAGAGCCTTCGCCTGACGCTCGAGGAGCTGGAGATCGAGTGGGCCGACTTCGCCGGTTGGTCGGCCGGGGGCAAGCTGCTCCTCGATTTCGCCGCCGTCCACCAGGACATGGTGCGCTCGCTGACGCTCATCGAGCCGGCGGCATATTGGATTCTCGAAGAGCTGGGGGATACGGATGCGCGGCTCGAGGAGGCCAACCGGTATCTGTGGGGACTAGCAGGCCGAGAGATCACCGAGGAAGATCTGGAGGTCTTCCTCGCGTCGGCCGGGTTCGTCGATGGCCCGGGACGGGTGCGTGACGATCCCTACTGGGAACGGGCGCTACCCCATCGGATGACACTGTCATGGCTAGACGAGGAATTCATGCGCTCGGACCTTCGTGCTGGTGATCTGTCGGAGATCGGGAGCCCAACACTCATCACCAAGGGGACTCGCACCGACCCCTGGGAGCGGCGAGTGGTCGACTTCCTCGGGGCATATCTGCCCCATGCCCGGGTGGCCGAGTTCGAAGGCGGACATGCCCACCACATCGAGAACATCGACGCCTTCGTTGCAGAGATTGAAGGGCACCTCCAGTCGGCGGGCACCGTCTGAACGGTCAGCCCATCCTGTTTCGGATCCGGTTCACGGTCAGCCAGGTTCTCGAGGTGAGACTCTTGCCGAAGAGGCCTTCGATCCAGCCCATGACGTCCGGAGTTCGTGTCGCGGTGGTGTCGGTGACGGAGAACAACTCCCGGTCGGTTGCGCCCACCAACCGGAACGATGGGTCATCGGGCTGATGGGGGAAGTCGAAATCGACGGTGAGTGGGTGCTTGGCGAAGGTCACGAGCAGGTAGGTCTCCTTGGTGTGCTCGAGCCCGCCGAAGGGTTGCAAACCCGCCAATCGCTCCAGGTCCTCGGCCGTCCGGATGATGGTGGCGCTCTCGAATCCGAGTTTCTCGGACCAAGCTCTCTCCAGCATCGTTTCCAGCTCGGGGAGGTCTCGAGACTCCTGGCTGTCTGTGTCGAAGACGACGTTCCCGCTCGAGATCACCGTGCTCACGTTTGCCAGACCGAGTTCTTCGCACACCCGGCGCAGGTGCTCATTTCGCATGTTCGGGTTGCCGGGACCGATCCCCCTCAAAAGCGCCACGCATCGCGTCATCAGCCTCGGTTCTAGCGCATCTCGCCACGGCGCGGCACACGGGAGTGGCGTCGGTTCACTCGAAGGGCCAGGTCGGCTGGCGATTCATCGGCGGGATCCCATGTCCTGGGTTCCGGTATGGTGCGACTCGATGAGCACGGCGTGGAGAGTGGTGCCGCGCCGTGGTCGCCGGGCCGGCGTGGACTGGGGTGCTGTCCGAATATCCTCCGAGGTTGGTGATGCTGCCAGAGCCTGTCGACAACTCGAGAGCCATGGGGGTCGGGGCCGGGGGCGCAACCGGGCGAGTCCCAGGGGGCAGTCGATTCGATGACCTGGTGAGATAACGGCTGAAGTGATATCCGTACTCATCTTCTGTGCCCTCGTGGCCGCGGTCTGCGGAGCGTTGGGCGGACGTCTGGGCACGAGGGTCTTCCTCCTCGGCGCTCTGGCCCCTGCCTCCATGATCGTCTGGCTCGTCGTTGCCAGGTCGGGCGGCGAAGATGTCGTGACCGAGGGGTTGTCCTGGCTCCCCGTCCTGGGCCTGGACCTCGATTTCCGACTCGACGGTCTCGGCAGTCTGATGACGGTGCTGATCGGTGGGATCGGAGTTCTGATCTTCGTCTACGCGTGGCGATACTTCGCTCCGCGTCCAGATCTGGGCCGGTTTGCGGCCTACCTGGTGACCTTCGCCGCCTCCATGTTCGGGCTGGTGGTGGCGGACAACATCCTGCTCCTGTTCATCTTCTGGGAACTCACATCCGTCACTTCCTACCTGTTGATCGGATTCAATGACCAGAGCGTCGCGGCACGCACCGGTGCCCTTCAGGCACTCCTGGTGACCGGGTTGGGGGGTTTGGCCATGCTCGGCGGGATCGTGCTGATGGCCCAGGCCGGTGGAACCTACAGCTTGTCCGATCTCCTCGCCGATCCACCGACCAGCACGACCGCGGTGGTCGGTCTCGGGCTCGTGCTGCTCGGTGCTTTCACCAAGTCGGCGCAATTCCCGTTCCACTTCTGGCTTCCCGGTGCCATGAGCGCACCTACCCCGGTCAGTGCCTATCTCCACTCGGCCACCATGGTGAAGGGAGGCATCTATCTGATCGCCCGTCTCGCCCCTGCCTATGCGGAGCTGGTCGCCTGGTGGCGCCCAACACTCGTCTGCGTCGGGCTCCTCACCATGCTGGTGGGAGGGTGGAGAGCCTTGGCGCAGCACGACCTGAAACTGCTCCTGGCTCAGGGCACCGTCTCACAGCTCGGCTTCATCGTGGCGCTGGTCGGTGTCGGCATTCCCGAGCTCACCTTCGCCGGGGTGGCGATGATCCTCGCCCACGCCATCTTCAAAGCCGCCCTATTCATGGTGGCCGGGATCGTGGACCACCAGGCCCATACCCGGGATATTCGTCGTCTCAGTGGTCTTGGCGCAATCATGCCGGCGACGTTCGCGGTGGCGATCGTCGCCACCGCCTCGATGGCCGGGGTCCCCGGGCTCTTCGGCTTCGTCAGCAAAGAGGCCGCTCTGGAGGGCCTGGTACATGAGAGTCTGTGGGTCGCTGCCGGAGTCGTGGCCGGATCGGCGCTCACCGTCGCCTATGGGCTGAGGTTCTTGTGGGGCGGGTTCATGGCCAAGCCCGAGGACCAGCTCGACGAGCCGGTCGAATCCGAGATCATGCCCCCGCGACTGGGATTCCTGACTCCACCACTGGTCCTCGTGACCGTGACCATCGTTGCCGGATTCGCACCATCTCTCGTCGATGCGCTGGTCGGGTCCGCCGCGGGTGCGGTTGCCCCAGGGGCTGCCGATTACCACCTGGCTGCCTGGCACGGGTTCGGTGTGCCGCTTGGCATGTCCGCTCTCGCGGTGGGGGCGGGAGTACTTCTCTGGAGACGACCTCTCTCGAAGCTGCGCCGGTTCACCAGCAGGGCACCGGAGGCGACCCAGGTGTATACCAGCGCTCTGGCGGGGGTCAATCGGCTCGCCGACCGGGTCACTTCGTTGCTCCAGGGCGGTTCCCTGCCCGTCTATCTCGCCGTGATCATGAGTGTGACCGTGGCCGCGCCCGGCATCCTCCTCGCCAGACACTGGCTTCCCCCCTCCGGGCTCATCTTCGCCGAATCGCCGGTGCAGGTTGTGACGGCGGCTCTCGTGGCCGTGGCAGCCCTGGCGGCGGTGGCCGCATCCCAGAGGCTGGCAGCCGTCCTGTTCCTGGGGGCGGTGGGCTACGGGGTGGCCGTGCTGTTCGTGATCCAGGGAGCGCCGGATCTCGCCCTGACCCAGCTGCTCATCGAGACGCTGATCCTCACGCTGTTCGTTCTGGTCTTGCGGGTCCTCCCCCGCACATTCGAGGTCGTCCAGTCCCGCATCCGAAGAGTGGTGAGGATCACCATCTCGGCCGGGATGGGGATCTTTGCCGGGGCGTTCGCCTTGATGGCTGCCGCCGGTCGGCGGGCCCCTTCACTGGCGGACGAGTACCTGGCTCGATCCGAGCCTGAGGGAGGAGGCAGCAATGTGGTGAACGTCATCCTCACCGACTTCAGGGCGTTGGACACCCTCGGGGAGATCACTGTTCTCGCCGTGGTGGCCATGGGCGTGATGGCACTGCTGATGGCCCGTCACCGCTCGGCCGGTGCGGCGGACACGGAGCTGGGCACGGGGAAGGTGGCTGAGGGAGAGCGGAGGCTGGAGAGGTGATCCATCGCTCCTTCATCCTCGACACCCTGGTCGACGTCATAGTTCGAACCGCCCTCGTGTTCTCCTTGTACCTGCTCTTCTCGGGTCACAACTCGCCGGGTGGGGGTTTCGTGGCCGGTCTCGTCTTCGGGATCTCTCTGATACTCAAGTACGTGGCCGGAGGGGGGGAGCAGATGAAACAGATCCTCCCGGTGAGTGCAGAAACGATGCTCGCTACCGGGCTGGCCCTGTCGATGCTGACCGGGATCGCCGGCTGGTGGTGGGGGAGCGCATTCCTCGAAAGCACCTACGTTGAGATCGATCTGCCGGTGCTGGGGACCCTCAAGGCCAGTTCCACCCTCCCCTTCGACATTGGCGTCTTCACCGTGGTGATCGGGCTGGTGGCGGCGTTGATCGTCACCTTCGGAACCGAGGAGGGGGCCGAGTGATCGTGGTCATGGTGCTGGCAGTGGCGGTGCTCTATGGAACCGGCGCCTATTTGTTGCTGCAGCGCAATCTGAGTCGAATCGTCATCGGGCTAGGGCTCCTCGGCCATGGCGCCAACCTCCTTCTGTTGATAGCTGGAGGTCGGGCGGGTGACGCTCCCCTCGTCGATGGAAGTGGCGGGCCGTACGCCGACCCCCTGCCCCAGGCGCTCGCGCTCACCGCCATCGTGATCACATTCGGGGTGAGCGCCTTCCTGCTCGCCCTCGCCTACCGAAGTTGGATACTCACCAGGTCGGACGAGGTCGAGGACGATGTCGAAGACCGTCGGATCGCGGCGATGATCGCGTCTCGGGTGGCCCGGGCGGCTCGAGTCGCGTCGGGCAACGGTCACGATCAGGGCGATCGCGGCCGGGAGATCTCGCCGTGAGCCCGCTGTTGATCCTGCCGATCGCGCTCCCGTTGGGCACCGCCGCGATCACGATCGGGCTGGTGCGTTGGCCGCTGGTGAGACGCACGGTCGGGACACTCGCCCTCGGAGGCACGCTGGTCTCCAGTCTCATCCTCCTCGGACAGGTGTCGGACGGCACGGTGTTGGTGGGCCACGTCGGTTCGGTGACCTTCCCGCTCGGAATCACGCTGGTCGCAGATGCCTTCTCGGCGATCTTGCTCACGATCTCGTCGATCATGCTGCTCGCGGTGTTCATCTTCGCGGTCGGTAGCCCGAAGACCGATGAGACCAGAGCTTTCTTCCACTCGCTGTACCTGATCCTCGCCGCCGGGGTGTCCGCCTGTTTCCTCACCGGCGATCTCTTCAACCTGTTCGTCTCCTTCGAGGTGATGCTCACCGCCAGCTACGTCTTGATCACCTTCGGCGGCTCCAAGCTCCAGATTCGTCACGGGATGACCTATGTGGTGATCAGCCTCTTCGCCTCGACCTTGTTCATAACGGGCGTGGGCCTGGTCTACGCCGCCACCGGGACGGTCAACATGGCCGATCTGGCGACGAAGCTCACCGAGATCGACCCGGGCCTCAGATCGACCCTGGGACTGCTCTTCTTGGTGGTCTTCGGGATCAAGGCGGCGATCTTCCCGCTGTTCTTCTGGCTTCCCGACTCCTATCCGGTGGCGGTCTCGCCGATCACGGCGATCTTCGCCGGACTGCTCACCAAGGTGGGGGTCTACGCCATCATTCGCTCCCAAACACTCTTGTTTGGCGAAGTCGGGCCGTCGCGGCTGCTCCTCGTGGTGGCGGCGCTCACCATGGTCACCGGTGTGTTCGGGGCCATCACCCAGGACGACGTCAAACGAATCCTCAGCTTCCACATCATCAGCCAGATCGGCTACATGATCTTCGGGCTCGGTCTGTACAACCTGGCCGGGCTGGCTGCCACCGTCTATTACATCGTCCACAACATCATCGTAAAAACCACGCTCTTGCTCGTCGGCGGGCTCATCGAGGAGCAGACCGGCACCGGCGCACTACGAAGGCTTGGTGGTCTCCTCCACACCAGCCCGCTGCTCGCCGCGCTGTTCCTTCTCCCCGCTTTGAGCATCGCCGGCGTCCCACCCTTCTCCGGCTTCGTGGCCAAGCTGGCATTGATCGAGGCCGGATTTGCGATCGGTGCCTATGTGACGGTGGCCGTGGCGATATCGGTGAGTGCATTGACCCTCTTCTCGATGACGAAGATCTGGTCGGGCGTCTTCTGGGGTAAGGCAGATGAGCCTCCTCCGAACCCCGAGGGGCTCGAAGCCTCGCGGCCAAGCCTCCCTCGACTCATGACCGGGCCCACGGCCTTCTTGGTGTTGTTGAGTATCGCCATCGTCTTCGGCGCCGCCCCCCTCTACGAGTTGGGTGAGGTGGCAGCCTCCGGCCTCATCGATCCGTCCAGCTACGTTGCCGCGGTGAGAGCACCATGAGCCGTGTCGTCATGCTCCTGTGGCTCTCCGGGGTCTGGGTTACACTTTGGGAGTCGCTGTCTTGGGCCAATCTCATCGGTGGCCTGGTGGTAGCCGCCGTCGTCGTGCACCTCCTCCCCCCCAAGGAGACCGGCTACGAGATCGGCCTGAACCCACTGGCGGCGTTGAAGCTCCTCTTCTACTTCTTCTGGGAGCTGACCAAGGCTTCGGCACTGGTCGCCTGGGAGGTCATCACCCCACAGAATCTGATCGACGCCGCGGTGGTCTCGGTGCGTCTCCAGAGCCGGGCTCCGGGCATCATCACCTCGGTAGCCAGCATGGTGTCCCTGACGCCGGGCACCGTGACCCTCGAGGTCGACGAGGAGAACTCGACGCTGTTCATCCATGTCTTCCATCTCCAGACCCTGGAACAGACCCGGGAGTCGGTGCGTCGGCTGGAGGAGTTGACCATTACCGCCTTCCCGGTCCGTGGCGGCGGCGCGATCTCTTCCGAGGAGAGTCCCGCATGATCGAGATCGCTACCACGATCGCACTGGCTCTTCTCTCTCTGGCGGCCCTGCTTTGTGTGATCAGGCTGCTGATAGGCAGAGGGCTGGCCGACCGGATCGTCGCTCTCGACAGCCTCCTCCTCATGGTGGTCAGTGGTCTGGCGGTGCAGGCGGCGATAACGGGCGAGGACACCTATCTCGACGTGATGGTCGTGTCTGCCCTGTTGGCCTTCACCGGGACCAGCATGGTGGCCAACTTCATCGAGCGGAGGGGGCCATGATGGAGGCGATCGCTTCGATCTTGATCGTCACCGGGGCGTCACTCGCCCTCCTCGCCGCGATCGGTCTGCAAGGGTTCAACGATGTCTTCGCTCGGATGCACTCCGCCACCAAGCCGGCGACGCTGGGCCTGCTGCTGATCCTGGTCGGCGCAGCCTTCATGGTGCCCATCCCCGGCGCAGTGGCGAAATTGCTCCTGGTCATACTGCTCCAGTTCATCACCGCGCCGGTGGCAGCGCACCTCGTCGGTCGTGCCGCCTTCCGCACCGGCCAGGAGTTGAGTCCCGACACGATGGTCGTCGAGGAGGCCGAGTACATAAACACCCACCCTGGTGTCATCGAGGAATGACTGCATGGATCAGCCGGCGCGGTCGGTGATCGTCACCGAGGTGGCCATGCGGTGTTGGCGCGATCGGGGCTGAATCTGGGGCGGAGGTCTCAGAGTCCCGCGACATGACGCGGTGTGACCGCATCGAATCAAGCCCTCCCCATCAGTCGGTCGACGGTGATTTCGATCGCCACACGTATCGGGTTCTCGCGCGCCGGGCGATACCGCTCCTCGAAGGCGATCACCGCCCTGGCCACGCCGCCGCGATCTCTGACCACGCGCGCCGCACCCTCGAGAGTGAGCCATCGCGGACCGTCGACCTGGCACACCGCAGCCCGGCCGTGCGCTTCCGCGTTCTTCACTTTCTGCGTATTGTCCGAGCTGATGATCCGGACCAATCCGGCGTCGGCGTCGTAGGCGAATGCGATCGCCACGACGTGCGGAGTCCCGTCCGAGCGCATCGTGGTCAGAGTGCCCAGATGTCGCTCCGTCAGGAACGTCTTCTCGGTGTCGGTCAGGTCGGCGGTCGTTCTCGGCATGTCGTGACGGTACCCAGGAGACGCCTTTGCCGGACAGAGGACAGATCGAAGCAACCTACCGCGAGCTCCAATCGGCCTTCTGTGCCGCCCTGGAGGCGGTGGATGGAGGGCAGACCTTCGGGTCGGACGACTGGGTCAGGCCTGGAGGAGGCGGGGGCATCACCCGCATCCTCGCCGGGCCGGGCCGTGTCGAGAAGGCGGCGGTCAACTTCAGTGCCGTGGAGGGAGCCACTCCCGGAGCCCTATCGGAGCGCATGGCGGTCGAGAGCTCGCGGTTCTTCGCCACCGGCTTGTCGATCATCGTCCACCCGCTTAACCCGCTGGCTCCGACATTCCATGCCAATGTTCGCTACTTCGAGACCGACTCCGGGCACTCCTGGTTCGGAGGCGGTGCCGACCTCACCCCCTACTACGTAGACGAGGGCGACGCCCGCCACTTCCACAAGACCCTAGAGTCCATCTGTGGTCGGCACCCGGTGGCCAACTATCCCGTTTGGAAGCAGGCATGCGACGAGTACTTCTATCTACCCCACCGGGGTGAGGCGCGCGGGATCGGGGGGATCTTCTACGACCATCTCACCGATCGTCTCGACGAAGTCTGGGAGTTCCAGGTGGATGTGGGGCACGGCCTGGTCGATCTATATCTACCCGTCCTCGAAGCACGGCTCGACGAAGAGTATGGAGAGCGGGAGCGCGAGTGGCAGGAGGTGCGCCGAGGGAGATACGCCGAATTCAACCTGGTCTGGGATCGGGGCACCAGGTTCGGTCTGGAAACGTCGGGGAGGACGGAGTCGATCCTGGCATCCCTGCCACCACGGGCGCGCTGGGTCTATGGGCAAGAACCGGAGCCGGGGAGTCGCGAGGCGGCGCTGCTCGAACTGGTCCGGGGGCCACCCCGTGACTGGGTTTGATCGCGTCTGTGTCGATTCGAAGACTCTATCGGTCGCCAGATCGACACAGAAGCGGACGGCCTGGACCGAGCCGTCCCGCCATTTTGCCGACTCTGTGTCGGACGTGCACACCGTTACCGTCGTTCTGTCAGCTCGAAGGAAACGGCACTTTGGAGCTATCGGTCGCAAGCTTCTCCTACCCCGAACACGACGGCGCCACCCGCGCCGAGATCGCGGGCTCGCTGCTCCGCGGAGCCAGCCTGGAGGAGGGATTCGTGCTCTCCACTTGTCTCCGTGTCGAGGTTGCCGTGCCCGGCGCGAACCAGCAACTCAGGGAGGCGCTGACCGATCTCTTGGGCGAGGTGGTGGAGGTCGAGCCGCAGATCCGTGTGGGTGAGGCGGCGGCGACCCACCTCTACCGAATCGCTGCCGGACTCGAATCCCCCATCCTCGGGGAGCAGGAGATTCTCACCCAGTTCCGACAGACCCTGATCGAGGCCGAGGGCGCTGGCCAGGTCGACGGTCTGTTTGCCCGTTTCCTCGAGTCGGCCGTGTCGGTGGGTCGTCAGGCACGTGAGCTCATACCGGGCTCCCCACACAACTCGATGGCGGCCGTCGCCGCTCAGGCGGTCGGCACTGCCGACCGGGTGGCGGTCCTCGGCTCGGGGACGATGGCGATGGCGGTGGTGGACGGTCTGCTGCTCCTTCCCGCGCCACCGCTGATCACCGTGGTGGCGCGTCACCCCGAGAAGGTGACTGACAGGGACGGGATAGAGACTCTCCCCTTCGAGCAAGCCCGATCGGTGATCGAGGAGTTTCCTGCCGTCATATCGGCAACATCAGCCAAACATCGGCTTGTCGACGATCGCGACCTCTCCGATGCGATCTCTCGACGTCGGGAACCGCTGCTGCTGGTCGACATGGCGATGCCTCCCGACTTCAAGCCGAAGGTCGAGGACGAGATCACCTACATCGCGATAGACGACCTCGCCAGGATGGCCGATCGACGTCCCCGGACCGACGAGGCCGACGCTTTCGTCGAGTCGGCGGCCACTAGTGCCTACCGCAACTACCGGGAGCATCACGAGGTGGGTCCGCTCATCGGTGGTCTGATGAGCGCTGCCGACGAGATTGTCGACGATGCGGTTCGGAGGTTCTCCGGTCGCCTCGGCGACCCGGCCGACGAAGCGATCCTCCGTCAGTCGGCACATACCGTGGCCCGCACCCTCTTGGCCGGGCCGGTCTCCTATCTGAAGACCGCTGACCGGGCTCCCGAAGCCATCGATGTCATCGCCGACGCATTCGGCGTCGACGATGGCTGATCTGAGGATCGCCACCCGAGGCTCCGATCTGGCCTTGGCGCAGGCGCGCGGGGTGGCCGGACGTCTCGAGGCTGCCCACCCGGGCCTGGAGACCACCCTCGTCGAGGTTTCGACCACGGGCGATCGCGACCGGGTCTCACCGGTCGCCACCCTCACCGAGGTCGGCGCTTTCGTACGGGCCGTGCAGCAGGCGGTCCTCGACCATCGAGCCGATTTCGCGGTGCACTCCTGCAAGGACCTCCCCGTCGAAGGTCCCGGTGGCCTCACCGTGTTCTACCCCGAACGTGAGGCGCCATGGGATGTCCTCTGCGGGTATGACCTCGAGTCAGTCCCCACCGGAGGGAGAGTGGGAACGGGAAGCCCGCGTCGGGCCGCACAGCTGCAAGCTCTGCGGTCCGATCTCGTTGTCGCGGACATTCGCGGCAACGTCGGCACACGTCTCGCCAAGATGGAGTCAGGGGATTACGACGCTTTGGTCCTCGCCGAAGCCGGCCTGCGACGTCTTGGCCGCTCCGCCGAGATCGCGCACCGCTTCACCCTCACCGAGATGGTCCCTGCACCGGCCCAGGGGGCCCTCGCCGTGGAGGGGCGAACTGACGACCCGCTCCTCGAGCTGATGATGGACATCGACGACCCTTCGACCCGGCTCGCCGTCGAGACCGAGCGGGCGCTGCTGGCGATCACGCGCGCCGGATGCCGCTCGGCGTTGGGCGCCCTGGCCGAGGTCGACGAGGGGTCCATTCGCGTCGCCGGCTTCGTGGAGGACGATCAGGGACCTCGCTTTGCCGTCGCCGATGGACCCTCCCCCGAGATGGCGGCGGGCGCACTGCAGAGAGGCTTGGGGCTGTGACCCGTCCCCGTCTCGCCCTCACCAGCACGCCCGAGCGGTCGGCAGCTCTGGAGTCGATCGCCGTGGGCGCAGGCCTCGAGCCGGTCTCGTTGCCCTGCATCGAGTGTGTTCCTGCCGACGCAACCACAATCGACATGGCGCGGGACAGAGCAGCCCGTTGCGACTGGCTGGTTCTCAGTTCGTCCCGGACCGTCACCACACTCTGGCCGGAGGGAGGTATGCCAGATGTGCCGGTGGTGGCCGTCGGGCCGGCCACTGCGGCCGCGGTGCGGAGCGCGGGCGGGAATCCCAGCCTGGTAGGCGATGCCGGATCGGAGGAGTTGTTCGGGCGCATGTCGGGAGTCATCGCCGGACGATCCGTGTTCTTTCCCCACGCAGCCACCGCAGACCTATCGCGGCTCGACACCCTGGAGACGGCCGGAGCCACCATCGACACTCTGGCGGTCTACGACGTCGAGCCGTTGGCCCCGGGGGACGACGCGGTGGACGCGGTCGCCTTCGGCTCGCCCAGCGCCGTGGCCGGATGGCTTCTCTCCCGCACGCTGGACAGGTTGGTGATCGGCGCGATCGGAGAGACCACCGCCCATTCACTCGAAGCGCGCGGGAGGGTTCCAGACGTGATCCCCGACCATCCCTCCTTCGAGGAGTTGATCGGCCTGATTGGGGCCGGTCTCAGAGATAGGAGCACCGTATGACTCGATATCCGGAGTTGCGGAGCCGCCGGCTCCGCCGAACCGCGGCCCTGCGCCGCCAGGTGGCGGAGACCCGCCTCCACCCTGCATCGTTCGTGCTGCCCCTCTTCGTCGTTCCCGGCAATGGGGTGAGCAATCCGATCGAGTCCATGCCCGGGCACTCCCAGCTTTCGGTGGACGAGCTGATCCCGGTGGTCAAGGAGGCCGCCTCGGTCGGTGTCGGGGGAGTGATTCTCTTCGGCATCCCCGCATCCAAGGACGCGGCTGGCTCCGGTGCCTGGGACGAGGCCGGCCCTGTGCCGGAGGCCATCCGCGCCATCAACGGCCAGGTGGAGGACATCACCGTCTGGGCTGACGTCTGTCTATGTGAGTACACCAGCCACGGGCATTGCGGAGTGCTCGACGGAGAGTCGGTGGACAACGATCGAACCCTCCCTCTCCTGGCTCGGGCCGCCACGGTCTACGCAGACGCCGGAGCGGACGTCATCGCTCCCTCCGACATGATGGATGGGCGCGTTGGCGCCATACGCGAGGCGCTCGACACCTCCGGGCACGACGAGCTAGCCATCTGCTCCTACTCGGCCAAGTACGCAAGCGCCTACTACGGGCCGTTCCGGGACGCGGCGGAGTCGGCTCCCGCCTTCGGGGACCGGCGCACTCACCAGATGGACCCACCCAACGTGCGGGAGGCTCTGGTTGAAGCAGCCCTCGATCTGGCCGAGGGGGCGGACATGGTGATGGTCAAGCCTGCCGGGCCGTATCTGGACGTCATCTCCGCGGTTCGCTCCCGTGTGGATACGCCTGTAGTGGCCTACCAGGTGTCCGGCGAGTTCTCCATGATCGAGGCCGCCGCGGAAAACGACTGGGTCGATGGCGACCGGGTGATGATGGAATCTTTGACCGGGATCGCCAGGGCCGGTGCCGGCATCACTCTCACGTATTTCGCCACCCGGGCCGCCCGAGCGCTCGGCCGAGGCTGAGCGGTATGACCGACTCGAGCGGGGGCTGGTATGAGCGGGCTGTTCGGGTGATGCCCGGCGGTGTCAACTCGCCGGTCCGAGCCTTCAAGGGTGTCGGCGGGGTACCGCCCTTCGTGGAGGGCGCCGCCGGTGCTCGCTTGCGGACAGTCGACGGCGACGATCTCATCGACTTCATCGCATCGTGGGGTGCCCTCATCTTCGGCCATGCCGAGCCCTCGGTAGTGGAGGCCGTCGAGGAGGCAGCGAGACGGGGGACTTCGTTCGGGGTTCCCACTGCCCAGGAAGTCGAGCTGGCCGAGCTGGTTTGTTCGATGGTCCCCTCCATCGAGGTGATGCGGATGGTCAACTCGGGCACCGAGGCCACCGCTTCGGCGATTCGGGTGGCGCGCGCCGCCACTGGCCGTCAGGGAATCGTCAAATTCGAGGGCTGCTACCACGGCCATGCCGACCCGTTCCTGGTCAAGGCGGGTAGTGGGGCCGCCACCCTCGGAGTGCCGGACAGTCCCGGTGTCCCCCCCGCGACCGTGGCCGACACCCGGATTGCCCGGTTCAACGATCTCGAATCGGTGGAGCGGGCCCTGGCCGACGGTGGGTGCGCCGCGGTCATCGTCGAGCCCGTCGCCGGGAACATGGGTGTGGTGCCGCCCCAACCCGGGTTCCTCGAGGGGTTGCGACAGCTCTGCGACGAGAACGGCGTCATCCTGATCTTCGACGAGGTCATGACGGGTTTCCGCATCGCTCGCGGCGGTGCTCAGGATCGATACGGGGTCCTTCCCGACCTCACCTGCCTCGGCAAGATCATGTCAGGGGGAACGCCATCGGCGGCCTATGGAGGCCGGGAGGACCTGATGCGTCGGGTCGCCCCGGACGGTCCTGTCTACCAGGCCGGCACACTGGCCGGCAACCCGCTCGCGGTCGCCGCCGGACTGGCCACCCTCCGTGCCATCGAGGCGGGCCCTGAGATCTACGACGAGTTGGAGGTCCTCGGGGCTGGTCTGGAGGACGAACTGGCCGGCGCCTTGGTGGAGCACGAGATCCCGGGATGTGTCCAGAGGGCCGGTGCGATGATGACGGTGTTCTTCGGCCCTTCCGAGGTCCGATCCTGGGACGAGGCCGCCGTTGTCGACCGAGATCGATTCTCCCGTTTCTTCCACGCCGCGTATCGGTCAGGGGTCCTCCTCCCACCGTCACCATTCGAAGCCCTGTTCCTCATGCGGGCCCACCGCAGCGTGGTCACGGAGGCCACCGACCTCTTGGTCGAGGCCGTCGGAGCCGCCGCTTGAGCCGACCTCTCCTCGACGCTCTCGCCCGCCGGCCGTTGCCGCATCCACCGGTCTGGATCATGCGTCAGGCCGGTCGGTACCTGCCGGAATATCGCGCCATCCGGGAGCGGCACACGTTTCAGGAGGTGGTGTGCACACCGGAGCTCGCCGCCGAAGTGACCCTGCAACCGGTTCGCCGCTTCGGCATGGACGGTGCAGTGATCTTCGCCGACATCATGACTCCGTTGGAGGCGATGGGAGTCGAGGTGACGTTCGCCCCCGGGCCGAAGCTGAGCCCCCTGACACTGACCGAAGTCGTCGATCTGCCCGAGCTAGACCCGGCAGTGGTGTCGCACGTCGCGGAGACGGTTCGCCTGGTGCGGGAGTCGGCTCCGCCGGAGACGGCGGTGATCGGCTTCGCCGGCTCACCGGTCACTCTCCTCGCCTATCTCCTCGAGGGTGGTGGTTCCAAGGACTTCATGACGATGCGGGCCGCGCTACGGGCAGACCCCGAGATCGCCTCGGCCGCTCTCGACAGACTGGCTCGATCGATGAGCACCTATCTCAGTCTCCAGATCGAGTCGGGCGCCGAGGTGGTTCAGCTATTCGACACCTGGGCGGGGTTGTGTGATCGGAATCTCTTCGCCCGGATGGCGGTGCCTGCCGCCCGCCGGAGCCTCGAGCAGGTGGAGGCTCCGACGATCTACTTCGCCCCTGGTGCCGGGCACACCCTCGACCTGCAGCGCGAGATCGGTGCCACCGGGTATGGAGTCGACTGGAGAACGGACCTCGAGACGGCCTTCGAGGTCTTCGAGGGGGGAGCGGTCCAGGGCAACCTCGATCCGGCGGTGCTCTGCAGCGGCCCTGCGGCGATCCGTGAGGAGGTCGAATCGCTGCTTGGTAGGGCCGCGGGCCGACCGGGGCACATCATGAACCTGGGTCATGGCATCGATCGGCACACTCCTCCCGAGAACGTCGCCGCGTTCGTGGAGGCGGTCCGCTCTTGAGCGTGGTCGTGGTCGGGGGTGGGTTGGCCGGTCTGTTCACCGCCTCCGAGCTGTTGTCCATGGGCGTGGAGGATCTGGTGGTGGTCGAGGCGTCGCCGGTTCCCGGTGGTGTCGTGCGCACGCTGAGGCGCGACGGATTCTCCGTCGAGCCGGGAGCGGGATCGTTTGGCCTGCCTCATCCGCACCTGGATCCGATCCTTCGTCGAGCCGGGGTGGGCACGAGGCCGGCAGATGGTGGAGGGCGCCATGTGTTCACAGATGGAGCCCTTGTCGAGGCGAGGGCCTCGCCGCGTATGCTCTTCACGCCCATAGTCCCGTTGGCGGCGAGACTGCGTGCCGTCGCCGAGATCCTGGTACCGACGCGGTCCTCATCAGACGAAACCATCGCCGCGTTCTGTCGTCGCCGCTTTGGCCGGGATGCGGGCCACGTCCTGTCCTGGCTCCTGGCTTCGGGAGTGTTCGCCGGTGATCCGAGCCGACTCTCGACAACGGCGGCCTTCCCCGTCCTCGAGGCACTTGAGCGTGAATCGGGCTCGGTGACGATGGGTGTGCTGCGGGGACGCCGAGGCCGGCCGTCGCCGGAGCAACGTCCTCGAATCCACGTGCCGGTGGGGGGGATGTCAGGTCTGGCCGACCAGATCGCGGACACACTCGGGGATCGGTTCCGCCCCGGGTTCACCGCGGAGTCGGTTCATGGGACGGGTGACAGTTGGGTGGTGGCCGGCCCCGAAGCGATCACCGCCGAGTCGGTGGTGCTCACAGTACCTCCGCATCGAGCGGCGGGGATGGTGGACCCCGAGCTGGCCGCGCTGCTCTCGGAGCCCTCCTTCGCCCCGGTGGCGGTGGTTGGGATCGGTGGAACGGCCCCAGCTCGTCTCCCGGCTGGTTTCGGCGCCCTCGTCGGACCGGACGAGGACATGGCCACACGGGGAATCCTCTTCGAGTCGTCGTACGCACCCGAGCGCGCCCCGGACGGGTCCTGGCTCATCAAGGTGATAACAGGCGGAGCCACCCGGCCCGACGTCGTCGATTGGAGTGACGATGAGCTCACCAACAACACCGTCGAGGAAGCGGGCAGGATCATCGGCGTCGACTTGAACCCGTCATTCGTGGAGTCGATCAGACATCGGCCCGGGATCCCTCAATACGAGGTCGGCCATGTGCATTGGCTGCATCGGATCGACACGCTGCTGAAGGCAAGGCCGGGTCTGCGAGTCGCCGGTTGGGGATATCGCGGGGTAGGGGTGGCCGGTCTGGCGATGGACGCAACCAGACTGGCCCGGGAAATCGTCGGCTGAGGCCCGGGTTCAGGGGCCGTGCCCTCACGGCCGCCCGGCGCCGTCGGGTGGCCCACCGGGGACATCCGCGGGCGGCCCGACATCGCCGGGCTTTCGGTCCTGGCCTTCTCCGTCGGGCCGGTCCACGATGTCTTGGCCGCCACCTTGACCGCCTATCGAGCGGGCCCTCTCCGCGATCCTGCGCCCGAACTCTGCACCCTCGAAATCGGGATTGTTCACCATGGAAGCCATCTCGTCGAGCATCGAGGCCACGGCGTCCCGGACCTCCTGGGACTCGGGAGCGGCGTTGTCGCTTTCAACATTCGCCGCGGCGTCGCGCAGCGCCACCGCGGCATTGTCGGCCTCGGGGGAGAAGGCTTCGACTTGCTCTCCGTCACCCGACACTGCGATGGCCTCCGCCACGTGGTCGATGGCCTCGACGATCCGACCGGAGCTGGCCAGCACCTGAGCTTCTGAGATGCGCTCCGGGAGGCCCCCGTCCCCGATGCCGATGACTTCGAGGGCGCGGTCGAGGCCGTAGAGCGGATCGCCGGGGGCGGCAGCGTCCGAGGCGACGGCAACTCCGGCCATTCCGGCGGCGACGATGAACGCGATCGTGATCACGGCCAGCCTCTCGCGCAGGGCGATGAGAAGTGGTCGGACGCGACTCGTTTGGTTGGCGTTGACCGCCAAGGAGCTTTCGTGCCGTGTCTCCCGGGCGAAGGCAGCAGCCTCGGCGGCCAGGCTCTCGATCTGCTCGTCAGATGGAGCCAAGGGCTGGTGCAGTTCGGTTAGAACGGTGTGGAGACGCGCCAGAGCCGGGTCCTCCAGTTTCTCTCCGGTGAGGACGCTCTCCACGTCACGTTGAGTCATCTCTGCTCCGGGCATCTCATCGTCGTAAACGTCGCGGTCGCTCATCGGGATACGTGAGACAGGTCTAGTTCTTGCTTCAGGGTGGCCAGGGCGCGGTGCTGGAGGGCTTTGACCGCTCCGGTGCGTTTTCCCAGCACCTGAGCGGTCTGCTCCAGGGAGAGACCGGCGACGATGCGGAGGGCGAGGACGTCGCGTTGGGTTTCGGTCAGACGCTGGAACGTGGCCAGTAACTGGGCGGTGATAAGCGATTCCAACGCCTCTTCTTCTACATTCCCGCCTTCCGAGATGTCTTCGGGAGGCGGCGCGGCTAGGTGAGGTCTTCGTGATCGGTGACGACGCTCGTCGATCAGGGTCCTGTGAGCGATGACAAAGACCCAGGAGCGGAAGGATTCCTCGTTGCCGTCGAAGTCGTGGATGTTGTGCGCGATCTTGAGGAAGACCTCGCTGGCGGTGTCCTCGGGCTCGACTGAGCCCCGGCTGGCCAGATAGCCGGTGACGGGCCCGAAGAGCTCCTTGAAGATGCTCGACCAGGCCCAGTCGGCACCCGACTTGGCCGCCACGAGGAGGCTGGCGAAAGCCTCTTCACCCAACATGGCGCCCCTCATCGGGCGATACGTCCTCGTGCCGGCCACGGCCCGACATGGCCCCCGTCGGGGAGCCGGTTGCTGCGATCGGGCTGAAACGTCGATCGTGCCACGTGATCAACCGGTCGGGAGTCTGAGGCGGAACACGCTCCGGTCGTCGCGACGCCGATAGGAGAGGCTTCCGCCCATCAACTCGGCGAGCTGACGAGACACCGCCAGGCCGATCCCTATCGACTCGTAGCGGTCCGGATCGTCGTGGGCACGTTGGTAGAGCTGGAATATCGACTCCCACTGGTTCTCGGGCATGCCGGCTCCGTCGTCGATGACCTCGAGGTCGATCCACTCGTGGTCGCCGGTCAATCGGATCGAAACTGATGGTCCACCGTAGCGTTCCGCATTGGTGAGCAGGTTCCGCAGGATCTGTCGCACCCGGGCCGGGTCGGCGTCGGCCATGACCGGTTCCTTGGGACGCTCGAATGTGACCGCAGTGGTGAAGGTGCCTCCCGCCGAAAGGATCTGATCCACCTGGTCGGCCAGGTCGATGACCGTGGGCTCGACCTCGAGCTCGTCGGAGTCGGCGCGGGCGGCCACGAGCAGGTCGTTGACGAGATCGGACATCTCGCCAGCCTGCTCCACAATCGAGGTGATCATCGCCAAACGGTCCTCACGGCGCATCTGGTCGTCGCCCTCGAGCACCTGGCTGAATCCGACGATTGCGGTCAGAGGAGTCCTGATCTCATGACTGATCGAGGCGAGGAAGCGGTTCTTGGTGGCGATGAGCTCCTCCATCCTCCGCTCCTCGCTGCGATGCTCGGTCACGTCCACCACAGTGAACATCGCTCTGGAGAAGTCGGGCTCACCGTCGACCACGGCGGCGGCGAGTGTGGACTCGGCGTCATATGTCTCACCACTGGGGGTCCCTGCAGTGAACGAGGTGCGTGCCTCGGCTTTGCGGTTCCACACCGCCTCGAACTGGGAGATCCACGAGGGGTACGACTGGTCATTGACGATGCGAGGGTCGATGGGCCCGATCAACTCGGGGAGAGGGAGCCCGACTGCTCTCACCGCCGCCGGGTTGGCGGAGACGATCCAGATCAGCGGGACCGTGGCTCGGATCGACTCGATATCGGGGAGCGCAACACGTATGTCTTCGATCCCCTGGTGGCGCAGATTGTCCATCCACGCCTCGACCCGGGTGTAATCCTGCTCCATGATCGGGAAGGGCGAGATGCGGAACAGGCTCTCGAAGCTGGCCAGCCCGACCCGGGCGTCAGCGAGATCCGCGCGGAGCCGGTCTGTCTCGCGGCGCAGGGAGTGGTAGCTGGAATGGAGCTGCTCCCACGCCTCCGGGTCGGTGGGGCCGAGATCAGGGGAGGGGAAGCCTTCTATCTTCGATGACCACTGCGCACAACCCGGGACATCGTCCTCAGGGCGCGCATGGTCCGATGCGGGCTGTGGCTTGGTGGCTCTCCCTGGCGATGACACACCCGTAGGTATCGGATTCATGGGCCGTTGACTGAACCCGCGACCGGCGCTGTGCGGCGATAATCCAGAGCTGTGCGGCGATAATCCAGATGAGACACTCGAGAGTCAGGTAATCCGGTGGACCCGGTCCAGACCGTCGAGGAGGAGATCGAGACCGAATTCGGACTCGGCCTGGTCGTCACACCATTCGATCGTCGAGTCGAGGTCATCGTTGGCGATCTCCTCGAGCATTCCGACCAGGTACGGGAGCCGAAAGGCCATCTCCTGGAGCATCTCCCCGGCGGCTTCCTCGTCGGCTGCGCCGTCCGGCTGGAAGAGCTCCTGGGTGAACCCGAGGGCTCGGCTCCCTAGGGCATGAAGAGCGTGGTGGGCGACGTCGTAGGAGAAGCCGCCTTTGCGCATGTCCCGGGAAGGGTCGGGAGCGAGCGGCGGTCCCGGAAGGGTTTGAACCACTCCGAATAGGGATACTCTCTCCCATCACGCGGATCGGGAGTGTGTCGGTTGGCTCGTTGGGACCGAATCAGGAGTCGTGGCAACGTCGATGACCGGCGCGGCATGAGCCGCCCCGGGGTCGCCATCGGCGGCTTGGGAGGAGTCGGTCTGATCGTCTATCTGTTGGTGGCCCTGCTCGGGGGAGGCACGGGGCTCGATGACATCATGGGCCAACTCGAGAACGTCACCGCCCCTCAATCCCAGGCCCAACCGGAGGAATTCCAAGGCGAGGACGACTATGAGGTGTTCGCATCGACTGTCCTTGGCTCCACCGACGACACCTGGAACGCCATCTTCGATGCGGCGGGTCTCACCTATGCGGAGCCGACACTCGTCCTCTTTCGGGGCATCACCACCTCGGCATGCGGCAACGCCAGCTCTGCGGTGGGACCGCACTACTGCCCGCGAGACGAGACCATCTACATCGACGAGACTTTCTTCGACGAGTTGGTGGCCCGCTTCGGGGCTCAGGGCGGAGATGTGGCGGAGGCCTATGTCATCGCCCATGAGGTCGGGCATCACGTGCAAAACCGCCTGGGGATATTGGAGCAGGTTCAATCCACCCAACGTTCCGCTGGTTCTCAGACGGAGGCCAACGAGCTGTCGGTCCGTCTCGAATTGCAGGCAGACTGCTTCGCCGGGGTGTGGGCCCACTCCTTGCGGGACGCCGGAGTCTTCCTGCCCGGTGAGATCAAGGAGGCGATGGACGCCGCCGCCGCGGTGGGAGACGACCGCATCCAAGAGCAGGTCGAGGGTCAGGTCAGCCCCGAGCGTTGGACGCATGGCTCGTCAGAACAGCGGGTCGAGTGGTTCACCCGCGGTTTCGAGACCGGCGACCCCGGACGCTGCGACACGTTCGACTGAGGAGGCTTTCGGGGCCAGGGTCGACCAGTCGTGGATTCGGGCGAGCTCTCCAGCCGGGCCCCGCGGCTCGGGCGTCGCCACGCCGCCGATCTCGGCAGGTCGGACGTGGCCTCATCCCCGCCGATGCCCGAAGCGCCTCATCTGCACGGGTGGGGAGCTTGGTCAGTGGACCAACCCGGTTCCGGGGCGATAGGTTGCCACCATGAGAGTCGTATGCGTCGGTGGCGGTCCCGCCGGGCTCTACCTCGCCATCCTGCTTCGGAAGGCCCGTCCCGACCACGAGATAACCGTTCTCGAGAGGAATCGCCCCGGCGACGCCTATGGATTCGGTGTCGTGTTCTCGGAGGAGACACTCGATCATTTCGCCGCGGCCGACGTCGAGTCCTACGAGCAGCTGACCAAGAGCTTTCGGGAGTGGGGCGACATCGAAGTGCGCCACTTCACCGGTGAGCGCTTCGTCTCGGGGGGCCACGGCTTCGCCGCCGTCAGTCGCAAGGAGCTTCTCGCCCTCCTCAGCCGTCGCGCCGAGGAGCTCGGTGTCGACCTCCGATTCTCGACTGAGGTGCCCGACCTCGCATCGGTGGCCGACGCCGACCTGGTCGTGGGGGCAGATGGCGCCAACTCGATTGTGCGGGCAGAGCTGGCCGAGCGGTTGCACCCGTCGATCGACTGGAGGGTCAACAGGTACATCTGGTTCGGTACCGAGAAAGTGTTCGATCGCTTCCACTTCATCTTCATGGACACCCCCTCCGGTCTCGTATGGGCCCACATCTACCCCTACTCGTCCGAGGGGAGTACGTTCATCGTGGAGATGGCCCCCGACACCTGGCGCAGGTTGGGGCTCGACCGCAGTGACGACGAGGCCTTCCCACCCGGAGTCAGCGACGAGCACGCCCTGGAGGTCTGCGAGTCGCTGTTCTCCTCGCATCTCGACGGCCACGTTCTGATCAGCAACAACTCGAAGTGGCTCCGGTTCCCCACGGTCACCTGCGAGAGGTGGCACGACGGCAACGTGGTGCTTATGGGAGACGCGGCACACACCGCCCACTTCTCCGTGGGCTCGGGGACGAAGCTGGCGATGGAGGACGCGATCGCCCTCGCCGGTGTGCTGGGGGAAGGCCACCCGCTCCCGGAGGCGCTCGAGATATACGAGGACCTCCGCCGTCCCGAGGTGGAGAGTCTGCAGCGGGCGGCGAAGGCGAGCCTGGAGTGGTTCGAAGGGGCGGATCGCTATCGCCACCTCGAGCCCGAGCAATTCGTCTTCAGCATGCTGACTCGCAGTCAGCGTGTCACCTACGACAACTTGCGTCTCCGCGACCCCGAGTACATGGCATCCGTCGACCGCTGGTACGCCGCATCCGATCACAGCTCTCCGGTACAAACCGACCCGGAGACTCCGCCGATGTTCCACCCGTTCCAGGTGCGAGACGTGGTGCTTCCCAACCGGGTCGTGGTGTCACCGATGGATCAGTACTCGGCAGTCGACGGGACGCCAAGCGACTGGCACCTGGTGCATCTGGGAAGCCGGGCGGTCGGTGGGGCCGGGTTGGTCATGACCGAGATGACCTGCGTTTCTCCCGAGGGGCGGATCTCTCCCGCGGACACCGGGATCTGGAACGAGGAACAAGAGTCCACCTGGGCCCGCATCGTCGCTTTCGTCCACGAGCACTCGGAGTCGCGCATCGGGCTCCAGATCGGCCATTCCGGGAGGAAGGGGTCCACCAAGCGGATGTGGGAAGGTGACACCGATCCGCTCGACGAAGGGAACTGGGAGATCATGGCGCCGTCGCCGATCAAGTATCGGCCCGACAGCCAGGTTCCGCAGGAGATGACGAAGTCCGACATGGATTTGGTCCTGGCCCAGCACGTGGAGGCGGCGGAACGGGGGCACCGGGCCGGCTTCGACTGGTTGGAGCTCCACTTCGCCCACGGTTATCTGGTTTCCAGTTTCCTCACCCCCCTGGCCAACCAGCGGTCGGATCGCTACGGGGGCTCGTTGCAGAACCGGATGCGCTTCCCGCTGGAGATCTTCGATGCGGTGCGGGAGGTATGGCCAGACGGCAAGCCGATGTCGGTGCGGATCTCGGCGACCGATTGGGTTCGGGGGGCCTTCGACGGCGACGATGCGGTCGAGTTCTCCCGGGCTCTGCGCGCCCTCGGCTGTGACCTGATCGATGTGTCCACCGGCCAGACCTCGATCCATGCCCATCCGGAGTACGGCCGTCTCTACCAGACACCTTTCAGCGATCGAATCCGAAACGAGGCAGGGATCGCGACCATGACCGTCGGCGCGGTGTCCTCGATCGACGACATCCACAACATACTGGTCGCCGGCCGGGCCGATCTCTGTGTCATGGCCCGACCACACCTGGTCGATCCGTACTGGACCCTCAACGCCGCCATCGACCTCGGGTATACCGGACATCGGTTCCCCGACCAGTACCTCTCCGGTCTCGGCGCCAGGAGACGGGAGCAGGACCCGATCCCTCCGGACGTGTTCCGCCAGGGTCGACGGAACACGCAGCCGAACTGAGGGCGCCAGACTTCGCTGAGTGGGGCCTGCAACCCTGGGTTCGCGGATCTACTTGCTGCGCCAGGACCCTGCTGCGTACCCCTCCCGGGCGTCCCTCGAGAAGGGAGTGGGTGCGACCCGGACCCGAATCTCGGTCTGCTTGTGCGACTCGACGGTGGTCTTGGCAGTTCCGCCACCCTCCTCACCCCATACCAGCGTGAGTTGGTCGCCGACCTCGACGTCGGAGTCGACCACTCCGAGTGAGAGGAAGGCACGGTCGTTGAACGTGTATCCGCTGAACATCGAGAAACCGACGTGGTCACCGTCCCGCAGCACCTTGTCGTAGGTGGCCGAGGTGTAGTTGGAGAGGGGGAGGTCGATGTACTTGTAGTTCTCACCCGGCCCGTCGAACATCGAGCGCCAGACCTCCACCACGTCGTCGGTGTTCCACTCGAAGGTCACTTTCTTGCGGTGAGGCTCGTCGTGGATCCTCTCCAGGGACTCCCTTCCCACGAAGTCGTGGTCGAACTTCACGTAGAAGCCGTAACCGAGCTCGTAGGGGGTGAGGTAGTAGTCCTCGATGTCATCGGACACGAAGCTGCCTCCGATCGATCCGGCGGCCTCGTAGGAGTCCGCAGGCAGCCACTCCCGATACGCCTTCATCTCGTCACCGGAATACACCGCCGGCAAGGGCGATGGGATCCATCCCGACTCGAGGGTGTTGGTGGCGTAGGCGCGCGATCCCACCGGCACCAGGCCGAACTCGGCTCCGGCCTCGAGGATGGCGTCGCGGATCTCCTCCCCCTGCTCGTAGGGCCCCCAGATCTCCATGCCCGGGGCTCCCGCCATGCCGTGGTGGAACGCCGGGACCTCGCGGCCGGCCACTCCCATGGTGCCCACATTGAAGAACCTCACGTCGGGAATCGGGCCACCGTTGAGCTTCTCCAGGACCAGCATCGCGTTTGGCCCCTGGATCTGATACCGATAGTGGCGTCTGAGCACCGGCTGACCCATGGGACGGGAAGGCGAACGGTCGTCCCGCTCCCACTCGACGCTCCAATCGCCGGTCTCCGTATGGAATTGGACCCAGTTCACCGTGGGTACCCGCCCCACCATGTTGAATGTCTCCTCCTCGGGACGGAACAGGATCACGTCTCCGATGACGTGGCCGTCATAGCTGGTGGGAACGAAGTGCTTCGCTCTGGTGGTGGGGAAGTTGGCGAAGCTGTTGATGGCCAGGGAGGAGAGCAGTGCTTCCGCGTCGGGCCCTTCCACCGTCAACTCGGCCATGTGATGCGACTGATCGAAGAGGACCGCAGCCTCCCGCCAGGCTCTCTGCTCGTCGCGCCAGTTGCTGAACTCGAAGGGGACGACCGGATACACATAGGCTCCGATCGGGGAGTTCCGCAACATCGAGACGACGTTGTCGGTGGATTGGAGCACGTCTTCGAGGCTCTGATGGCGGGTCATTTCGATCTCCTCATTTGTGGCCACGGCCACCGATCATACGTACCTAACGTGTTCAGTGTCTCTCCTCGCTGCGTGCCCCGGTATCCTCCTCAGCGGTCATCGAGAGCGGTCGAGGGACAGGCCCGAAGAAGCCGCGGCAACCACTCACCGACGAGAAGGTGCCAATGCCTGATCGATGATGCCGTCGACGAGATGAGCGTATGGGCCGCAGTCAGGTGAACGAACCGGTCGGTGGGGAGATCGATCGGTTCTTCGACAACCGCGCCGCCTATCTCATGTTCACGACCGCCACCAACGAGAAGGCGGTGGTCGCCGAGCGCCTCGGAGCGCAGCTCGACCTGGTCGGGCCGGGAGAGTCGGCCCTGAGAGTGTTCGACGCCGGGATGGGTGATGCTTCGGTGTTGAGCCAACTGATGCGTCGCCTGCACACCGTGTTCCCGCACATCCCCTGGCTGGTGGTCGCCAAGGAGATCTCGATCGAAGACCTCCGGTTGGCTCTGGGTCGGATGCCGGATCGGCTCTTCGAGCATCCCGAGATGGTTCTGGTGGTGACCAACATGAACTACCGGGAGGCCCCGGCGTTGGTCCCGCTCGGGGACAACGCCTCTCGACTGAACTGGATCGAAGCTCCGCTCGAGGGCTCCACGGCCGACGACTTCGGCCGGCAGATCCACGACCTCTTCGACGATCTGGCTCGGGCCTGGGAGGTGGTCACCAGCCCGAAGACCGGCAACCCCCTCTATGCCAGGCCGTCTGTGCTGGTGGTCTATCGCCGTGATCGCCAGTTCATCCTGAAGCGGGTGATACCAGCGCCGGACGGGATCGACGGTCGTTATGACCTCGTCGTCGCCTCTCAGCCCTACCGGGCCCGGACCAGCGCCGAGAGGAAGACGCGGACGGTACTCGTGCCCTTGTCGCGGGCGCTCGCCCCCGGCGGCCGTCTGGTGGTCGTCCATGCCCACGGCAACGATCCCGGTCTCGAGATCATCCGCAATGTCTGGCCGGGAGAGGACCCGTTCCAAACCGGGCGGGCCGATCTCTTGGCCGAGGCACAGCGCCAACTCACCGAGCGCGATGATGTCGACCTGGTGTATCCGCATCTCAGTGACGAGGAGGCGATCTTCCGGTATGACTTGCACGCCATGCCCTCCGAGAGGACCGAGCACATCGGGACCGGCTTGACCCTCGCCGCCTGGAACGCCGCCGCCTACGTCGCCCAGATCGACGAGGCCCGGCTCTCGGCCGCGATGGCCTCCGGTGTGTATGTGGAGGCGACACGTGAGGTGCTGGAGCGCTACGGAGGGGTGTGGTTCAACGACGAGACCTATGTGATCACCCGCACAGTGTGACTGGACGCGCGCCGGCCTGCACGGGTCGCCCCCAGATAGGATGCACCAGAGTGTCCAGGGACGTTTAATCGGTGCCTGCTTGACACTCTCACAATCCGAACCGTACTCTGCGTACGCAGGCCGCACATTTGTTCGTTATTCGGACAGAGAGGGCGGGACCTAAGGAGGAGGAAGACGTGAAACGCATTAGAGGGATCTGGCGGTTCTCGATGTTGTTGGTGGTGGTGGCGATGATTGCCGCTGCCTGTGGTGATGGTGACACCACCGACACCACCGAGGCCCCGGCCGTCACGACGACGGCACCGTCGGAGGACACCACCACGACCGAGGCTATGGAGGGTACGACGACCACGGCCGCCGATTCGATGGACTTCGGTGACCCGGTGACCCTGACGTTGGGCCATCCGTTCCCGGCGGTGCACCCGATCGCGGTGAACGCCTTGGAGCCTTATGCGGAGGCCGTCAATGAGGCCACCGATGGGACGATCACCATCGAGTTCCAACCCGGCGGTGCCTTGGCGGCTCCCCCGGCCACCTTCGAGAACACAGTTGCCGGCGGCCAGGACATGGGCTGGGCGCTGCAGGGCTATCACGCCGGTGTCTTCCCGGTGACCGAGATCGTCGAGCAGCCGTTCCAGTTCAGCTCGGCGATGCAGGCCACCCAGACGCTGTGGGACCTCTATGACGAGTTCCCCGCGCTACAGGACGAGTACTCGGACGTGCAGCTGTTGGGTCTGTGGACCCATGACATCGGTGACATCTGGACCAAGAGCGTCCAGGTGGAGACGGTCGAGGACATGCAGGGCCTGAGCATGAGGTTCCCCACCGGGATCATGGGCCAGGTGATGGACGCCATGGGCGCCAGTTCCGTGGGTCTGCCCGCACCCGAGATCTTCGACTCCCTCAACACGGGTGTCATCGACGGCTTGTCGATCGCGGTCTCCGGGCTGGAGAGCTTCGGGCTCTATCCGGAGTTGAACTATGGGACCACCTGTAACTGCTACGTGGCCGCCCAGTATCTGGTGATCAACCTCGACAGCTGGAACTCGCTGACCCCGGATGCCCAGCAGGTGATGCTCGATCTGGGCCGTGAGTACTCGCTGGTGGCCGCCGAGGTCTACGACGAGGCCTATGTGGCGATCTTCCAGAAGGCGATGGATGAGGGCATCGAGATCTACGAGCTGCCCGACGACGAGCTGGACCGGTGGCATGAGATCGGCCAGCAGGTCACCGACGAATGGATCGCGGCCCGTGAAGCCGCCGGTGTCCCCGCCCAGGACATGTACGACCGGATGCAGGACATCAAGGCCGGATACGAATAGACCCTAGAAGCGACGCAGAGGTGGTGCCCGTCTTGTACGGTCACCACCTCTGCTGATTGCCGGGGCACTCTCCGCGGTTCCCGGCTGGTGTGAAGGAGGATCAGCCTGGAGTCATCTGCCGACGATCGGATCCCGGGCCAGTTGAAGGGGAGCGGTGGCATGCCACATTGGATCACCTGGGTCCGCCGCTTCAACCGGGTCACCCACCACATGTCGGGGTTGGCCCTGGTGGCGATCCTGGCGATGACGATCGTCGACATCGTGGGGCGAAATGCCTTCCGACAACCGTTCCGGGGCACCGTCGAGCTCACCAGCATGATCCTGGTGGTGGTGGTGTTCATGGCCGTGGCCCACTCCGAGGACATGGGCGACCACATCACCATCGACCTGGTCTACGAGCGGGTCGGCACGGGCGCCAAAGCGGTTCTCGACATCTTCTCCGACCTGTTCACCCTGGTGGTCATGGCCCTGGTCTCCTACCGGCTCGCCCAGTTCGTGATCCGCAACCGGGCGTCTGGTGCGGAGACCCCGGTCCTCGACATCCCGCTATGGCCCTTCGTGCTCGTGGCGTCGATCGGTGCCGCCTTCTACGTGGTTTCGACGGTGATGCGAGTGGTGCTGCGCTTGAAGGGCGAGCCGGTCAACGCCGTCGACCCTCATGCCCCGGACGCGGGAGTGGAGGTTTGAGCCCCGAACTCGTCGGCGTCCTCGGGATGGTCGCCCTGGTTGTTCTGTTGTTCCTGCGGGTCCCGGTGGCGATCGCCATGATCGGTGTCGGGTTGGTCGGGTTCGGGGTGATCATCAACTGGAACGCGGCGTTGGGCCGTCTCGGCTCCGACACCTTCTTCGCCGCTTCGCTGTACAGCCTGTCGGTGATCCCCCTGTTCGTGTTCATGGGGTTGGTCCTCGCCGCCTCGGCGCTGGGCGAGGACGTCTACAAGGCAATCGACGCCTTCCTGTGGCGTGTCCGCGGCGGCCTGGGTGTTGCCACCATCGGAGCCTCCGCCCTATTCGGGGCGGTCTCCGGCTCTGCGGTCGCCTCCGCCACCACCATGTCGGTGGTGGCCGTGCCCGAGATGAGGCGGTTCGACTACGACGACGGTTTCGCCGCCGGCACCGCGGCCGTCGGCGGCACGCTCGGAATCCTCATCCCCCCTTCGGCCATCCTGGTCCTCTACGGCGTGCTCACCGAAGAGCCCATCGGCCAGGTGCTGATCGGGGGGATCATCCCCGGGATCATCACCACCGTCATCCTCATGATCACCGCCTACCTGGTGGTGCGCGCCAGGCCCCATTACGCCCCTCGACCCGCCGAAGCCCCCGACCTGAGCAAATGGAAGGCCATCCGGCTGATTTGGGCGGTGCCGGTCATCTTCGGAATCAGCATGGGCGGCATCTACTTCGGCCTCTTCACACCGACCGAAGCCGGAGCCGCCGGAGCCTTCCTCTCCCTCGCCTACGGCGTGATCACCAGACGAATGACATGGAGCGGGTTCCAGGGAGCCCTCAGCCGCACCATCCGCACCACCGCCTTCATCTTCATGCTCGTCATCGGCGGACAGATCTTCGGTTTCTTCCTCACCGCATCCCGAATCCCCATCGAGTTGGGCGGCTGGATCGAACAGCTAGACATCGCCGCCTGGATCATCATCACCCTCATTTTCGTCGTCTACTTCATCCTCGGGGCGCTCATGGACGAGATCGCCATCCTGGTGATCATGACCCCCATCATGTACCCGGTGATCATCGGCCTCGAGTACTCCGGGGTGTGGTTCGGGGTGCTCACCATCATGATGCTCCTCACCGGGCTGCTCCAGCCTCCGGTCGGCCTGCTCTGCTTCGTAGTGTCCGGGGTCACCAAGATCCCTCTCCAGGACGTCTTCCGCGGCATATTCCCGTTCGTGGGAGCCCTGGCCGTTGCCATAATGCTGGTCATCTTCTTCCCCGACCTGGTCACCTGGCTTCCCAACTTGATGACCAGGTAGCCCGACGTCGACCCAGGCTGGCTGCGCGCATCAGATGAGCTCCAAAACCGCCGACTGGCCCGCGAGGACGGGTGATTGGCTAGGTGAGGGCGCCTTTGCGGTAGACCTCCCGGGCCACCTTCGAGTAGGGGACAGGGCTGACGATGGCTCTGATCTCCATCTGGACGTGTGGCTCCACGGTCGGTTTGGCCGTTCCGCCCTCGGGCTCGCCCCAGATCAGGGTGACCTCCGTCCCCGGCACGGCGTGCTCCATGTCGAGGACGGCCAAGGACAACATCTTGCCCTCGTTGGAGCTGTAGCCGATCCAGGTCGAAACCCCCACGGTTTCTCCGTCGAGGGCCACCGTGTCATAGGGGTGCATCGAGTAGACCGCTGAGGGAAACTCGATGAATTTGCCCCGGCGCTCCGGCTCGTCCAGCTGGGAGCCGATCACTGCGAGCACGTCGTCGTCCTCCAGGGCCAGAGTCACCTTCTCGCGGGGGGGATCGTCGGCCATCTCCTGGAGGGCATCCCTGCCTATGTAGTCGTGATCGAAGCGAACGAAGTGCCCGTACCCGAGGTCCCAGGGGGTGAAGTAGTAGTCCTCGATGTCGTCGGAGACGAAGCTCCCGCCCAGCGAGGCCTTCGCTTCGTACGAATTCGCCGGCAGCCACTCGCGGTAGGCCTTCATCTCCGGGCTGGTGTAGATGGCGGGTAGTGGGGAGGGGATCCATCCCGACTCCAGGGTGTTGGAGGAGTAGGCCCGGGCCCCCACCCGCCGGATGCCGAACTCTTCGCCGGCTGCGACCACGGCCTCGACGACGGGCTCCTTGTCGTCCCAGGGCCCGAACAGCTCGAAGCCGGGCTGGCCCGCCATCCCGTGCCTGAGAGCACGCACCGGCCGACCGGCTATCTCCAAAGTAGTCATGTTGAAGAAGCGCACCTCGGGTGGGGGACCGCCGAGCACCTTCTCCATGGTCGCCATGGCATTGGGTCCCTGGATCTGAACGCGGTAGGACCGCCGACGGGACGGGTCGTCGCGCACGACAGTGCGCTCGTCGATCTCCCATGCGACGTCGAAGCCCCCGGTCTCCGCCTGGTAGATCACCCAGTTGATCGATGGGATCCGGCCCACCAGCTCGAATACCTCTTCCTCGAGGTGGAAGAGGATGACGTCTCCGATCACGTAGCCCTCGGGGCTGCACGGGGCGAGTTGTTTGGCCTTGTTGACCTCGAAGCCTTCGAACGAATTGAAGCCCACGAGACGGAGGACATCGAGGGCATCGGGGCCTTCGAGACGCAGGTCGACCATGTGGTAGGAGAGGTCGAAGAGGATGCAGGTGTTCTGCCACGCCCATTGCTCGTCGCGCCAGTTGCTGAACTCGGCGGTGACCGGATAGACGTTGGGCCCCGTCTGCATGTTGCGCAGGATGTCGACCACGCTGTCGGTACTGTCGATCAACTCCTGGAGATTCCTCGCCGCCACATGACTCCTTCCTCGGGCTCGCGACTCTATCGGGCCGTTGCCGTTGGATCAGTCGCCGGATGGCGACCAGGCCACCCAGCTGCCGTCGGAGACCTTTGTCGGGGAATCCGCCTCGAGGTGCTGCACCCAGATTCCGTCCTCCCCGTCGACGGCGCCGGCGAAGGCGAACGAAGCCGAGTCCGGCGACCAGAAACTCACCGACTGGGCGTACTGGGGGAAGAACGGGAAGGTGTCCTGCAGCATCGATCGGCTGGGCAGGTAGGAGGGAAAGGCCCGGTTCCCCTCGCCGGGTCTCCACACCGTCGGGACCACTTCCCCCTCCGACAGTGCGAGTACGAGCAGGGCATCTCCGTCGGGACTCCAGAAGAAGGCGAGAGCGAGGGAGTCGTCCACGATCTCGACCCCACCGGTTTCGACCTCGACTACCACCACCGACTCACCGTCCACGATGGGGAAGTCGTCGGTGGACGCCGTCAGGTTCGAGCCACCGGTGGTCTGTAGGGCGAGCCGAGTGCCCTGGGGATTGGAGACGAACATGGTGAGTCCCGAGACATCGGCGACGGGAGAGCGCTCTCCCTGGTCGTTCTCGAGCATCAGCAGGTTGCCGACGACGTGGAAGACACCGCTCGGTGTCCAATGCGGAGCCAGGTAGGTACCCGACGTGGGATCGAGGTCCTCGCGCTCTCCACCCGGTGTGAGCGTCTGAGTCCGGCTCACCCCGGCATGTGTCACCACCCGGTCGCCTTCCGGGCTCCAGGAGAAGTAGAACGGTGCGTCCTCGTCCAAGAGCTCCGCCGTCTCGGATTCGACGTCGACGATCTGGAACTGCACTCCCGAGTCCCCATTGTGAAGCGCCCCCAGATATCGGCCGTTGGGCGACCAGTAGGTGTAGTAGGGGAGGTTGGGGGTGGTGAGGGTCTTGGTCACGTCGTCCTCGGGACCGCCGATCCCGATCCCGAATCCGGTTCCCGTCCGCTGTCCCCAAGCCAGACGCTGTCCGTCCGGGGACCAGACCGGCTGCATGTAGATCGCCGGGTCGGCTCCCCGGTCGGTGATGGCGACTCGACTCGAACCGTCGGGGTCGATGACCACGATGTTCCCGGTGGCATCGACGATGGCGAGACGTCCCGGGCCGGAGGGGGTCTCGGTGGACGCCGTCGTGGTGGTTGAATCCGCCTGAGAAGTGGTCGTGGTGTCGTCAGAGACGGCAGAGGTGCAGGAGGCGATCACGGCCAGGAGCGCAAGGAGCGTTGTTGCGCGACCACCCATGGGTCGAGCCTATTGCGAGGCGCCGGTTAGGGGAGCGACCCGGTCAGCGCCCGCCGGGCACCGCCCCAGGCCGGATGAGAGCGATCGGCGACGATGCGACGGCCACCGACGAAGACCTCGATGACGTCGGCCGATGTCGCCGCGAAGACGATGGAGTCGAGGGCGGTGTCGCCGCCCATCCCCGACAGACGTGGTGAATCGGTGTCGACCAAGACGAAGTCGGCCGGGGCGCCGACTTCGAGGCCGCCCCCTGGAAAGCCCACGGACGTGGCGCCGTTGACGGTCGCCGCGACGAGCAGTGCCTCTGCCGGGAAGTGACCGCGGCGCCCGGTGGCCAGCCGGGCGTGAAGTTCGGGCCCCCGGGCCTCTTCGAAGAGGTCGATGACGGCGTGGGAATCGGAGCCGACGCACAGCGCCGCCCCGGACCGATGCAGCTCGTGGGCCGGCCCGATGCCGTCGGCCAGGTCGCGCTCGGTCGTCGCGCAGTAACAAACCGATGCCCGGGCACGGCCGATAGCGCCGATATCCCCTTCTCTGAGATGGGTGGCATGTACCAGTGTCGTTCCCGGTCGCAACAACCCGGCCCGGTCGAGCAGACCGGTCGGTGTGACCCCGGTGGCGGCGAGACAATCACGGTTCTCGGCGGGTTGCTCCGAGACGTGGATGTGGACGGGCGCTCCGCCACCCTTCGCCGCTACCTCGGCCAGTCCGGGCTCGGAAACCGCTCTCACCGAGTGGGGGGCGAGACCGATCACGACATCGGGGTCGTCGCGATAGGTCTCCCGGAGCTCATCGACCCGAGCCAGCCAGGCCCCGGGTGAATCGTCTCTGAAGCGGGTCTGGACCGGGTCGAGCTCGGCATCGCCGAAGCCGGCGGTGAAATAGCCCGCGTCGAGGAGGGCGATGCGGATGCCTGCGGCCCGGGCGGCGCGAATCAGGGCGTGCCCCATCTCGTTCGGGTCGGAGTACAGGACACCATCCGCCTGGTGGTGCAGATAGTGGAACTCGCCGACGGTGGTCACTCCGGCCAAGGCCATCTCGACGTAGACCGCGGTGGCCAGCGCCTCGTAGGTCTCGGGGGTGAGGTCGGCAGCGATCTCGTACATCTGCTCCCGCCACACCCAGAAATCACCACCTTGGCGATGGGTCCGCCCGCGGAGGAGACGGTGGAAAGCGTGGGAGTGGGCGTTGACCAGACCGGGGAGGACGATGCCACGGAGCCGGGGTACGCTCGAATTCTGCTCGCCTGACGACAGTCGAACCACGACTCCCCCGGAGACCTCGATTGTGACGTTGTCGACGAGCTGGTCGCCGCCCAACCAGGCGGCGTCGGCCATCCATTTGGCGGTATCGGTCAGCGATGCTCCAGACGACAGGAGAAGGATCCTAGAGACCGGGCTACACCGGTCTGTCCTTGAGGTTAGGGTTGTCATCCAGCATCCGGTTGATTGGCAGCCGATGGGAGCAAACGAGGCGAGGAAGGCCATGGAGAGATCAGATTGGCGTGCGAGACGGCGCGCGAAGATGGAGCAGGTCGACTACATCAGACGGCGCTCGAACCCAATTCAGAACCATGTGATCGACGAGCTGCAGTACGGAAAGATCACCAGACGTGAGTTTCTGAGGAAGGGCTCACTGCTCGGTCTCTCCTTCCCGGTGATGGGCATGGTCCTTGCGGCCTGTGGCGACGACACCGCCGCGACCACCACAACCGCCGCTCCTGGCGCTACGACGACGGCGCCCGGCGCCGGACCGACGACGACAGGAGCAGTAGGCCCGGTGACGGTGCGCGTGGCTGTCGACCAGCCCGCCGGCGCCATCGATCCTGTGCTAATCAACGATGAGGCTCGATTGGCCTTATTCGGTCAGACGGCTCAATACCTAGTGTTTTCAGATCCGGATCTCAATGCAGTGCCGGTGCTGGCCGAGTCTTGGGAACCTAATGCCGAGGGCGATGTGTGGACTTTCCGCCTCAACCCGAATGCTACTTTTCACGACGGTGCCCCGGTGACTGCGGAAGACGTGGTGGCAACGTTCAATGGGCCGCTGCCGGACGGCAACGCGGGCTCTGCATACGGAACGTTTGGTTTCTCCGCCGGAAATGCCGTGGCTGTCGATGAATCGACAGTCGAGTTCAACCTGGACGTGCCCAACGGAGTCTTCCCGTTTTTTGTGAGCTCGGACAACTACAACGCGGCGATCCTTCCAGCCTCGTTCTGGGAGAACTATTCCGAGGGCTCATATGAGCAGGGCTTCCCCGGATCCGGGCCCTGGATCCTGGAGACCTTCAACCAGGGTGTGTCGGCCTCGTATGTCAAGAACGAGGACTACTGGGGTGACAACACCAATCAGCCTGACCGCATGGAGGTGACGTTCTTCGATAACGACGCAGCCGCGGTAACGGCGTTTCAAGAGGGTCGTATCGACGTTATCCACAGTATCTCGTTTGCTGCGGCCGACAGCCTGGTCGGTGATGAGAGCGCGATAATCCAAAACATTTCCACAGCCCAGCACCGACAGGTCTACTTCGACACCTCTGCGCCCCCTTTCGACGACCCGCGTGTCAGACAAGCCGTGGCGTTGTCGCTCGATCGCCCGGTGCTCGTCGATGGCTTGCTTGGCGGGTTCGGAGTTGTCGCCAACGACCACCCCATCTGGGACGGCTACCCGATGCACAACCCCAATGCGGAGACCCAAAGGGAGACGAACCTGGAGCAGGCACAACAACTCCTGACCGATGCCGGATACCCGGATGGCTTCTCGGCTCCGCTCGACGCGGTTGCGTTCAACGAGGTGGAGAGTCTGGCTCAACTCATCCAAGGTTCAGCGGCACAAATCGGTGTAAACCTCCAGGTTGGGGTCTACGACACGGGAACGTATTACGCCGACTATTGGCTCGCGGCTCAAGGATCGATGGGCATAGTCAACTATGGCCACCGTGGTGTGCCCCATGTGTATTTGGCAGCGCCGCTGCTAAGTGACGGCACGTGGAATGCCTCTCACTACGACAATCCTGACTATGACGCGTTGTTCGCCCAGTTCAACGCCGAACTCGACCTCGATGCCCAACGTGACCTAGCTGGACAGATCCAGACGTTGCTCAATGAGGACATCCCATACATGGTGCCCTATTTTCTCGACTTCATCTCGGCCACACGGGCTGATTTCGAGGGCCTGATCACCACCGGGATGGGGCACTATGACATCGTCAATGCTCGCTTCGGCGGCTGAGGAATGATCGGAACAGGAGAGCACCCGCTCTGCCGGGGGCTCTCCTGCTGACACGCTGATGTCCAGGTTCGTTCTCCGCCGGATCGGGCTAGCACTGATAACTCTCTTCGTCCTGAGCATCCTTGTCTTCATAGGGACACAGGTACTCCCTGGCGACGTCGGTAGACGAGTACTAGGTCCCTTCGCCACCCAGGAGGCGGTCGATTCGCTCAACGCCAGGCTTGGGACTGATCGTCCTTTGCTGGTTCAGTATTGGGACTGGATCACGAGTGCGATCACCGGTGACCTCGGCTTCTCTATCTCGTTCTCCAGACCAGTACACGAATTGCTGGGACGAGCATTGGTCAATTCGATGAAGCTGGCGGCGCTCGCGTTCGTCATCGTCGTACCCCTGTCCCTTCTCGGTGGGATCGTCGCGGCGCTCCGACAAGGTACGGCGGTGGATCGGATGATCACCGTCGGTGGGTTGAGCGCGACGGTCATTCCCGAGTTCGTGTCGGGAATCGCCTTGATCATCGTCTTCGCTGTCTGGCTGGGATGGTTGCCTGGCACGGCCACGCCACCGGCAGGATCGGGTCTCTTCACCCAAATGCGCTATCTGATTCTGCCTGCGATACCACTAGTGCTGGTCCTCTTCGGTTATATCGCCCGGATCACCCGGGCCGGGGTCATAGAGGCTCTTGAGGCCGACTACACCCGCACCGCGATTCTGAAGGGACTTCCCCGCTCCACCGTGATCCGGCGTGACGTCCTGCGCAACGCCCTCCTCCCGACAATCGCGGTCGTGGCGTCCCAAGTCGGGTACCTGATCGGAGGACTGGTGGTGGTCGAGGTGCTATTCACCTACCAGGGTGTGGGGAAGCTGCTCTTCGATGCGGCCCGGAACGCAGACTTTCCTCTGCTCGCCGGCGGAGTCCTGGTCGTCGGAGCCGCATTTCAGGTCTCGATGTTGCTGGCCGACCTCGCTTATTCCTGGCTCAACCCGCGGATCAGGCTCAGCTGATGGCGTCTGTGACGTCTCGCTCCAGTCGCTGGCGGGTGCTTCGTCGCTCGCCGACGTTCTGGATCGGAGGTGGCGTGGTCCTGATGTGGATCGTTTTCGCCGTCTTCGGCGACTTCGTCACTCCTTACGACCCGCTGGGCACACCCCAGGATGTCCTAAACCGTCTCGAGCGACCATCGGCTGAACACTGGTTCGGCACGGATGAGCTAGGCCGGGATGTTCTGTCGCGAGTTCTGGCCGGAGCGCGTCAAGTCCTCACGGTCGCTGTCTCGGCAACCGTCTTGGGGACGATCACGGGAACTGCACTCGGGCTCATCATTGGCTACAGCGGCGGGATCGTCGACGACGTTGTCAGCCGCATCCTCGACGCCTTTCTGTCTATTCCACTGGTGATCACGGGGATGCTCGCTCTCGCCGCCCTCGGCCCCAACACCTTGGGAGTGATAGTGGTCATCGGACTGGTTTTCACCCCGATCATCGCCAAGACGGTGCGCGCCGCGGTGCTCAGCGAACGACAGCTCGATTACGTAACTGCGGCTCAGCTGCGCAAGGAGAACTCCCTCTATATCATTTTCGTAGAGATCCTCCCCAACGTCTTCAGTATCGTGATCGTGGAGTTCACGGTGCGACTGGGCTATGCGATCTTCACCGTTCTGGCCCTGTCCTTCCTCGGATTTGGTGTGGAACCCTCCATCCCAGATTGGGGCCTCATGATCTCGCAGCACTTTGGTTATCTGACCGGCGACGTCTGGTGGCCGGTCCTGTTCCCGTCCTTGGCCATCGCATCGTTGGTGGTGGGGGTGAACCTGCTGGCCGACGCTATAAGTCAGGCGTTCGAATGATGGCGGGCCTGATGTGAGCAACCAAGCTGTTCTCGAGGTAGACAACCTCGCCATCCAATACAAGATCGGCACCGCATGGAAGGCGGCCGTGCGTGACATCAACTTCACCATTGCCCAGGGCGAGTCCTACGGGCTGGTCGGGGAGTCCGGCTGTGGCAAGACCACCATCGCCATGGCGATCATGCACTATCTGCCTCGGAACGGCCGGGTCGGCGCCGGCTCGATCCGGCTCAAAGGACGCGACTTCACCGATCTGAGCCCACGAGAGTTGCGCCGGGCCCGGATCAACGACATCTCGATGGTCTATCAGGATCCGGGCACAGCCCTGAATCCCTCGCTTCGGGTCGGGACCCAAGTGGCCGACGTCTTCGATCTGATGGGTGCGCCCTCGTCACAGCATCGCCAGCGGGTGATCGAGATCCTGAGGAAGGTTCAGATCGCCGACCCGGTGCGGGTGGCGGAGCGGTACCCGCACCAGCTGTCCGGAGGAATGTTGCAGCGGGTGGTGATCGCCATGGCCATCGCCTCCGAGCCGTCGTTGCTGGTCCTCGACGAGCCCACCACCGGTCTCGACGCCACTGTCGAGGCCGAGGTGCTCGATCTGGTCGCCGGCCTGCGCGACGAGATCGGCACCTCGGTGCTCTTCATCAGCCACAGCCTGGCGGTGATCCGCAAGATGTGCGATCGCACCTGCGTCCTCTACGCAGGTCGGATGATGGCGGAGGGGCCCACCGAGGAGATCTTCACCGAGCCCCGTCACCCCTATACCGTCGGGCTGCTCCGCTGTCTCCCCAACCGGGATGCGGGCAGTCGGGACGACATGAGCCTCGACACCATCCCGGGAACACTGCCTCCCTTGGGTGCGGAGATACCGGGGTGTGTCTACGCCGAGAGATGCGCCATGTCCGAGGACATCTGTCTCGAAGTGGAGCCCGACCTCAACGACCTCGGAGGGGGCAGGGTGAGCCGTTGCCACTTTCCCAACGACGCCCCCAACCTGCCCCGTACCGTTGCCGCCGACCCCATCCGTCGGGAGAGAAGCGACAAGACACTCATGGCGATCAAGGGTGCTTCCAAGACTTTCATGCAGGACGGCCATCCGGTCTACGCCCTCTCCAATATCGATCTCGAGATCAAGGTGGGGGAGACCGTAGGGCTGGTGGGGGAGTCGGGCTCGGGCAAGTCCACTCTCGCCAAGGTGCTCCTCGGGATTCACGCTCCCGACGAGGGCACAGTCATCACCCTGAGCGGCGACGAGCTGGCGGCAGAATTGCAGCGTCGGGGCCAGGAGGAGATCGGGGCGGTCCAGATGGTCTTCCAGAACCCGGACAGCGCCCTCAATCGGCGCCACAGCGTCCACCGCATCATCGGCCGGGCCGTCCAACTCCTTCGTGGGGGGAAACGAAGCGAGCGTGAGGAACGCATCAAGAACCTCCTGCGCGAGGTCCGCATGGGAATGCAGCATTACAACGCCAAACCACGCCATCTCTCCGGTGGCCTCAAGCAGCGGGTGGCCATCGCCCGCGCTTTTGCCGGATCGCCGGCCCTGGTGGTCTGTGACGAGCCGACATCGGCCCTCGACGTCTCGGTGCAGGCAGCGATCATCAACCTCCTCTCCGAGCTCCAGGTCGAGGAGAACGTGGCCTATCTGTTCATCTCCCACGACCTCAACGTGGTGCGCTATATCGCCGATCGGGTGGCGGTCATGTATCTGGGAAGGCTGATGGAGGTGGGAACCTCACAGCGGGTGTTCTCCGGTCCGAATCACCCTTATACGGAGGCACTGTTGTCGGCGTCGCCGGAGCTCGCCGACGACAGGAGAATCAGGTTGCAGGGAGAGATACCCGAGCCCTCAAATCCGCCATCGGGCTGCGTCTTCCAGACCCGTTGTCCACGGAAAATCGGTGAGATATGTGAGACCGTCGAGCCTGAGCTCGAGGAGGCCGAACCGGGCTGGTTCAAGCGGTGCCATATCCCCGTCGAGGAGCTCCGTGAGGTGCAAATCGGGGTGTCGGCGTGAGGAAAACCCACCTCGGATGGCGCCCTCAGTTCAACCCAGGGTTGCAGGCCCCGCCAGGCGAAGTGCAGCGCCCTCAGTTCAACCCAGGGTTGCAGGCCCCGCCAGGCGAAGTGCAGCGCCCTCAGATCGCACAGACTCTCGGTGCGACTGATAGTGTGACCGTCAACTGAACAGCGCCAATTTGATCGACCAGCTTGCGGGCGCTCTACAAGTACTTGCTAAAGCGGCACTCAGCCCTCCGGCGGTCCTTGCGTCCCACGGTCGATCGGGAAGGTCGATCGCCATGGGTAACAATCTCGTCGAGCTCCTCGAGAGCCGTGGTCGGCTCGTCGCCGACGGGGGCATGGGGACTTCGTTGTTCGAGCTCGGTCTCCAGGCCGGGTCCACCCCCGAGTTGTGGAACGTCGAGCACCCGCAGCTGGTGGCCAAGGTCCATTCCGGCTTCATCGAAGCCGGAGCCGACATCATCCTCACCAACACCTTCGGCGGGACCCGGGCCCGGCTCGATCTGGACGGGCTCGGCGACCGGGTGGCGGAGCTCAACCGGGCCGGAGTCGCCGTGGCCCGCTCCGCCGCCGACCAGGCGGCCCGCTCAGTGGTCGTCGCCGGCTCGGTGGGACCCACCGGCCAGCTATTCGAGCCTCTCGGCCCTCTGACCCACGAGGACGGGGTGAGACTGTTCACCGAGCAGGTGAGCGCGTTGACCGGGGCAGGTGCAGAGGCGATCTGGATCGAGACCCTGTCCTCCACCGAGGAGCTGGCCGCCGCCGTGGAGGCCGCCGCCACCACCGGTCTCCCCATCGTGTCGACCATGAGCTTCGACACCCACGGCAAGACCATGATGGGCCTGGCTCCCTCGGAGTTGGCCAGCTGGTGGCAGGCGAGCCATCTCGTTCCGACGGCCATAGGAGCCAATTGCGGGGTGGGCCCCGGGGACGTCGTACTGGCCGTCGATGAGCTCAAGGCGGCTGCTTCGGGGGTTGCGATCGTCGCCAAGGCCAACTGTGGGGTGCCCCAGATGATCGAAGGCACTCTCTGGTATCCGACCGCATCAGACGACATGACCTCCTACGCCGAGCTGGCCCTCGACGCCGGTGCCCGGATCGTGGGCGCGTGTTGTGGCTCCGTTCCCGATCACATCGCACAGATCCGCGCCGTGGTGGACGGTCACCAGCCCCGGACCGGGCTCGACCGTTCGGAGGTCGTCCGGCGTCTCGGGGGTTCCGTTCGCACCATCGGGCGCGAGCGCCAGCGGCGGGGCCGTCGCCATGGGTCTGATCTCTGAGCAGATGGGCACCGAGCCCGCCGAGCTGGCGGGAGAGTGCCTCTGTGAGTCGACCAACTTCGTGATCGACGGCCCGGCGCGCCCGGTGGTGAACTGCCATTGCAGCCGGTTTCGTCACACCGGGTACTTCATGGCGGCGACGGCGACGGCGGTGGGTGATATCTCGGGAGACACCCCGACCTGGTACCAAGCCGTCGAGGGGACCGAGTATCGCCTCTGCTCACGCTGTGGATCGACTCAGTTCTGGAGGACGGTCCGCCGCCCCGACCTGGTCTCGATCGCGGCGGGCACCCTGACCCCGCCCACCGGGTTGGCGACTGTGGCGGTCATCTACACGAACTACGCCAGCGATTATCACTCCTTCGATGACTCCATCCCGTCACACGGGGAGGACTTCCCCGGTTGGGTCTGATCGTGGCTGTCCTCACCCTCGACGATCTCACGGCCGATCCACATCCGCACCTCCATCGACTCCGCCGCCAGCAGCCGGTGGCCTGGGTCGACTCGCTCGCCGGCTGGCTGGTGACCAGCCATCAGCTGTGTGTTGAAGTGATGCTCGACCCCGACACCTTCACCGTCGACGATCCCCGTTTCTCCACCCAGCAGGTGATCGGGCCCAGCATGCTGTCCCTCGACGGCCTGGAGCACAGACGTCACCGCGATCCGTTCGCCGGGCCACTCCGGTCGGCGAAGATCAAACAGCTCAGAGAGGAGATTGCGAGTGATGCTCGTCGGCTCGTCTCCCGGGTGGCGACCGATGGCGGGGGTGACCTGCGCGCCACGGTGGCGGCGCCGCTGGCGGTGACGGTGATGGTGGGCCTGCTCGACCTGGCCGACGTCTCGGTCTCGGATGTGCTGGCGTGGTACGACGAGATCGTCGACGCGGTCCATACCGTGACCGCAGGAGGAGAGGTTCCCGGGTCGGCGCTGTCGGCCTTCGAGGAGCTGAAGGAGGCCGTGTCCGGGAACCTGTCCTCCAGCGACCTGCTCTCGGTGGTCGACCGGAGCGGCACGCTCGACGTCGACGAGATCGTCTCCAACGTGGCGGTATTGCTCTTCGGCGGCATCGTCACCTCCGAGAGCAGCACGGCGATCGCCTATCGATATCTCCTCGACGACCCCCAACTGCATCGATTGCTGCTGGACCAGCCGTCGTTGGCCGCCGCATTCGTGGAGGAGACCCTTCGTCTCGAGCCCTCCGCCTCGGCAGTCGATCGATATGCCACGCGGGACACGGTGTTGGGTGGTGTCCGGCTGACCGAGGGCGATCTGGTGCGGGTCTCACTCAGCGCTGCCAACCGCGATCCGACGGTCTTCTCCGTTCCCGACCACCTCGACATCAACCGCTCCAACCAGGGGCGCAGCCTCACCTTCGCCCGCGGCCCCCATGCATGTCTCGGGATCCACCTCGCCCGAGTGGAGACGGTGGCCGCTGTCGAAGCAATCCTCGGTCATCCGGAACAGCCCGTGGCCGATGGGCTCGACCCGATAACCGGGTTGGTCTTCCGCGTTCCCGAGACCGTGGATGCGACGTGGCGGTGACCCGGAGATGCGATCAACTAGAGTGAACCGAGAGTCGAACCACGGTGGGATGGTGCCAGCAACGGTCAGCTTGG
Source organism: uncultured Acidimicrobiaceae bacterium (assembly GCA_964558575.1). Taxonomy (GTDB): domain Bacteria; phylum Actinomycetota; class Acidimicrobiia; order Spongiisociales; family ZC4RG35; genus JANQRA01. The sequence continues at coordinate 80,966 of CAZLEQ010000001.1, read as the reverse complement.
GACCCGGAGACATCGTTTCCGGTCGTCCGTTCACTGCCGTCGAGATGACGGCCAGAGACCTCGGGATCCTCCACGGGATCCTGGCCGACGTCCGATCGATCGTGGTCGAGGCGGAGGAAGGAGTCAGGATATTCGAGCCCTACCAGAAACTGGCCTGGCGAGCTCGCGGACTCACCCATCGTGTACTGATCTGTGATGTCGAGCGGCTCCGCGCCCACTCCGGCGCCTGTGTCGTCGGATTCTTCGGAGACAAGAGGCCCGGTGCCGACCCATGGGAGCTCGAGGAGGCGAACACGGCGATCGTTGCCGAGTTCCCCAAGTATCCCGGCATCCTCGCCTACTCATCCGTGGAGCTGCCCGACGAGCGCTGGGCCAACCTGGTCCTCCACGACGACCCGGTCGACGTCCAGTTCTGGCGTACCTCGGAGATGCACAAGAAAGCGGTCGACATGCTGTCTCCCCACCACTACTTCAACGTCCGCATCCACAACGGCCGACTCACTTCTGCTCTGTTCGACCGACCCCAGATCTTGATCAGCAAGACGAAATACTTCGACTTCTCCGGCCCCGAGGCGTGGCGAGCCGAGCGCGACCTCGTCGTCTCTTGACCGTCGCCAGCCACCGGCTTGAGACTCTCCGAAGCCGATCCCCTGGACTGGCCGGCGGTCTGGAAGTCTGTGGCAGTCTCCCGGGTTGGAGATCGTGGGCACGGTCCCCGATGCCTTCCGGCACGCCCGGGATGGCCTCACTCCGGTGCACATCATGTACCGCAGCCTGTGACCTCCGTAGGCTGAGTTGATGAAGATCGTCGACGTCGAGACCTTCGTGGTGGCGAATCCGCCGCCTTCTCTCGGTGGCCGCTACTTCACCTTCGTCAAGCTGGTCAGCGATGACGGGATCGTCGGCTACGGGGAGGCCTATGCCGGGACCTTTCATCCAGAGGTCGTGGCGGCGATGCTGCGCGACGTCGCCCAGCTTCATCTGGTCGGTCACGACCCCTTCGACATCGAGCGGTTCTGGCGGAGTGCCTACGGGCGGGGGTTCAGCCTGCGTCCCGACCCGTCCCTGGTGGCGGTGATCAGCGCACTGGAGATGGCCCTTTGGGACATGGTGGGCAAGGCGATCGGCGAGCCGGTGTACCGACTGTTGGGGGGACAGGTCCAGGAGCGGCTGCGCACCTACACCTACCTATATCCCGAGCCCGGCGATGTCTCCGACGTCTACCTGGATCCCGATCTGGCCGCCGACCGGGCCGCGGGATACGTCTCTCTTGGTTTCACCGCGGTCAAGTTCGACCCGGCGGGGCCATACACGGTGATGGGCGGGCATCAGCCGTCACAGAGGCGACTCGAGCTGTCGGTGGAGTTCGTTCGGAAGATCAGGGAGGCGGTGGGCACCTCGGCAGACCTGTTGTTCGGAACCCATGGCCAGTTCACCCCATCGGGAGCGATCCGGCTCGCCGCTCGGCTCGAGCCCTACGACCCCCTCTGGTTCGAGGAGCCGACCCCGCCCGACGACGTCGCCGGGATGGCCCGGGTGGCGGCGTCGACCACGATCCCGATCGCCGCCGGGGAACGTCTCGTCACCAAGACCGAGTTCGCTCGGGTGCTGGAGGCGAGCGCGGCCGACATCCTCCAGCCCAATCTGGGACGTGCCGGCGGGATCCTGGAAGGCAAGAAGATCGCCGCGTTGGCGGAGGCCCACAATGCCCAGATCGCGCCCCATCTCTACTGCGGCCCCATCGTCGGCGCGGCCAACATCCAGCTCGCCACCTGCTCACCCAACTTCCTCATCCTCGAGGGCATCCTCGACTGGGGCGGCTTCCACGCCGACCTGTTGAAGACCCCGATCCGCTGGGAAGACGGCTTCGTCATCCCACCGACCGCCCCCGGTCTCGGCGTCGAGCTCGACGAGGACGTGGCCCGCGCCCACCCCTACACCGGTGAGGGACTCCACCTGGACATGACAGAGAAGCCGTTCCAGGTGGAGGACTGAGTGCCCGAAGAGCTCGCGGGAGGTGTCGACAACGCCGGACGAGTCATCCGCGACGGCGACGTCGTGTGGCGGCCGGCTCCGAAGAATGTGAGCACCCTGCACCGATTCCTGACCTATATCACATCGCGTGGCTTCACCGCTCCTGTACCCATCGGCGTGAGTGGCGACGGTCGTGAGACCGTCCGATACATCGAAGGCGAGGTATCGCTTCCGCCCTACCCGGAGACTTGGGTCCGCACCGACGCAACCCTGCAAAGCGCAGGGCGTCTCCTTCGCTCCTATCACGGAGCTGCCGATGGATTCCTGCTCGACGCCGACATGCAGTGGTCCTCGGAGCTGGCCGACCCAGAGGGAGGGACCCTGGTCTGTCACAACGACGTCTGCATCGAGAATGTGGTGTTCCGGGATGGACGCGCCACCGGGCTCCTCGATTTCGATTTCTCGGCCCCAGGGAGACCACAGTGGGACCTCGTTATGGCAGCTCGCTACTGGGTGCCGTTGCTGGATCCGGAGTCGGCTGCGGCAACGACCCGAGAACATCTCGACGTGACGTCCCGTCTCCAGCTCCTCGTCGCAGCCTACGGACTCGACGTCGATGACAGGAGGGCCTTCGGAGATGTGCTCGAGGAAGCCGAAAAGGTCGCCCTGCGGTTCGTGCTCGGGAGGATCGAGCGTGGCGAGGAGGCGTTCATCCAGATGTGGACAGACCTAGGCGGAGAGGTAAGGCACCAGCGGAAGATGGCTTGGTTGGAGTCGGCGCTCCCCGGGATCCAGGCGGCGCTGCTCTGACTCTCACGGTCGAGCGTGCATGCAGGCGCGCTGAGCGCGCATCTTGGTTCGCCCGATTCCTGCCCGGGTCTTGCAGATGCGCGACGACGGGCACCGCCACACACTCGATCGAGGGGGGTTGAAGCCTTCCGTTCGACCGACCAATGCTGGTCCTTTGTCGCCGGACCGACTCGTCGACGAGTATGCGTCACGTCAGTACGGGACCTTCTCCCGGAAGCAGGCCGAGAAGGCCGGCTTCACTTCCCGAATGGTCCTGACCCGCGTTGAGGACGGAGCATGGATTCGGTTGGCGCCATCGCACGCGACCCGGAGATCTAGTCGCAAGTGCACCGATGCGCGCTCAGCGCGTATCCGTGCACAACATTGCGCGCCCGGAAACCCTTACACCCAGGGGGAGTGGGTGGTGCCGGAACCGTAGGCGGTGCCGTTGGCGAAACGGTCTAAGCGGAACGGGGCGAGACCGTCGACGTGCTGCGACCCGGCCAGCTCCCGGGCCACCAGTTTGCCGATTCCGGTCATCTTGAAGCCGTGGTTGGAGTCGGCGACCATGTACACGTTGGGGAGGATCCAGTCGATGATGGGGATGTTGTCCGGGGTGAACGCCCCGATCCCGCCGTTGCGCCGCTCTTTGAAGTTGGGCCGGATTCCCTCGAACCGGGTCATGAACATCCCCATCGCCGCGGTGAAGTAATCGGCGAACCTCTCGTCTGCCTGGTACTGGTCGTTGGCGTGACCATATGGCTCCACCAGGGCCTCCGGTCCGACGACCTTGGGCAGGCCCCCGCCCTGGATGCCGGGGCGCTCCATGCGCTCGGTCCCGTTCTTCCAGTAGACGTAGACGTTGTCGTCGAGTTCCTCCCCGGTCCGGGGGTTCACCACCGGGGTGTTCATCAGCTCGATGTGGAGCACCGGCGGGTTGAGGTTGTCGGCGGTGTAGTACGGCCCGTCGAAGTAGACCTCGCCCTCCTCGAGCCGCCAGTAGGTCCACATGTCCTTCCCCGCGACGAAGGACCCGTCCTGGTAGCCGACGTCGAGGGTCATCGGCTTGCCCAGCATCTCCCAGTGCTGGGGGATCCAGGCGCCCATGCAGAGGATGACCACATCGGCCGAGATGGTCCCCGCCGAGGTCTCGACAGCCCGGACCTCGCCGCCCTGGACGTCGTATCCGGTCACTTCCACCTCGGACACGATGTTGACCCCGTGCCGCTCGCACAGCTCGGCCAAACCCTCCACCGCCTGAGCGGTGCCGGCGTAACCGGAGAGCTTCTCGTGGATCACCACGTCGATGGTGTGGTGCTTGAAGTCGGGCCACACGCCGGTGAGAAAGTCGCGGGCCTCCTGGCCGACGTAGAGATCGGAGCTGTAGCCCACCGAGTTCTGGCTCTTGTGGATCTTCTCGTACTCGGGGATCTGGTTCTCCTCCCCGCAGGAGACGTACCCCACTTGCTGGAAGCCGAGGAGAACCGGGTCGTAGTTCCACACGTCTACCGACTCACGGATCAGGGCGTGGAGAGGCTCGGTCATGTAGAAGTTGCGCACGCACCCGCAGGCGATGCCGGTGGCGCCGGCACCAGGACGGCTCTTGTCGACGAGGACGATGTCGTCGCCACTCCCCAGCTCCATGGCCAGGTGCCACGCGGTGCTCATTCCGTGGACACCGGAGCCTACGATCAGGTACTTGGTCGATTCGGGGAGTTCAGCCATGGTCGGCGTGACACTACCGCCCCTCCCGGGCGACGTGCATATGGTGCCTCAATGAGCGTCCCCTTCCTCTTGCCCTGTCTCCTCGCCGACCCGGATCCGGCTCCCGGGACCACCATCCTCACCAATGGACGGCTGTTCGACGGAACCGGGGCGGAGGTTCGCGACGGAGTCTCTGTCGTCGTCACCGATGGGCGTGTGGAGGCGGTCGTCGAAGACGATGCGGATGCGCCGGCAGGAGCCCGGATCATCGATCTCGCCGGACGTTTCCTCATGCCCGGCATCATCGACTGTCACTGCCATCTCACGATCATGGCCAAGCCCGATCTCGCCGAGGGCGAGGAAGCGCTGCGCCCCGGCGTGGTCGGTCACATCGTCGCCGCCGACCTGCGCGATGCACTGCGGATGGGGATCACCACCGTGCGCGAGGTGGGAGCCCACGGAGACACGGTGTTCGAGGTGCGTCAGGCGGCGAGATACGGCGCCTTTCGCATCCCGCGCCTGCTCATCTCTGGTCGCCTGGTATCGGCCACGTCGCCGCAGGGGGGCCACTTCAGTGAGATGTACCGGGAGGCGGACGGGCCCGACGAGATGCGCAAGGCGTCCCGGGAGCAGATCAGGCGCGGGGCCGACTTCGTCAAGATCATGACCACCGGTGCCCGCTCGGTGGAGTGGGAGAACCCCGGCCCTGCCCAGATGACCCGCGCGGAGGTGGCCGCCGCCGTCGACGAGGTGCATCGCCTCGGTTACCGGGTGGCCGCCCACTGCGAGGGTTTGGAGGGGACCCGCCTCGCCATCGAGGAGGGGGTAGACACCATCGAGCACGGGTTCTACCTCCATCAGGAACCCGAGTTACTCGAGCAGCTAGCGGCACGGCGGGGAGTCCTGGTCCCCACCCTCACCTTTCTCCACGACGTGGCCGAGCACAAGGCAAAGGAGTGGACGCCGCACCTGGTCGAACGAGGCGCCTACAACGTGGAGGAAGCCCATCGCACCCTGGCCGCTGCCATGGAGGCGGGTGTCCCGATCGCCATGGGCTACGACAGCTCGCCCGAGCGTCTCGCCGCCTCCGAGCTCGGTCTGATGGTGGAAGCCGGCATGAGCCCCGCCGACGCCCTGGTGTCGGCGACGTCGACCGCCGCCTATGCAATCGGCCTCCACGGTCTGATCGGGACCGTCGAGCCGGGGAAGCTGGCCGATCTGGTGGTGGTCGATGGCGACCCGCTCGAAGACATCTCCGTGCTCGTCGATGCCGATCGCATCCACCTGGTGATTCAGAGCGGCGAGCCGGTGGCGGGAGCGGCACTCGGGGTCGAGCTCGGCAAGACTCTCTCCTAAGGCCCATCCCGCTGAAGCCGTCTCCACGCCCGGTAGCCGCCGACGAGGTCGGTGGCCGCCTCGACGCCGAGGTCGATGAGGGTGGCCGCGGCCAGGCTCGACTGATAACCGTCGTTACAGAACAGGATCACCTGCTGGCCGGGCTCGACCTCGACGGTCCTGGCGTCGCTGGAGGGGGCCAACCTCCACTCGAGGACCCCGCGATCGATCACGATCGCCCCAGGCATCTCGCCCTCGTCGACCCGGTTCCGATCCGGTCGTATGTCTATCAGGAGCGCACCCTTGGCGAGAACGGCATCCAGACTCTCCGGTGGCACCCGTTCGAGCCGGGATCGCGCCGCCTCCAGATACTCGTCGATCGTCGCCATGTCGCCGGGATCGTAGGGATAGTGTGCGCGCCGTGAAAGCCGCAGTGATGCGCCGGGTCGGATGTCCGCTGACCATCGAGGAGATCGAGATCCATGAGCCGCAGCCGTTCGAAGTGTTGGTCGATGTCTCCGCAGCCGGCCTGTGTCACAGTGACCTGCGCTTCCTCGAGGGGTCCTTCGAGCACCCCCTGCCCACCGTCCTCGGCCACGAGGTGGCCGGGGTGGTCCGTGCCGTAGGGGAGTCGGTGACTGCGGTGAGACTCGACGACCACGTGGTGCTGTCACTCTCGGTCTTCTGCGGGAGCTGTCCGCTCTGCCTCGCCGGCAAGAGCCATCTCTGCGTCGACAAACAGGCCACCAGGAGGACTGCCGGGGATCCCCCACGACTCTCTGTGGGCGACGAGCCGATGCACCAGTTCCTCGACCTGTCCGGGTTCGCCGAGCAGACCCTCGTGCATGAGAACGCCGTGGTCCGGATCGACGACGAAGTTCCACTCGAGCACGCCGCGGTCCTGGGATGCGGAGTGGCCACCGGCCTCGGCGCGGTCTTCAACACTGCCGCAGTTCAACCGGGAGAGAGCGTGGTGGTGGTCGGTTGCGGCGGAGTCGGCCTGAGCGCGGTGCAAGCCGCGCGCATCGCCGGTGCCTTTCCGATCATTGCCGTCGATCCGCTGCCCCGAAAACTGGATCTCGCCCTGTCCTTGGGTGCCACGGAGACACTTCTCGCCTCGGACTCCGATCTCGTGGCCAAGACGATGGAACTGACCGATGGCCTGGGGGCGGACCACGTCATCGAGGCCGTGGGGCGGGTGGAGACCATCGAGGACGGTTTCGCCATGACTCGCCGTGGGGGGACCGTCACCGTGGTCGGCCTGGTCCCGGCCGGATCGAGGGTTTCGATCCCTACCGACGACCTCTACTACGAACGAAGGCTGCAGGGCTCGGTGATGGGCTCGAACGCCTTCAAGGTCGACGTGCCCCGGTACATCGAGATGTACCGGGACGGCATCCTCAACCTGGGAGACATGGTCACCGAGCGGATCAGACTCGAGCAGATCAACGAGGGCTTCGAGAAGATGATCGCTGCCACGGACCCCCGGATACTCATCGAATTCGACTGAGTGGGTACCCTCGGAGTCGAGAACATCAGAAGGGAGGTGACGTGTGAAACGCGACTACTCACGGTTGACTCGGCCGCTGGTCCGCAAGGACGGTGCGCTGGCCCCGGTCGGCTGGGACGAGGCGATGGCCGCCGCCGCGGAGGGCCTGAGCCGCTACGGCGGGGAGTCCTTCGGCTTTTTCAGCTGCTCGAAGGCGACCAACGAGGTCAACTACATAGCCCAGAAATGGGCCCGCATGGTGATGGCCTCCAACAACATCGACAGTTGCAACCGCACTTGACACGCTCCCTCCGTCGCCGGTCTGGCGGCAGTGTTCGGAGCGGGCGGTGGCACCAGCTCGTACCAGGAGATCGAGGAGACCGACCTCATCGTGATGTGGGGCTCCAACGCCCGTGAGGCGCACCCCATCTTCTTCCACCACGTCCTCAAAGGCGTCCACAGCGGGGCGCGCATGTTCGCGGTCGACCCCCGTCGCACCTCCACTGCGGCTTGGGCCGACGTGTGGCTCGGGATCGACGTCGGGTCCGACATCGCCCTGGCCAATGCCGTGGCGCGCGAGATCATCCACGAGGGCCTCCACGACACCGAGTTCATAGAGAACGCCACGGAGAGCTTCGACGAGTACGCCGAGTGTGTCGACGAGTACACCCTGGAACGGGGCGAGAAGATCACCGGTGTCCCCGCATTCGCCATCCAGCAGTTGGCCCACGAGTACGGCAGCGCCGGGATGGCGCAGATCTGTTGGACCCTGGGCATCACCGAGCATCACAACGCCACCGACAACGTTCTCGCCCTCATCAACCTCGCCCTTCTCACCGGGCACGTCGGCCGCTATGGCTCCGGTCTGGTCCCGGTGCGGGGCCAGAACAACGTCCAGGGTGGGGGAGACATGGGGGCCCTGCCCAACAAGCTGCCCGGATTCCAGGACGTGGAAGATGCGAATCTGCGCGGTAGGTTCGAAGCCGTCTGGGGCGCCGAGATCCCGGCCAAGGCGGGGCGTCATATCAGCCTCATGCACGAGGCGATGGACGAGGGCATCCTCAAGTGCCTCTATGTCCTCGGCGAGAACCCCCTCCAATCAGAGGCCGACGCCAAGGAGATGAGGCATCGTCTCGAGGGTCTCGAGTTCATGGTGGCCCAGGACATCTTTCTCACCGCCACCGCCGAGCTGGCGGACGTGGTGTTCCCGGCGGCCGGCTGGGGCGAGGCCGAGGGAACCTTCACCTCCAGCGAGCGGCGGGTGCAGCGGGTGCGCAAGGCCATCGATCCGCCCGGGGAGGCACGAGACGACATCGAGATCCTCTCCGGGCTGGCCCGGGCGATGGGTCACGACTGGCGCACACCCACCGCCGAGGAGGCCTGGGACGAGCTGCGGTCCCTCTCGCCGCTACACGGCGGAATGTCCTACGAGCGGTTGCAGGCGTTGGGCGGCATCCAGTGGCCGTGCCCCGACGAGAGCTCGGACGGTGAGCTGTTCCTCCATGGCCGCCTCTGGGACCGTCCGATGACCACGCGCAAGGCGCCCTTCCACGCCGTGGAGCACGCCGCACCCGTCGATGAGCTCAGTGACGAATTCCCCACCCGGCTCACCACCGGCCGTCGACTCGACTCGTACAACACCGGGGTGCAGAGTGGCCGCTACTCCTCCCCGCGCCGCATCGGCGCGGTCCTCGACCTGTCCCCGGAGGATGGCGCCGAACTGGGAGTCTCCGCGGGCGACCGGGTCCGGGTCACCTCCCGACGGGGGAGCCTGGAGGCACCGGTTCGCTTCGACCGCTCCCTGCGGCCGGGGCTGGCATTCATGTCCGTTCACTTCCCCGACGAGACCGATGTCAACCAGCTGACCATCGACGCCTGGGACCCCAAGTCGGGCACTGCCGAGTTCAAGGCGACCGCCATCCGCGTCGAGCCGATTGGCGTCGGGGTCGCTACCACCTGATGGATCTCCGACTCATGCTCGATCGGCCCACCGAGGCCGAGCGGGAGGCAGTCGACGCTCTGCTCGGGCCAGGCGACCGGTTCAACGGCCGGGTGGCGTATGGCGGCCACGACGCCCGGGCGCAGCGACACCTCCTCCTCCCCGCGCTCCACGCCGTCCAGGACGTCTCCGGGGCGGTGAGCAAGGGGGCCCTCTCCTACATCTGTGACCGACTCACCATTCCCCCCGCCGAAGCCTACGGGGTGGCCACCTTCTACGCCCTGTTCGACGTCGATGGTCCCGGCGGGCCCAGCATCCATGTCTGTGACGACATCGTCTGCGCTCAATACGGCGCCGAGGACCGGTGCGCCGCTCTCGACGAAGCGGAGACCGACTACGTGCGCAGCCCCTGTCTCGGTCAGTGTGATCGGGCTCCGGCGGCGATGTTCCATCAGCCCGGAGTCGGCTATGGCAACGCCGCCCCGGCGACGAGGGAGTCGGTGACGACACCCTTGTTCGAGGAGCTGCCGCCGGGAGTGGTCCATCAGGACCCCCTCGGGCTGACCCTGCTGAGGCGTATCGGGACCGTCGACCCCACCTCGATCGATGCATACCTGGCAGCGGGAGGCTTCGCCACCCTGGCCAAGGGGCGCGAGATGGGAGCCGATGCAGTCATCGAGGAGCTGAAGACATCGAATCTGCGCGGCCGGGGCGGGGCCGCCTTCCCCATCGGCATCAAGTGGGAAGGGGTTCGCGACGCTCCCGGCCCCGACAAGTACGTGATCGCCAACGGGGACGAGTCCGAGCCGGGCACCTTCAAGGACCGGCTGATCATGGAGGGGGATCCCTTCGCCATCGTCGAGGCGATGGCTCTGTACGGCTTTGCCACCGGTGCCACCAAGGGCTACATCTACGTGCGCGGGGAGTACCCGACAGCCGAGCGACGCCTGCGCGATGCCGTTGCCCAGGCCAGGGGAGGAGGCTATCTCGACGAGTCCTTCGAGCTCGAGGTGCGCCGGGGCGCCGGGGCCTATATCTGCGGGGAGGAGACGGCGCTGTTCGCCTCTATCGAGGGCCATCGCGGCGAGCCTCGCCAGAAACCGCCGTTCCCCACCCAGTCCGGGGTCTTTGGCAAGCCGACCGGCATCAACAACATCGAGACCCTCCTCGCCGTCCTCGAAGTGGTGGCTCATGGGGGGGAGGCCTTCGCCACCATCGGCACCAGCGAGTCCACCGGGCCCAAGCTGTTCTGTGTCTCCGGGGCCGTCGCCAAGCCCGGGGTTTACGAGGTGATTTTCGGCGCCACGCTCGGCGAGCTGCTCGACCTGGCCGGTGGTATGCGTGACGGCGGGGGCTTGGGAGCGGTCCTCCTGGGTGGGGCTGCCGGTGTCTTCGCCGATTCGTCCGCACTCGACGTCTCCCTCACCTTCGAGGGGGCCCGCTCCGCCGGGGTCACGCTCGGCTCGGGCTCGATCGTCTTCTTCGACGATCAGACCGACTTCGGGCTCGTGCTGCAACGTATCGCTCGGTTCTTTCGTGACGAGTCGTGCGGGCAGTGTGTTCCCTGCCGGATTGGGACCGTCCGCCAGGAGGAGGCGTTGGCCAGGCTCAGTGCCGGCTCACCCCTCGGGTCCGTGGGCGAGGAGAAGAAGCGTCTCGACGACCTGGCTCTGGTGATGACCGACGCCTCCATCTGCGGACTCGGTCAGACTGCTGCCTCCGCGGTCCAGTCGGCGATACGACTGGGATTGAGAGGAGCGCCGGCATGACGACGACCGAACGTTCGGGATCCACGGTCACCGCCACCATCGATGGAGAGGCGGTGGTCGTCCCCGCCGGCGCCACCATCCTCCAAGCTTGTCAGGAGGCGGGAGTCGAGCTACCCACCCTCTGTTACGGCCCGACCCTGACTCCGGCCAATGCCTGCCGGGTGTGCATGGTCGAGGTCGAAGGATCGAGGGTCCTGGTCCCGTCGTGCAGCCGGGCCCTAGAGGAGGGCATGGTGATAAACACCGCCACCGACCGGGCCGAGCACAGCCGCAAGCTAGTGATGGAACTGCTGGGCAGTGCCAGCCAGCTCGACCGGGCCGACGACAAGGTGGACGAGTGGATGGCGCAACACGGGGCCGACGTCAGCCGCTTTGGTCCGCCCGAGGAAGAGAAGCCACGGCAGGCGCCACATCCCGGTCATCACCACCCCCCGTCGCTCGATCATGTCGCCACGGTCGCCGAGCCACCCAAGGTGGAAGACGACCTCTACGTTCGTGACTACAGCCGCTGCATCCTCTGTTACAAGTGTGTCGACGCTTGCGGTGAGCAGCATCAGAACACCTTCGCCATCGCCGTAGCCGGACGGGGATTCGACGCCCACATCTCCACCGAGTTCGACGTCGGCCTCCCGGGGTCGGCCTGTGTCTACTGCGGCAACTGCATCGCGGTGTGCCCCACCGGGGCGTTGGAAGGCAAGATCGCCTGGGACATGAAGGAGGCGGGCACCTGGGACGAGTCGAGCCAGGAGGTCACCAGGACGGTGTGCTCCTACTGCGGCGTGGGCTGCAACCTCGACATCCACACCCAGGCCGGCCGCATCGTCGATGTCACCTCACCACTCGACCATGAGGTCACCCTGGGCAACCTCTGCATCAAGGGCCGGTTCGGCTGGATGTACGTCTACGCCGATGAGTGACTCGGTGACGCGTAGGCGTGTCGTGAAATTGAGGGAGAAGGTGACCGTCTTCGACGACGACCTCGTCGTCGAGGAGCCGATGGAGATCCGTCTCGACGGCACGTCCCTGGTCGTAGTCATGCGGACCCCCGGGCATGACGCCGACCTCGCGCTCGGATTCGCCCTCACCGAGGGGATCGTCACCACGCCGGACGCCATCGTCGACGTGGCGTTCTTGGGTGATGGTCGATGGGACCTGGTCACTCCCGAAGCAGTGACCGTCGACCCCGCCCAGTTCCAGCGCAACTTCTACACCACCAGCTCGTGCGGAGTGTGTGGCAAGGCATCGATAGACGCTATTCGCGTCACGGGGGTACGTCCTCCGCAGGGACCGGTGGTCACAGTGGAGACGATCGTCAACCTCCCATCGAGGCTCCTCGAGCATCAAGACGCCTTCCAGTCGACGGGCGGGCTCCACGCCGCGGCTGTTTTCGACCCGTCCGGTGACATCTTGTCGGTACGTGAGGACGTGGGCAGACACAACGCGGTCGACAAGGTGATCGGGGACCTGGCCCGACAGATCTGGCCGCTGCCTTCGCTCGGTCTGATGGTCTCGGGGAGAATCTCGTTCGAGATCACCCAGAAAGCGGCCGTGGCGGGAATCTCCCTGATCTGCGGTGTGTCCGCGGCTTCGAGCCTCGCCGTCGACCTGGCCGAGGAGTTCGAGATGACCGTCGTCGGATTTCTTCGCGACGGTGGTTTCACGGTCTACACAGGCGAACAGAGGATCGAGGGATTGACCTGAGGTCGGATCTACGATGCCGCGCTCGATGACCCGCGGCCCCGTCACCACCTCACCGGCCCGAACTCCCCTCCTCGCTGCCTGGGGGCTGTTCGCCGCGCTCACCCTTCTCATGGTGGGCAACGGTCTGGTCGGGGTCCTCATCGGTGTGCGCTCGGAAATGGAGGGTTTCGACACCAGGGTCACCGGGCTGATCATGGCCTCCTACTTCGCCGGGTTCCTGATCGGGTCGAGGGTGACTCCCCGGATCATGGCCCGGGTCGGCCACATCAGGGTCTTCGCCGGCCTCTCGTCACTCGTCGCCGCCACCGCGTTGACGCATGCGTTGCTGGTGTCCCCGATCACCTGGATGCTGCTCCGCGTGGTCTTCGGGTTCGCCATGGCCGGTCTCTACGTCGTGGTGGAGAGCTGGCTCAACGACATGGTATCGAACGCAAACCGGGGACGGGTCATGGCCGTCTACATGGTGGTATCGATGGGAGGTCTCGGCCTCGGGCAGCTGATGATCGGTTTTGGCGACGCGGTCGGCCCGACACTCTTCATCGTGGCCGGCGCCGTCATGACCCTGGCGGTGGCGCCCATCTCGCTCTCGATCAACGACGCCCCTTTCTTCGAGTTGCCCCCCAAGGCGCGCTATCGCGATCTCTGGGAGCAGGCACCGCTCGGAGTGATCACCGCGGTGGGAGCCGGCGTCGCCAACGGTGCTCTCATCGCCATGGCCAGTGTCTATGCCACCCAGGTGGGGCTCGGCGCTGGCAGGACCGGAGCCTTCGTCGCCGCGGCCGCACTCGGTTCGGTGGTGCTCCAGTGGCCGGTGGGGCATCTGTCCGACGCCATCGGTCGGCGTCAGTCGATCCTGCTGGTGACCATGGGTGCGGTGGTGGTCGGAGTCGTGGCGCCCGGTCTGGATACGACAGGATGGGGGTTGATCGGAGCGATGTTCCTGCTCGGTGGGCTCTCGTATCCGATGTATTCACTAGCCCTCAGCCACGTCGTCGACGTACTGCCGCCGGGTCAGGCGGTGACGGGCAGCGTGGCCGTCGTCTTCCTCACCGGGATCGGTTCGATCTTCGGGCCCCTCACCGCATCGGTGGCGATGACCACCGTCGGTCCCAATGGTTTCTTCTGGGCGATCGCGGTGGTTCACTCCGCCATCGGCGTGTACGGGCTGATCAGATTGGCGCGTCGGCCGGTGATCGAGGAGGAGACGGTCGAACCTTGGTTGGCCGTCCCCGCCCGTTCCACCTTCGTCCTCCGTCGGAGCCCCCGGCGGCGCTACAAGCGCAACCCTGGCTCCTGGGATTGAGACCTCTCGTCAGCGAGAGAGCGCGGCAGAGAGCTTGTAGGCGGCCTCGGCCACGGCCGCGCCCACGTTCTCCTCGTTTCCCTCTCCCGGGAAGCGGTAAGCAGGGCCGTGCACGTGGATGGCGGCCGTGATCAGCCCGTTTCGCTCGAGAACCGGAGCTGCCACCGAGTTGATGCCTTCGACGAACTCCTCATAGACCCACGCATATCCGATCTCCCGGATCGAGGCGAGACGCTCTCTGATCTTCGCGGGATCGGTCACCGTGTTCGGAGTGAGACGCTCCAGCTCGCGCTCGAGGTACAGCTCGGTCTGCTGGTCGGGCCAGAAGGCCATGATCACCAGCCCCGAGGGGACGACGTGCATCGGGATCAGCTCTCCGGTCCAGTCGCGTACCTGTACCGGGTGCTCGGCTTCGGTCTGGTCGACGTAGTGGACCTTGAAGCCGTCGGGGATGGCGATTCCTGCGGCCTCCCCGGTGAAGGCGGTCAAATCGTCGAGATAGGGCCGGGCGAAGGCGGTGAGCTGAGCCGGGCCACCTGCCGCCGAGGAGAGACGCTGCACGATCGGCCCCAGCCGGTAGAGCTTCCCATCCTCGTCGCGTTCCACCGCTTCCATCTCCTCGAGAGTGGCAAGGAGACGGGCCACCGTGCTCTTGGGCAGGGCGACGCGGCGCGCCGTCTCCGAGAGACCGGCGGGGGACTGCGCCAGGGCCTCGACGATCCTGAGGGCGCGGGCCACGGATTCGACGGTTGCCATTGCGGCCCATGTTACGGGACCCGTGCCGCATGACGGAACAGGCCTCGGGCCTTGGCACCCTACTGTCAAGGAACTGTGAAACGAAGAGGTCGCTGAGAGCGCCCGAAACCTTCACAGAACGGTCAGGGGAGAGCTTCCAGCATGTCGTGGCGCCACTGCTCGGTGGTCTCGACCCGGTTGAACGTGTAGACGTGGAAGCCGTGGACGTTGGCGGCGGGGTCGGCCAGGAGTGGTGCCAGGCCGAGGATCAAGTCGTCGGGGCTGTATCCGCCCGGTCTGACCAACTTCCCGGCGAGGCTCCGGTTCTTCGAGAGAAAGCTGGCCGACGCCCCGACCCCGATGCGCATCGACAGGGAGATCAGCTTGGTCAGCTCGGCCACCCCGGGGATGCCGATGTACACCCCGAGGCCGACTCCCGAATCCCGGAGCCCGCGCACCCACTCGTCGATGGCGTCGGGCACGAAACACATCTGGGTGGTCACGTACGACGCATGAGGCGCCTTGTCGTGGAGTGCCTTGGTGATCGTGGGCACGTCGACGATGTGATGGCCCTCCGGGTAGCCGGGAATCCCGATCTCGGTCAGCCCATGCCCGACCTCCTCCATCGCTCTGAGCAGGGAGAGGCCGTCGAAGAACTCCCCGGCGTCCTCGGCATCGCCGCCGACGACGAACGCCTTCTCGATTCGGGCGTCGTCGAGTCGCTTCAGGATGGTCTCCAGCTCGGCACGATCGCGGGTGAGCCGGGCAGAGAGATGGGGTATGGCGTCGAAGCCGCGTTTGTCCAGTTCGAGGGTCAGGTCGATGGTCTCCGTCATCCCTTTCTGGGGCGAAGCAGTGACCGAGACCACTGCCCCCTTGGGCAGGAACCGGGACTGCTCGAGGACGTTCCTCAGCGGGATCAACTCGTACTTGGGATGGAGGAGTGCGCGACGGATGGCGTCGGTCTGGTCGGTTCCGATGTGTGACAGGTCGATCCTCTTTGCGCTCATGAGATGTCCGAGTCGGGGAAGGAGTCTTTGCGCTCCTGGATCCAGGTTTGCAGCCGCTGGTCGATCGCATCGTCGAGTGGGGGTGGTTCGTAGTCGGAGATCATCTGGCGCCATCGCTCATGGGCTCTGGTCACCGCCTCTTTCGATCCCTCCGCCTCCCACTGCTCGAAGCTGTTGCTGTCCGGTGTATCAGCCCGCCAGAAGGCGGTTTCGAAGTTGGCCAGGGTGTGCTCGGTGCCGAGATAGTGCTGTCCAGGGCCGGTGTTGAGGAGAGGGTCCATCGCCTGCCCATTCTCGGAGAGATCCACCCCGGAGAGGAGCGCGGCCGCCATTCCCGCCATGTCGGCGTCGAGGACGAACTTCTCATATCCCATGACCAGCCCGCCCTCCAGCCATCCCGCGGTGTGGAGGACGAAGTTGACGCCGGCGGTCATCGTGGGGAAGAACGTGGCCGCACTCTCGTAGGCCGCTTGGGCGTCCGGCACCTTCGCCGCGGTCAGGTTCCCGCCGCTGCGGAAGGGAACCCCGAGACGACGGGCCAGTGCGGCCATCACCCAGAGAACCAGGGCAGGCTCGGGAGTCCCGAAGGTGGGGGCGCCGGACTGCATCGACATCGAACTGGCGAAAGAGCCCAGCACCACCGGCGCCCCGGGTCTGAGGATCTGGGTGAAGGCGATCCCGGCGAGTGCCTCGGCCAGCGTCTGGGCGGCGGTCCCGGCCACCGTGACCGGGGCCATCGCCCCGGCAAGGATGAATGGGGTGAGCATCGTGGCCTGATTGTTCTCGGCGTAGACCTTGGCCGACCCGAGCATCGCCCGGTCCCAGGAGAGGGGAGAGTTGGCGTTACAGAGGGAGATGATCGCGGTGTTCTCGGCGAGGAAGTCGGTCCCGAAGACGATTCGGGCCATCTCCACCGTGTCCTGAGCGCGCTCGGGGGCGGTTACCGATCCCATGAACGGCTTGTCGCTGAGCTTGATGTGGCCGTAGACCATGTCGAAGTGTCTCTTGTTGACCGGGAGATCGACCGGTTCGCACAGCGTTCCTCCGGCGTGATGGAGCTGGGGCGACATGTACGTGAGCTTGGCGAAGTTGTGGAAGTCTTCGATGGTGGCGTAGCGCCGACCCTCCTCGAGGTCGCGGACGAATGGTGGCCCGTACGCCGGAGCCAGCACCATGTGAGGGTCGCCGATCTCGACCGAACGCTCCGGATTGCGGGCGTGTTGGGTGAATCGGCTTGGCGCGGTGGCGGCCAGGTCTCGGCACATGCCTCTCGGGAAGCGAACCCTCGTTCCTTCGACGACGGCCCCGGCGGTCTCGTAGACCTGCAATGCTTCTGGGAAGTCGACGATCTCGACTCCCACTTCCTCGAGGATGGTCTCGGCGTTGGTCTCGATGGTGGCCAGACCCTCGTCTCCCAGGACCTCGTATGGGGGAATCTCTCTGGTCAGATAGGGCAGACTGGCGACCGCCGCGGCGCGCACCGCGCGCCGACCCTCACGCCCCCCTCCCCGTCTCCGACTTGGTCGCTCCGTCATCGCGGTACCCCTCTCCTCCTGCGTCGCCCGGGGCCGACCCGCTCCGGGAGATCGACGACTGTCGACAGCTTCGGGTAGCCGGCCGTCTTGTGGGGAATGCCCAATGCTCCCACGAAATGCTCCTGGAATCGCGGCTCGGTGGCGGTCTCGATCTTCTCGACCCGGGCTACCAACTCCTCGACCTCCGCTCTGGCTGCCTGGCTGAGCAAGGCCATGATCGCCCCCGACCCGGCGGCATTCCCCGCTCCGGACACGGAGCCCAGGTCGCAGTCGGGGATCATTCCGAGGGTCATGGCATAGAGCGGGTCGATGTGGTTCCCGAACGCTCCAGCGAGGCGGATCTGGTCGACCGTGTCCGTCCCGTAGTGGTCCATGAGCAGCCGAGCCCCGGCGAGGAGGGCGGCTTTGGCGAGTTGGACCGCACGCACGTCGGCCTGGGTGACCAGGATGGTGGGCTCGGTCCACAGGACGTAGGCGTAGGTTCGCCCGTCGGGAACCACCCGATCGGTGGTCACCGCCCCCGAGATGGCACCGTCCTCGTCGACCACTCCGGCGAGGAAGAGACCTGCGATCGCCTCGATGATCCCCGACCCGCAAATCCCGGTGACCGGCGTCGACTCCAGCTCGGAGAAAAAGCCATCTTCGTCCGACCAGTGCCCGCCGCCCACGATCTTGATCCTGGGCTCGAGAGTCTCCCTGTCGACTCGGACCCGCTCGATGGCTCCGGGTGCGGCCCGCTGCCCCGAGGAGATCTGTGCCCCTTCGAAGGCGGGGCCGGTGGGGCTCGACGCGGCGAGGATCCGCTCTGAGTTGCCCAGGACGATCTCGGCGTTGGTTCCCACGTCGACCAGGAGCTGGATCGCCTCGCTGCGATGAGGTGCCTCGGAGAGCATGGCGGCGGCGGCATCCGCTCCCACATGACCGGCGACGCAGGGAAGGACGTAGACCCGTCCGCGAGGATGGATCTCCACCCCCAGCTCGGCGGCTTCCATGCGTACCGCGGTGTCGATGGCGAGGTTGAATGGAGCCGCCCCCAGGGGAGTGGGGTCCAGCCCCAGCAGGAGGTGATGCATGATCGGGTTGCCGACGAACACCGCCTCGAGCACCTCCTCGCGCCGGGCTCCTGCCTCGTCGACGAGATGGCCCACCGCTTCGTCGATGGCGGAGCGCACCACACGGGTCAGCTCGGCGGCACCTCCGTCGTTCATCATGGCGTAGGAGACCCGGCTCATGACGTCCTCTCCAAACCGGAGCTGTGGATTCATGTCACCGTGAGTGGCCAGTATCTCCCCGCTGAGCAGGTCGCAGAGGTGGCCCGCGATCGTGGTCGAGCCCACGTCGAAGGCAACACCGAGGGCCCGGTCGACGAACCCGGGGGACACCGCGGTGATGTCGACCTCATCGTGAACTGCCACCGTCACCGCCCCCTTCCCTTCTATCAGTGCCGACTGGAGCTCTGGGAGGGCGCGTGGATCGAGATGCAACTCCGTGAGATCCCATTGCTCCTCGAGGGCCCCCAACAGACGACGGTGGTCACTGGCAACGGTGCCAAGCACGGAGTCGGGCACCTCGACGTAGTAGAGGCGCACCACCGGGTCGACGTCGATGCTGGGGACCTCGGGGCGTTTCCGAACCACCTGGCGGTGGACCCGGCTGGACGGAGGCACATCGATGACGACATCGCCCAGGGCCTCCAGCTGGCATCCGAGACGGTTTCCTTCCTCGAGCGGGCGGGCGCCCCGGTAGTTGAGCTCGACCAGGTTGGGCGTGGTGACCCTCGAGGGGTCGAGTGGGATGTTCTTCGAGGATCCCAGTTGCACCTGGCAGCGGCCGCAGATGCCGCGCCCTCCACAGATCGAGTCGAGGTCGACACCGAGGGAACGGGCCGCCTCGAGGACGTTGACCCCTTCAGCGAAGTCTCCTCGTCGGCCGGAGGGAGTGAAGAGGACGTGAACACCGTCCTCACCGCTGCTCATGATCGGGTTCTGCGACCGGTGCGGCGGCGCTCCCTCTCACCGCCCTCCCCTGGCTGGCGGTAGATCTTGAGCCAGCCGCCACAGTCGGGGTCGTTCCCGTTGAGCACGTTCGCAGCCATGACCGCTTCCCGTATCGCGGGCTCGAGAGGGTTGGTTATCGCCGAGGTGAGCCCGCTGGCGGCCGCCATCGTCAGGAAGGCGGCGTTGATCGCCATCCGGTTTGGGAGGCCGAAACTGATGTTGGAGGCTCCGACGGTGGTGTTCACTTTCAGTTCGTCCCGCAGGCGCGAAGTCAGCCGGAACACCTGCTGTCCGGCCGTGGGCATGGCGCCGATCGGCATCACCAGTGGGTCGACAACTATGTCATCGGATGAGATGCCGTAGTCGGCGGCGCGGGCGACGATCTTCCTGGCGACTTCGAAACGGACATCAGGGTCCTCGGATATACCGGTCTCGTCGTTGCTGATCGCCACCACCGCCGCCCCGTGTCTGGCTACCAGCGGGAGGACGGTTTCGAGACGGTCCTCCTCACCGGTCACCGAGTTGACGAGGGCCTTGCCCTCGTAGACCCCGAGCGCGGCCTCGAGCGCGGCGACGATGGAGGAGTCGAGGGAGAGCGGGACGTCGGTGACCGACTGCACCCGCCTCACGGTCTCGGCCAGTATCGCCGGCTCGTCGGCAAGGGGGATTCCGGCGTTGACATCGAGCATGTGGGCGCCGGCCTCCACCTGAGCGATGGCGTCGGCCTCCACCCGGGTGAAGTCGCCGTTGCGCATCTCCTCGGCGAGCAGCTTGCGGCCGGTGGGGTTGATCCTCTCGCCGATGATGACGAAAGGCTGGTCGAACCCAATGACCACCTCACGGGTCCCCGAACCGACGACGGTATGGGTCATGATGCCCCCTCCCCCAGGAGCGAAGCGAGGTTGGGTGAGGTGTCACCCGACGAAACGGAGGGGGCAGTCGGGGAGAGACTCACCCTGACCAGCTCGCGTTGCAGGTCGCCGTAGCGGACCAGGTGTCTCTCGAAGACGAGGCCGAGGCGATGAGCCGCCTGACGAGCTTCCTCGGTCAACTCCGGGTCGTCGCGTTGAGCCAAGTAGACCAACCGCCGGTAGTTACCGAAGTAGTCCTCGAGCAGGTCCGGATACCTATCGAGCCCGAGACCTTGCCAGATCAGCCGCTCGAAATGGCGGGCGAGGTAGTCGGTGAGATACAGAGTGGCGGGCTCCTCGTCGTGCATGGAATCGAAAGTCTCGGTGCCGGCGTAGAACTGGTAGCAATGCGCACCGGGAAGGCGCTCGACGCCGAACTCGTCCAGGACCCGATCCAGCATCCCGCCTGTGCCACAGTCTCCGTAGGCGACAAAGACCCGGTCGTATCCTCTCGTCGACTCGAGTCGGGCACGCACCGCCTCAGGGATCTTCTCCGGTCGGTTGTGGAGGATGGCGGGCAGGCACTCGACTCTGATGTTGGGGAGGGCGTTGTGGGCGACGATGTCGAGTAGTTCTCTCGCCAGGGCACCGCAACCGATGACGAGGACAGAAGGCGCACGGGAGGAGGGCTGCCGTGCCCCGGGGGCGGCGACGTCAGGCAGCGCCACGCCGCTCCGTGACCAACTGCTTGGCTGTGTCGGCGGCGACGGCGGCGTCCCTGCAGTAGGCGTCGGCGCCCACGGCGGCGCCGAACTCCTCATTGAGCGGCGCGCCACCGACCAGCACGATGTAGTCGTCACGGATCCCCTTCTCGACCATGGTGTCGATGACCACTTTCATGTAGGGCATCGTGGTGGTCAACAGGGCGGACATCCCGAGGATGTCGGGCTTGTGCTCGTCCAGGGCTTGGATGAACTCGTCGGCGTCGGTGTTGATGCCGAGGTCGAACACCTCGAATCCGGCACCCTCGAGCATCATCGTCACCAGGTTCTTGCCGATGTCGTGGATGTCACCCTTTACGGTCCCGATGACCACGGTCCCGATGGTCTCGGCCCCGGTCTCGGCGAGGAGGGGTCGAAGCACCGCCATCCCCGCCTTCATGGCCTTGGCGGCCAACAGGACCTCCGGCACGAAGAGAATGCCGTCCCTGAAGTCGATGCCGACGATGCGCATCGCCTCGACCAGGGCCTCGTTGAGCACCTTCTGTGGGGTCCAACCTCGATCTAGGAGGATGCGGGTGCCTTCATCGATCTCGTCCGCGAGCCCGTCGTAGAGGTCGTCGTGCATCTGGGCGACGAGTTCCTCGTCGGACAGGGCGGACAGATCCAGCTCTTCTTCGCTCATAGCTCAAACTCCTCCCGCCGTGCCACTCTGTGGTACGAGTACTGTACAGTGGGATTTGGACCGCCATACTATCGGGGAAATCGCTGCCTGGAAAGCAGCTCTCCGCAAGTCGATAGCGGTCCACTGGACGGTATGACGCAGACGAGACGGAGAGAGGACTTATGAGCGACCTACCAGCCGCGGCCCATGTCGTCGTCATCGGGGCAGGCATCGTAGGCAACTCGGTGGTCCATCATCTCGCCGAGCTCGGCTGGCGGGACATCCTCCAGATCGACAAAGGGCCTCTTCCCAACCCTGGGGGATCGACCGGGCACGCCTCTAACTTCATCTTCCCGGTGGATCACAACAAGGAGATGGCCCATCTCACCATCGACAGCCAGCGTCAGTACGAGGAGATGGGCGTCAACACCACCAGCGGGGGCATCGAGGTGGCTCGCACCGAGGGAAGAATGGAGGAGCTGCGGCGCCGCATGACCTCGGCCAGGTCGTGGGGCATCGAATCGCATCTGCTCTCACCGCCCGAGGTCAAGGAGCTGGTCCCTTTCATCGACGAGGGGGTGATTCTCGGGGGCTTCTACACCCCAGCGGTGTCCGTGGTCGATTCGCTCCGGGCGGGCACCCTGATGCGGGAGAGCGCCATGGAGAAGGAAGCGCTCACGGTCTCGCCGAACACCGAAATCCTCGACATCGTGACCGAGAATGGCAGGATCGAGGCAGTGGTGACCGACCGGGGACGCGTCGACACCGAATACGTGGTGGTTGCCTGCGGTGTGTGGAGCCCGCGCATCGCACGGATGGCGGGAGCGACGATCCCCTTGACTCCCGCAGTCCATCAGATGATCGATGTCGGTCCGCTGGAAGTCCTCCAGGCGACGGGCAACGAGATCGGATACCCGATCGTCCGGGACATGGACACTTTCTGTTACGAGCGGCAGACCGCTGGGTCGATGGAGGTCGGCTCCTATGCCCACCGGCCCATCTTCCATCACCCCGACACCATTCCCTCGATCGACGAGGCCAGATTGTCGCCCACCGAGCTGCCGTTGACCCAGGACGACTTCGACCCTCAGCTCGAGCAGGCGATCGAGCTGATGCCGATGTTGGCGGAGGCGGAGATGAGGTACGGGATCAACGGGTTGCTCTCGCTCACGCCGGATGCGATGCCGCTGGTTGGCGAGACTGAGGTGCGCAACCTGTGGAGCTGTGCGGCCATCTGGATCAAAGAGGGCCCGGGCACCGGTCGTGCGCTCGCCGAGTGGATGACCCAAGGCTACCCCGAGATCGACCCCCACGCTTCTGACGTGGCCCGGTTCTACGACTATCAGCGCACCGAAGCACATGTGCAGGCCCGGTGTGCGGAGCACTTCAACAAGACCTACGGGATCGTTCACCCGCGCGAGCAATGGGCGTCGGAGCGAAACCTGAGGACCAGTCCGTTCCATCCCGCCACCGCAGCCCTGGGTGCGGTCTATTTCGAGGCCGGGGGCTGGGAGCGACCCCATTGGTACGAGTCCAACTCCCCGCTCGTCGAGCGGTACAGGGTCGCAGACAGGCCCCATGAGTGGGATGCTCGCTGGTGGTCACCGATCCAGAACGCCGAGCACCTCGCCATGCGCGACGGGGTGGGGATGATCGACGTGACCGCATTCGCCATCTTCGATCTCATCGGGCCCGGCGTGATCGACTACCTCGAGATGATGGCGGTCAACAAGTGCGCCGTTGCGGTGGGCCGCGCCGTCTACACCCCCTTGCTCACGCCGGAGGGAGGATTCAAAGCTGACCTCACCGTGATGCGTATCGGGGACGACCACTATCGCGTCATCAGCGGCGGCTTCGACGGGCCCCGCGACAAGCACTGGTTCCTCAAACACCTCCCCGATGACCGGTCGGTCTTCTTCGAGGACAGGACGTCGGAGATATGCACCGTCGGCGTGTGGGGGCCCAAGGCCCGGGATTTGATGGCCAAAGTGACCGACGACGACATCTCGGAAGAGGCGCTGCCCTACGGGCACACCAAAGCGGTGAACATCGGGTCGATCCCCACCCGTCTCTTCCGCATCTCCTACGTCGGTGAGTTCGGCTACGAGGTGTACACCACCATGCAGCACGGCCTCGCCCTCTGGAATCGGCTCTGGGAGGCGGGCCAGGACCTCGGGGTGGTGGCGGTCGGCGCCGGTGTCTACGGCACCACCGGCCGTCTCGAGAAGGGGTACCGGCTAATGGGGGCGGAGTTGGAGTCCGAGTACAACCCGATCGAGGCCGGATTGGACCGTCCCAAGGTCAAAGGCGCAGACTTCATAGGCAAGGAGGCTTACCTCCAGGCGCGCCGGGAAGGCCCTGCCGCCATCCTCTGCACTCTCACCATCGAGGACCACATCTCCGCCGACGGCATCGCCCGGTATCCCAGTGGCGGCAGTGAGCCGATACTCACTGTCGACGGGGAGCGGATCGTCGATGCCAAGGGTCGTGTCTCCCGGGTCACCAGCGCCGGAGCAGGTCCCTCGGTGGGCAAGTACCTCCTCATGGCGTATCTCCCCCCCGAGCACGCCGTCGAAGGAAACGATCTCCGGGTGATGTACATGGACGAGATGTACCCGGTGAAGGTCGCCGTGGCCGGGAGCACGCCGCTCTTCGACCCCGACAACGATCGGATGAAGTGATGCGGATCCTGGTCTGCATCAAGAGGGTCCCCGCTCCCGGGGCCCGGATCGTGCTCTCCGAGGACAGCCAGGCCATCGACACCAAGCTGCTGTCCTTTGCAATCAGCCCCCACGAGGAGTGTGCCGTCGAAGAGGCGGTCCAGATCGCCGAGACGCAGGGCGGTCAGGTCACGGTGCTGACGCTCGGCCCCCCGGATGCCGAGGAGCAGTTGCGCTCTGCACTGGCGGTGGGCGCTCACCAAGCAGTGCTGCTCCCCACCGACGGCTCCGACTGGGATCCGATCTCGACCGCCTCCGCGATCACATCCGCCGTCGAGCGCCTCGAGTCGGATGGCCGGTTCGACCTCATCTTGTTTGGAAACGAGTCTGCCGACTCCGGGGGTTACCAGGTGGGCATCAGGGTGGCTCACGCCTTGGGCAGGCCGATCGTGAGTGGGATCAAAGGAGTGGATGTCGAGGACGACTCGGTGCGTCTGCGCCGGGAGACCGTCTCCGGGTCCGAGATCTACAGCCTCCCGCTCCCGGCGGTGATCGGAGTGAAGGAGGGAATCAACCTGCCCAGATACCCCACGTTGAAAGGTCGTCTCAACGCCAAGAAGGTCGAGGTGCAGCAGATCGAAGCGGACCGGGTCGGGAGCGGTCAGACGATGGCCCGTCTCATCACCCCGCCCCAGGAGGTGTCGGAGACCACCATCCTCGACGACGCGGCCGCGGTGGTCGACCTGCTGGAGGAGCTCCAGCTGGTGGAGTCATGATCCTCACCCTCATCACCCACGACCGGGGCATCGCCGAGGAGACGACCTTCCAGGCCCTGACCCTGGCCCGGTCGCTGTCGGGCGATCTCGGAGTCCCACTCCACGCTGCATGGATCGGGGACTTCGAGGTGGACGGCCGTCTCGGAGACTACGGAGTCTCTGCGATCCATCAGATCCGCCACGATGGTCTCGCCGACTACAGCCCCTCTGCCTGGGGCTCGGCCCTCGCCCAGCTGATCGAGTCGATTTCGCCCGCCGCCGTGGTGGCGGTGGGGTCCGATCGCGGCAACGAAGTCATGGCCCACGTTGGAGCGCTCACCGGCCTCCCCATGGTGGCCAACACCCGAGAGGTCACCATCGGCGACCCGTGGAGGGTCATCCGCACCCGCTGGGGCGGGAGTCTCCTCGAGGAGGCATCCCTCGATGCCCCCATCAAGCTGATGACCGTCACCGAGCACGCCGTCGAGGTGGCTCCCGCCGAGACGGGAGTGACGGTCGAGACGGCTGGATTCACCCCGGATCTCTCGGAAGAGGATCTCGTCACCCAGGTCGTGGATCGTGTGATCACCAGCGAGGGCATCACCCTCGCCACGGCGCCGGTGGTGGTCAGCGGGGGTCGCGGGGTCGGGAGCCCCGACGGATTCGCCCCCCTCGAGGAACTCGCCGGTCTCATCGGTGGAGTGGTCGGTTGTTCCCGGGTGGTCACCAACAACGGTTGGCGGCCCCACTCCGACCAGGTGGGCCAGACCGGGACGGTGGTCGCACCCGACGTCTACATCGCCTGCGGTATCAGCGGAGCGATCCAGCATTGGGTGGGCATGATGGCCTCCAAGACCATCATCGCCATCAACACCGACGCCGGGGCCCCGATGGTGACCAAGGCGGATTACGCCGTCGTCGGCGACCTGGGCGAGGTAGTGCCCGCGATCGTGGAGGAGCTGAAGAAGCGTCGGGCGGCTAGGTGAGTCGGCTCGAGCTCTCGGGATGGATCATCTTCCTCCTGAGCGGGGTGGCGTTCCTGGTGTCGGGCGTCGTCTCCGGTGACCCATGGGTGATCGTCGGCAGCGTGATGTTCGTCGTCGGGGTCCTGGCGGTGATGATCGGCTCCGACCGCTGACGTCTTCCTCGGACTACGTTCCTGTCATGGCCGACCTTCGATTCGGCACCTTCCTGGCGCCGAACATGATGCCCGTCTACCAGGCGATAGCAGACGAGGTCGGCGCCAGTCTCGGGCTGAGCACCGAGCTGGTCGTGGAGACCGACTACGAGAACTGTCGCAACGACGTCAACGACATCTGCTTCGTGTGCAGCCTGCCCTACGTTCATTTCGAGCGAGAGGGAGTGTCCCCGGCCGTACCAGTCGCGGCACCGGTGCTGCAGGGCGACCGATATTCGGGTCGGCCGATCTACTTCTCCGACGTCATCGTCCATGCGGAGAGCGAGATTCGGAGCTTTTCCGATCTGCGCGGGCGGGCATGGGCATACAACGAGCCCCTGTCACAGTCCGGTTATGGAATCACCCGCTACCACCTGGTCTCCCTCGCTGAGACCCACGGCTTCTTCAGTGAGGTCGTGGAAGCCGGGTTCCACGAGGTGGCGATCAGGATGGTCCGTGATGGTGAGGTCGACGGGGCAGCGATCGACAGCCAGGTCCTGGCCATCGAGATGAGAGATCACCCCGAGCTCACCGGGGGCCTCCGGGTCATCGACTCATTGGGACCGTCGACGATCCAACCGATTGCAGTCTCCAAGAGATTCGACGAGGGCTTCCGCCAAGAGGTACTCGCCGTGCTCGTCGGCTTGCACCGGCGCGGCGGGTTGCGCCAGACCCTCGACTATGGCTTCGTAGATCACTTTGCCCCCGTTGGGCCGGACGACTACGACGACATCCGCGCCATGTTGCAGGCCTGCGAGGACGCCGGGTTCCTGGAGATCAGGTGATCTGAGGTGAGCCGGGCCGACTCCAGACCAGGTCTCTGAACTGCTCCGAGTCCACCAGCTCCACCGTCGAAGGGGCGATCAGAGTCTGCACACAGGTCTTCTCCTTCTCACATGCCAGAGAGGCGATCGCCTGGACGGGCGCGGTATCGGATCGGCGACGCATCACCACATCGAGGATCTCCTGGTCGAACTCGGCGAGCTGCACGGGGTGTCCGAGCCGACCATCTCTCAAGAACCTCACCTCGACCCAGGAAGCGAGCTCGGTGTTGACCCACGACACGAAGTCGGTCTGGCCGTCGCCGTCGAAGTCGATCCATTCGATGGTGTCGGCCATCTCGAGGACCGGTCCCAGAGCCGTCGGATCTGCGAAGGAGTCACCCGAAGACAGCTGCGCAAACCAGCACAGCGACTCGTCGCACGGAGCCTGGTAGACGAGGTCGTCGTGACCATCCTGATCGAGGTCGACGGCCATCGGTCGCAGTTCGCCGTGGAGCGGGGGCGGACCCCAATCCGTCGGATCGCCAAAGCTCTCACCAGAGCTCAAATGGACCCGCCAGCATGTACGACCGTCGTTGCCGCACAGTCCCCGATAGGCGAGATCGTCCTGGCCGTCACCGTTCCAGTCGCCAAGGACCAAGGAGTTGGTCTCTGCCGAGAAACGGGCGCCACCACCCCAGTTCTCCCCTTCGCTCACACCCTCACGCGCGGTGTGAACTCGCCAGCAGTCGACTGAAGCGTCACATCGACCGTGATACACGAGATCGACCTTGCCGTCACCGTCGACATCACCTGTGGCGAATCCAAGTCGATGGCTGTGGAGGTTGAACCAGGCACCGTCTCCACTGTGGCGCATCGTTGTCGGGCCCCGCCAGGTGCTTCGCTCCAGGACGAAGCAGCTTCCGTCTGCACACTCGTCCCACCGGACCTGGTCTCTGTAGCCGTCCCCGGTGAAGTCTCCGACCGCTGGGTGCTTGACTCCCTGACCGGCGCCACATCCGATTCGTTCGGTGTTCACGACGACCTCATCGATGGTGAGCCCCAGGTTCTGGTTGGCTACCTGTCTTCCTCCGTGATAGACGTTGAACCAGAACGATTCGATCTTGATCTGCGGCTCACTCGGTCTGCGAAACTCGAGCCCCGAGATGTCGAGCGCCGGGGTCTCGTCGACCCAGGCGCGGAGGGCCCCGTCGGCTATGCCGGGTCTGTTCAACTCGACCTCGCCCTCGAGG
The DNA here is from genome assembly GCA_964558575.1 of uncultured Acidimicrobiaceae bacterium. GTDB lineage: Bacteria > Actinomycetota > Acidimicrobiia > Spongiisociales > ZC4RG35 > JANQRA01. Next base: position 52,846 of record CAZLEQ010000001.1, on the reverse strand, counting down.
CAATACCACTCACCGGGATTGAGCTTCCCGGCCTCGTTCCAGCGGAGGCCATCGCCATATCGTCTCTCCTGGCCCAGGTGATACACGTAGTAGCCGAGGCCGACTCTCGAGTCGCCGCCGTTGTTGGGGTGGAACATGAGGCGGGCCGACCACCCGGGTTGTGATGGTTGACTTCTGAATCCACCCTTGCCGGTGCTGCCGTAGACACCGGAGAATCCCGGGAGTTTGCCGGCCGTGGTCGTCCTCCAGTCGGCATCCAGCTTGAGGTAGTATCGGAAGTAGAGGCGTTCCGGTACCTCATCGGTCGCCTCCTTCATGTGCAGGTGGAAGTCGGATCCGAAGTGAGAGCCCTTCGGGATCGCTACCCGGAGGCCGGAGCCGTCGTAACCATGCTCGGTGATGGCGACGTTGTTGCGTTGGCCGGGTGTCCGTCCGTCCCAGAGCGACAGATGGTGGAACCCGTCTCCAAAACCCAGCGGTTCGAGGGTCGGGTCAGTCGAGTGGGAGATGGTCGGTTGGATGCCCATGGCCTTGACCAGTGAATAGATGCCCTCCTCTCTGCTCACGGTGGCCAGTGGGCACAGCCTCCGGTTGACGGGAGGGTCGCAAGCTCTGATGCCCCCGCTCGCGGCCAGGATGGCCAGAGGCTCCTGGTACAGAGAGCCGTCGAGATCCACGTAGCGGCCCGGATCGGCAGAGGCCCCCAAGCTGAAAGTACGCGTGATCAGGGCGGCCATCTCGCCACGGGTCAACGGTCGGTCAGGACAGAACCGATCCTCGCCACAGCTCGTGCCCACTCCGGCCTCCATGAGGGCGTTGATGGCGCCCTCGGCCGGATGCCCGTCATCATCACTGAAGTGGTCTGTTTGGGGGCCAGGGGCTCTGATGGCCCTGGCGAGCATCACGGCCATGTCTCCCCTGGTGATCTCTTCAGCCGGGCAGACGCGGTCGTTCGCCGGGGGATTGCAGCCGTCGATCAGGCTCTCTTCGCGTGCCGCCTCGATGTAGGGCTCGTATCGGCTGTTGTCGTCGTCGACGAACGACCCGCTCTTCGCCTCGGCGGGTTCGGCCGACATACCGACGGCGAAAACGCAGAGAACTGCCGTCAGTGCTCGGAGCCGCCATCGCATCGTTCCCACAACGTCGTCAGGACGACGACGGTTCCTTGGGTCTCGACCGACTCTCCTCTCCGATCCATCAATCCGATCGGGGCGCCCAACCACCGTTGCGGACATACGTTCTGAGCAAGTCCTGGGGATAGGCCCGCTCGATCCGTGAGGCCTCCCGGTCGGCTTCGGCCTGGAGATCGTCCCCACAGGGACTCGTCTCCTCTCGCCACTCGGCGATGTAGTCGTCGGTCGTGGTCCTACCGGCGACGGTGGCGGCGCCGTCGACGGCAGCCATGAATCGGTCCGGGAGCGCAGAGCTGATCCGTTTCCTCCCGGCCTGCGCCTTCACCTGGGCTGGTATGTCCCGCCAGTAGATGACGGTGAGCCGCGGGCTCTCCCGTCGTCGGCCAACCACGTCAGGCGACATTTCCACGTGGCGGTAGCTTCCGGCCGGGGATGAGACGGGCACGGTAGCTGCCGGACGGCCGGCGTCTGTTTGCCTTGCGATCCCAATATCGGACGTGGCGGCTGAGGTTGGATCCTCTGAAACGCGCTGGCTGGAGTGTCCGGGAGGCACGCAGGCAAAGTCGGCCGGCCATCAAGTGAGCCCGACGACATTCCCGTCGTCGTCCACATCGACCTGCATGTACGCCGGATTGGCGCCGAGGCCGGGCATGGTCCGCATCTCCCCGAGCAGTGGGGAGATGAATCCGGCGCCGACCGAAGCCCGCACTTCCCGAACCGGGACGGTGAACCCCTTCGGTGCACCTTTCAACGCCGGGTCGTGGCTGATCGACAGGTGGGTCTTGGCCATGCAGATGGGGAGATAGCCGAAGCCGGATCTCTCGAAGGCGGCGATCTGCGAATCGGCGAGGGGGGAGTACTCGACACCGGCGGCACCGTAGACCTGAGTGGCGATGGTCTCGATCTTCTCCTTGATCGGGCGTTCCAGCGGATACAGGTAGTCGAAGCTCGACGGCTCCTCGCATGCCCTGGTGACTGCGGCGGCCAGATCGCGGGCTCCTTCCCCGCCATTGGCATGATGGTCGGTGGTGACTGCGTCGACTGCGCCGGCGGCGAGTGCCATCTCCTCGATGAGGTCGTGCTCGCGCTGGGTGTCGGTGGGGAACTTGTTGATGGCCACCACCACCGGGACACCGAACGAGCGGGCCGTGGCGATGTGGGCCTCGAGGTTGGCCATGCCGGCGCGGAGCAGAGGCAGGTTCTCCTCGGTGTAGGCCGAGTCGAGGGGACGGCCGGCGATCACCTTGGGCCCCCCACCGTGCGTCTTGAGCGCCCGAACCGTGGCCACCAAGACCACACAGTCGGGTTTCAGCCCCGATACCCGGCACTTGATGTCGAAGAACTTCTCCATGCCCATGTCGGCACCGAATCCCGACTCGGTGACCACATAGTCACCGAGGTGAAGGGCGACCCGGTCGGCGAGGATCGACGAGTTGCCATGGGCGATGTTGGCGAAGGGGCCCGCGTGGACGAAGGCCGCTTGCCCCTCGAGCGTCTGCATGATCGTGGGGTGCAGAGTGTCCTTCATGAGCACGGCCACCGCGCCGGCCACACCGAGATCCTCGAGCGTGATCGACTTGCCATCCTTGGCCGAGCCCACAACGACCCGACCGCACCGGTCGCGCAGGTTACGGAGGGCAGAGGCGTAGCTGTCTCCGTCGGCCAGGGCCAGGATGGCCATGAGCTCGCTGGCCACGGTGATGTCGTAGCCGGTCTCCCGCGGCCTGCCGTCTGCCGCCCCTCCCAATCCGATGACCACGTTTCGCAGCGCCCGGTCGTTGACGTCGACGACCCGCCGCCAACTCACCTTGCTGGGGTCGATGTCGAGCCGCTTCAGGCCGAGCTCTTTGAGGCGGCTGGTGGTGAGCCGCCCCTCGTGGTACCAGCGGGCGTCGATGGCGGCCGCCACCAGGTTGTGGGCGGCGGTGATGGCGTGGATGTCACCGGTGAGATGGAGGTTGAACTCGTCCATCGGGACCACCTGGCTGTAGCCGCCCCCGGCGGCGCCCCCTTTGATGCCGAAGGTGGGGCCCATGCTGGGCTGGCGGATGCAGGCAATCGCCCTTTGCCCCAGGGCGCCCAAGCCTTGCACCAGCCCGACGGTGGTGGTGGTCTTGCCCTCTCCGAGTGGGGTCGGGGTGATGGCGGTGACGTCGACGTACTTGCCCGTGGGGTTACCCCCGATGCGCTTGAGGGCGTCGAGATGGATCTTGGCCTTGGTGGTCCCAAAGGGGATGACCTCGGTCTCCTCCAGTCCGAGCTCGGTGGCGATCTCCATGATCGGCTTCAGCTTGGCGGCGTAGGCGATCTCGAGATCGCTGGGGAATGGTTGCCCGGGGCTCAATGGCTTCTCCTCACCTGCTCTAAAGCCGATCCACGTCGTGCCGGGTGATGGTACATGTGCCATGAGACGGCACAAGTGGAATGGCCGACTCTCTGCCGTAGGTTTGGTTAGGTTCGCGATCCCCGTGCAGGAGGAGCATTGAAGACGCAATACCGGGTCGTGATCATCGGCGGAGGGGTGGTCGGTGCCAGTGTCGCCTACCACCTGGTGAAGATGGGTTGGACCGACATCGCCATTCTGGAGAGATCGGTCTTGACCGCCGGCTCCAGCTGGCACGCCGCCGGTGGGATCCACGCCCTCAACGCCGACCCCAACATGTCGGCGCTGCAGACTTATACCATCGATCTCCTCTCCGAGGTGTCCGAGGAGTCGGGTCACGACATCAGCCTCCACATGACCGGTGGGATCTCGGTCGCCTCCGCCCCGGAACGGTGGGAGTGGCTCCAGGCCACCTACCGGATCTACCAGACCATGGGGATCGACGATTGCTGGCTGATGACCCCCGAGGAGATCGAGGAGCGCTGTCCCATCGTGGACGCCACCGGTGTCTTCGGCGGCCTTTGGGCCGAGCGAGAGGGCCACATCGACCCCTCGGCCGTGGTCCATGCCTATGCCAAGGCCGCTCGCCAGCGTGGTGCCGACGTGGTGGAGCACAACCGGGTGATCGAGCTGAATTCGCGACCGGACGGCTCCTGGGATGTGGTCACCGAACAGGGGACGATCCACGCCGAGCACGTGGTCAATGCCGCCGGCCTGTGGGCGAAGCAGGTGGGGCGCATGGTCGGTTGGGAGGCCCCGGTGTCCCCGCTGGCCCACCACTATCTCATCACCGAAGAGATCCCCGAGATCGAGGCGCTCGATTTCGAGATCCCGATGATGATCGACCTGGAAGGCTTCACCTACATGCGTCAGGAGCGCAACGGGCTCCTCGTCGGCATCTACGAGATCGACCACCGGCACTGGAACATGGATGGAGCGCCGTGGGACTACGGCGTCGAGTTGCTCACACCCGACCCGGACCGGATCGAGAACGAGATCGCCATGGCCATGACCCGCTACCCGGTGCTGGAGCGCACCGGGATCGAGCGGTGGGTCAACGGCGCATTCACCTTCTCACCTGACGGCAACCCCCTGGTGGGCCCGGTGCCGGGTCTCCGTAACTACTGGTCGGCCTGTGCGGTCATGGCCGGCTTCCTCCAGGGCGGGGGTGTCGGCAAGTCCCTGGCCGAGTGGATGATCGAAGGTGAGCCGGAGGAGGACCCCTTCGCCATGGACGTCGCCCGGTTCGGCGATTACGCCTCCAACCGGGAGTACATCAAAGAGAAGACCGGCCAGTTCTACTCCCGTCGCTTCGTGATGACATATCCCAACGAGCAGCTCTGGGAGGCGCGTCCGTTGCGGACCCCGCCGGCGTATGAAGCCATGACCGCCGACGGCGCCCACTGGGGGGAGATGTACGGGCTCGAAGTGCCGATCTATTTTGCTGGCGAAGGCTTCGAGGAGACACCCACCCTGAAGCGGTCGAATGCCTTCGACATCGTCGGCGAGGAGTGCCGACAGGTGCGCTCGGGTGTGGGGATCATCGACATCACCGGCTTCTCCAGGTACGAGGTCACCGGGCCCAACGCCGACCGGTGGCTGGACCGGATGATGTCGGTTCGCCTGCCCGGGCCCGGGCGGATCAAGCTGGCGCCGATGCTGGGCCACGACGGCCGGCTCAAGGGCGACCTCACCATGCTCAACTGGGGCGATGGGAGCTGGTGGATCATGGGCTCGTACTATCTGCGCGCCTGGCACATGCGCTGGTTCGGGCAGCAACTCGAAGAGGGCGTGACGGTGCGCGACCTCTCCGACTCGGTCGTGGGCTTCGGCCTCAGCGGACCGAAGTCACGTGAGCTGATGGAGCTGGTCGCCCACGACGACGTCTCAGACGAAGCCTTCCGCTTCATGACCTGTAAGGAGATGGACGTCGGCCTCATCCGGGCGAAGGTGGGGAGGATCTCGGTGACCGGTGAGCTGGGATACGAGATCCATTGTTCCGCAGTCGAGCACAACCTGTTGCGAAGGATCCTGCTCCAGGCGGGTCTCGAGGTCGGCGCCGTCGAGTATGGCTTCAACGCCATGGGCTCGCTACGCATGGAGAAGAGCTTCGGTATCTGGTCGAAGGAGTTCCGACAGGAGTACACACCCGGGATGACCGGCATGGACCGCTGGATCGACTGGTCGAAGGACTTCATCGGGGCCGAGGCGGCGGGCAAGGAGCGCGATGCAGATAGTGCCGAGCTGAAGCTGGTCACCCTCGAGATCGAGGCGGTCGATGCCGACGGATCGGAGTACGAGCCGGTGTGGTCCGACGGTGAGCGGGTCGGTTACGTGACCTCGGGCGAGTACGGGCATTCAGTGGGGAAGAGCCTGGCCATGGCGTTGCTCGACCGAGAGCACTGCGAGGTGGGAACCGAGCTCACCACCCATGTCGTCGGCGTCGAGCGTCCCGCTCGGGTGATCGAGCCATCGCCCTATGACCCCGTCGGTGCGGCGATGCGTGCCTGATACCGGGGTTTGACGCCCGGCGGGGGCTCTGGTATATCTACAACCAAATGGTTGTAGATACTGCTGCCGAGCACCAAGTCGACCAGCTGTTCCACGCCTTGGCCGATGCCACACGGAGAGACATCGTCAGACGTGCCATGAGTGGAGACCAATCCGTTTCGGCTCTGGCACGCAACTACCCGATGAGCTTCGCCGCCGTCCAGAAACACGTTGCCGTGCTGGAGCGAGCCGGGCTGGTGACCAAGGAACGGAGCGGCCGGGAGCAACTCGTCCAGACGGACATCGACACCATCAGGCGGGCCAACCGGCTCCTCGATGAGTTCGAGGCGGTATGGCGAGCCCGGATAGACAAGTTCGAGGAGATCCTCTCCGAATACCCGAAGGAGAACCAGCAATGACCGTGAAGAACGTCGAGAAGAACCCCGAGGCCCTGACCTTCAGGGTCACATCCGAGTTCGATGCGCCGATCGAGCGCGTGTGGCAGTTGTGGGCAGACCCCCGCCAACTCGAGCGGTGGTGGGGCCCGCCCAGCTACCCGGCAACCGTGGTTCAGCATGACTTCGTTCCGGGCGGTGAGGTCTCGTACTACATGACCGGGCCGGAGGGCGACCAGCATCACGGATGGTGGAGGATCACTGCGATCGATGCTCCCCACCGCCTCGAGTTCGAGGATGGGTTCGCCGACAACGACGGCAGGCCTGACGACGAGATGCCCACCACGAGCAGCACGGTAGAGCTCAGCGACGAGCCAGGCCCAAGGGTTCGCATGACCATCGAGTCGAAGTTCCCCTCCCTGGAAGCCATGGAGCAACTGATAGCCATGGGCATGGAGGAAGGTATCTCCGAGGCTTTGGGTCAGATCGACGCACTCCTGCTCGAAGCGTCACCCGCGTCCTGAGCGGAGGCCCCACAGTAGGACAAGGGGATCAAGATGAAGGGGGCCGGTGTGGTCGCCTGGGACAGCCGAGAAAGTGTCGACGATCCGAACCTCCCGAGGTGATACCCGAAGTGGAGCGTGCCGAAAGCGATCGAGCCCCATAACACGGCGATGATGCCGTCCCTCGATCGGCGGAGGCCGACGATGATCGCGGCTACGCCCAGACCGAGTTGGCCGAGTCGAAGTCGCGCATCAGGTGCCCGTTGTAGTCACGAGTCTCGACACCCACTCGGCGCCCCTGACCGGGAAGTCAGCGAAGAACCCGGCTGGATGGAAGAAAGCCCAGGCTCCCATCGTCAGGGCCACCACGCCGATGACGACAGTGACGCCCGGCACGACCTTGCTGACCTCTGACCACGTCTCTGGCATCGTTCGAAGAGGAGTCTGGGCCCTGCTGGGTTGGCTTGGTCGGAGCATTTCAAGAACCAGGTCGGGGATGCCGATCAATTCAGACATGGCCAACGGCGAGCGCAAGAGCAGCGAAGACCTGATTCGCGAGGCAAATGAGCGTCTACGGAGCTCTTCGGAGTCACGGGAGGATGTGCGAGCTCCTGCCGAGCCCTCCTCGCAGGTCTCCGACCCCGAGCCGCGTGGGCTGCAATATCGGTCGCAAGCTCCCCGCTCCGATCCTGACGACCGAACCGTGACCGCTCCGATCGAGGAAGAACCCGAAACTCGTTCTTGGAGCTCGGCTGGCTTGATTCGGTGGGTGGCGATCGCCCTGCTCTTCGGTGGTTGGTACCTGTTCACCAACCTCGGCACCGCTGATCGCGCCGACTCCGGGGAGATCGTCTCCAGCGGCGATCTCGACGTGATGTCCCTCCAGGTGGGGGATTGTTTCGACGACCCCGAGGACCTCGAAGACGTCGTCTATGCCGTCGCCGCGGTCCCTTGCAGTGAGGCGCATGAGAACGAGGTGTTCGCCGTGGCGTCACTTGCCGACGCCTTCCCACGGGCGTTTCCCGGCCAGGATGCCCTCTCGGAGTACTCGTACGACGTGTGCAGCGGGTCACTCTTCGACTCCTACGTGGCGACTCCCTATGCCGAGTCCTCGCTCGAGGTGTTCAGCTTCACTCCGACCCAGGAGTCGTGGGACGAGGGTGACCGGGAGTTCGTCTGCGCCGTCTTCCGCCTCGATGGCGAGAAGTTGAGCGGGACTGTCCGCGGCAGCGGGCTCTGACTTTCCCCGGTGGTCGGGGAAAACGCGATGTGACCAAAGACCCTGTGGGGACTCATCACTGGCATCCATCATCAGAATGTCAATGAGAGCCCCTGGCATCTATCTCTTCTGGATCCCCCTCGGGGCGGGAGGCTCCGGCTTCGTTCGTCTCAATGGTCGTGTCTACGAGGCTCTCGTGTCGCGCCGGGCGCGGCGACCGTCTTTGGATCTGTACCACACCGCCCTCGAAGTTCGCCTGCCCGGGGATCGCTATGTGGTCGAGACCATGTGGCCCAGTCCGGACACCAATGGATCTGCCCGCGGTGTCACCGTCGTGGGCCCGGTCTTCGTCGAATGGTTGTCTTCGACCCGAATCTTTCGTTACGAGGTCCGCTGCTGGCGCGACGGTGAGTTGCCCGACGCCGACGAGGCGGTCGGTGGAGCCCAACTTGTCGCCGCCGGGGTCGATATTGCCCGACGTGTCGTCGAGCTGACTCCGGCGGTCCCGGTCCACACGTGGGGGAGGGATGTCATCGGGACGGGAGACATGTGGAACTCCAACTCCGTGATCTCATGGTTGCTCGCCAGCAGCGGCATCGAAATGAGCGGGGTTGTCCCGCCGAGCGGCGGCCGCGCTCCGGGGTGGGATGCTGGCATCGCTGTGGCAGGCGAGGTCCTGCCGGGATTCGATTTGGAAGATAGCAGTCGCGAACGTGTCTCCTCGATCGAACAGCTGAGGTGAGGGGCGGCTCGTGATCCACCAGGTTGGGTCGGGGGAGCGAGGCGGGCTGGCTCGGTCAATGAGCGAGGGCTTCAACTTCCATCTCCGATCCCACACCTGAGAGCACTGCGGCGAAGGCTATCGGTGACTCGGCGACATGGTGGAGATCTGCTTTCTCGAAGTCGTCCCACACAGCATCCCGCAGATGGACGATTTCCCTGGCCGACTCACGGGGCATATGGCGATCTGCCAGGTGAACCACATGGGCGACGAAGTGGTCCAGAGCGTCGCGGCCAGCGTCCTCGATGAGTCGATCGGCGCACTTCGACACCCGAGCCCGATCAGGCGAAGAGATCATCAGCTGCCAGAGAGCGACAGCCCGCGTCAACGGGTCAGGATCGGACAGCGCCTCCTCGAACTGGGCGATCTCCCCCCTCTCGAACCTTGCCACCACTCCGGACAGCCGGAGCGCCCACCGGCGGATCCTGGGATCGTCGACGTGAACCAGCCGCGCCACATCGTCTGCTCTTTCTGCTGCCATCCGACGACATTCGATGAGTAACCCGGCTTTCTCGGACCCTTTTGAGGTGTCGGCATCCGAGATCTGCCCTGGGTGCTCGACAGGGTCATCCAGGTGATACACCAGCCCTTCGACGATCAGGGTCGCATGGGCTGTTGCTTGAAGACGGTCCGGGTACTCGGGATCTATGGCGAGGTCGATCAAGGGGCCCACGATCCATGGCGTGACCGTGTACAGATTTCCCTGATGATTCGCGGAGCCGATGAGGTCCCACCAAGCTCGTTCCCGGACGACCGCATCGTCGGATCGGAGGTGCGACAGATGCTCAGGGGTATCGATCGCCGGCCCATAGGCATGGGCGAGAGAAGCCCAATCCGCCGCGGGCGCTGCCGTTTCCACGCCCGCAGGATAGAGGAGGGGTTCGCAACTTCTCATTGCCACTCCGACTCTCTTGTTTTGTCGTAGCGAACTTGTAGGGTCGAACATATGTTCGATGCGAAGGGTGTTTCGGTGGGGATCACTCTGCCAGTGTTTGGGGTGATGAGGGTTTCGACGATCTGGTCTAGCTGATCACTGTCGACGAGTTGAACTCGGGGAGGGTTGATGACCGTCAGATCCTTCCTGATCTCGAGGCGGTTGCGCCGGGTCCGGTTCTGGCGGTGCTTCCCGATGCGGTGGATCGTTCTCGGTTGATGGGTTTGACCTGGTGGATGTGATCCGGGCTCGGGAGCGGCTGGTGTCTCATTTCCAGGCTGGTAGTGCAGCTGATGTGCACGAGTTGGCCTATGCCGCTCCTGGTGATGCCACCTCTGATCCGGGTCGTCTCAGTGAGGGTTTCGAGTAAAGCCCTTGCAGGCCCGGCAGCCGGAAGACATCACGAAACTCGTCGGCAAACGAGGCCCGATCGAGTAGGCCCGATCCCGTCTCCAGCCCGGCCGCGGCCACCTGGAACTGACTGGTGCGTAGAGCCGGTCTGGTCTCCCAGCGAACTACAGCCGGCTGCTCCTTTGACGGGTTTCGCATCGTGTGACTGGTGCCGCGTCCGATGTCGATGACCTCCCCGGCGGAGAGCACTCGTGTCTCACCGTTGACGATCGCCAGCATCTCGCCCGACTCGATCTCGAAGCGCTCGTCCTGGAAGGGGTGGTAGTGGGTTGGGGGAAAACCGGGTATCCGGGGAGTATTCGACGCGCTGCTCGTGGAGTTCGCCCCTGGTGTCATCCGCGGTGCGCAGGAACCACATCTTGCTGTTGGCGGTCTCGAAGGTAGGGGAGGAATCGGCCATCCGTCAGTAGTCGGTCTCCACACCACCTTCGGCCTTGCGGCGCTCCACGAACTCCAGGAGCTGGGCTCGAACCGTGGGGTCCATCGGCGGTTCTTCGTACGAAGACAAGAACACATCGACCAGTTCGATCATCTTCTCCTTGGCTTCCGGTCGACCCGCCTCGTCCCAGGTCTCGTAGTTGCGCCAGTCGGAGAGCAACGGCTTGTAGAAGGCGTCCCGGAAACGCTCCAGAGTGTGTGGTGTCCCGAAGAAGTGACCGCCGGGACCGACATCTTCGATCGCCTCGAAGGCGAGCCCATCGGCGGTGAAGTCGATCGGCTCCATGAACCTCTGCACCATGGCACAGAGGTCGGCGTCGAGGATCATCTTCTCGAACGATGCCCGTAGCCCGCCCTCCATCCAGCCGACGGCGTGGAGGATCATGTGGGCACCACCCATCACCGCACCCCAGAGCGAGAACACCGACTCGTAGGCCGCCTGGGCATCGAGAGCGTTGGCGGCATTGACCCCCGACGATCGGTAGGGGATCCCGTACCGACGGGTGAGCTGTCCGGTGATCATGGCGGTCTGCATGAACTCCGGCGTGCCGAAGGCAGGAGCCCCGCTCTGCATGTCGACGTTGGAGGTGAACCCGCCGTAGATCACCGGTGAACCGGGGCGAACCACCTGGGTGAAGGCGATCCCGGCCAGCGCTTCGGCGTTGTGCTGGGCCAGGGCTCCGGCCACGGTGACCGGTGCCATCGCTCCGGCGAGGGTGAAGGGGGTGATCACGATCACCTGATTGCGTGAGCTGAACTCGATGATGCCCTGGAGCATCGGGGTGTCGTAGCGGAGCGGAGAGCTGGCATTGATGACACTCAGCAGCGACGGTTCCAGCTCCAGGGTCTCTTCGTCGACCTGCCGCGCGATCTTGATCATCTCGATGGCGTCGAGGTTGCGCTGCGCCCCCAGGCTGTAGGCGTGGACGGCACGGTCGGACAGCGTCAGCATGTCGTAGAGGGCATCGAGGTGCCGAACAGAGGGATGGAGGTCGACAGGTTCCACGGGATAACCGCCCCACATGTGCACCGTGTTGATGGTCTGGCCGAGGCGGATCAGGTTCTGGAAGTCGGCGCGGTTGCCGACACGCCGACCGTCTGCCTCGTCGCTCACGTTGGGTGGGCTCGATACCGCGGTGAAGGCCACCGAGTCGCCACCCATGTGGATGTTGCGCTCCGGGTTGCGGGCGTGGATGGTGAACTCCGAAGGGGCGGTGGAGATCTTCTCTTCGATGAAATCGGGGTCGAAACGGACCCGATCGGAGTCGGAGTCGATTTGCGCCCCGGCTTCGAAGAGAAGGCGTCTCGCCTCGGGGTTGAGGAAGTCCATCCCGATCTCGGACAGGATCTTCAACGAGGTCTGGTGGATGGTCTCGATCTCCTCCTCTCTCGCCAGAGCGACCGGCTGGAACCGTCGCACCGACTGCCTCCATGGCGGCTGCGGCGGTGGCTCTGGAGTCCCGGAGCCGTCCGAGCCCCGGCGCCGTCGCCCGCGTCGTCTTCCTTCGGTGTTTGTCACGAACCCTGCTCTCGATGAGGAGTCGGGGCGAACATAACAGCGCCTCGTGGTCGGCGTGTTCCGTAGTGTCTCTCTCATGACACGTGGATTCGGGATCGATGCAAGCGTGCCTCTCGACGTGGCCATGGAGGTGGCCGGCCTGGTGGAACGTGCCGGCTACGGCTCCTTCTGGGTCAATGGAAGCCCCCACCAGGAAGCGTTGAGCATCATCGATGGCGCCCTCGAGGAGACGGAGTTGGATGTCGGTGTGGGAGTGTTCCCCCTCACCAACATCTCGGCCGACGAGTTGGTGGCCGAGGTCCGTGAACGGAGCCTTCCCCAGGAGCGCATCTGGCTCGGTATCGGTTCCAACCGTTCTCCAGGCGCCCTCGACGAGGTGCGTCACGCGGCCCACACCATCAGGGATGAGCTGGATGTGAAGCTGGTATCTGGCGCAGTGGGCCCGAAGATGATGGCCCTTGCCGCCGAAGTCGCCGATGCCGTCGTCTTGACCTGGTCTTTCGCCGCCGAGGTGGAACGAGCCCGCAAGCTCCTGAACGAAGCGGCGCGGGCTGCCGGGCGTGAGACTCCGCCTGTCATCTCGTTCGTGCGCTGTGGGCTCCTGCCCCAGGCACGGGAGGCGGTCGAGGAGCGGGCTCGCGCCTACGCGGCCATCCCGCGCTACCAGGAGGTGTTCGACCGCCACGGTATCACCGCCGTAGATGCCGTGGTCACGGGGAGGAATCGGGCCGAGCTGATCGAGGGGATCCAGACCGAAGAGGAAGTGCTCGACCTCTCGGTGATCCGTGCGATCCCCGCCGAGAGCACCACGGAGTCACTTGGGGAGCTGGTTCTGGCCTGCGCCCCTTGAGGGGGAAATTTCACTCCACCGCCTCTTCATGGAGTCGAACGGGTACCTGTGCCGATCACGCCGGGATGCACACTCGAGTTGCCCATCCTGGCGATGGTCGTCGCCGGAACGGTCGTCCTCCTGGTTGTGTTCCCGAAGGCTCAGGCCCTCAGCCCGAACTCGGATCCGGCGTCGAGGGTTACTTCGAGCAGGTAGGTGTGGAACGACCGGGTGGGCAGTAGCAGGTAGGAGAGGATCTGGGCTTGGTCGTCGCGGATGATCTCGGTGGCGACTCCGGCGAATAGGGTCCGTGCTGCGGCTCCGTTGGGGAACATCTCTTGGTTCAGGTCGAGGGCACAGACCCGGTTGATCAGGGGGGCGGATTCGTCGCCGGTGAGCCGGAACATCGCCCGGACATGGGTGAGGTCGACGGCGTCGTCGGGCCGGGCGCCGAGAACCGTCCATTCTCCCGGGGTCACCGACCAGACCAGGCTCTCGCCCGAACCTGACGATGTGCCTGGCCCGATGGTCTCGTGTCCTTGGAATACCCGCCATTTGGCGGTTGGGGAGAGGTCGGTGAGGGTGAGCTCAGCCACGGACACGGGTCCCTTCCGGATCGAAATGGGCGTGTGTGGCCAGGATCCGTGCCGGGGCGCGTTTTCCGTTGGGGAGCTGGATCTCGATCTGCCGGTCTGTCATGTCGAGGGCCGCATCGACCTGGCCGAGACAGATCGAACGTCCCAGTGTCGGTGACATGCGGCTCGAGGTGATCCTTCCCCGGATGGCCCCGTCGGGGTCGACGATCTGGGAGGCTTCGAGGGGGACCAGGTCGGGGTCGTGGGTGTGGATGGCGACGAGACGGGGGTAGGCGCCGCGTTGGGCCTGCCATGCCAGCTCGGGTTTGCCGGCGAAGTCGTCCTTGTCGAGTCTTATGGTCGGATCGACGCCGAACCCGAACCCTTGTGAGAGCCCGTCGGTGTCTTGTCCGACGATGAAGTGGCCTTTTTCCAGACGGAGGATGCGCTGGGCCTCCACCCCGAAGGGGCTCACCTCGAGATCCTCACCTGCTTCGAGCAGTGCCTCCCAGACTTCGAGCCCGTGTGAGGAGGGGATGTGGATCTCGAAGGAGAGTTCGCCGGTGAAGCCGATCCGCCAGACGAAACAGTCCTCGACTCCGGCGACGGTTCCGGTGCGCACCTCCATGTACGGGAAGGCGGCGGGGTCGAGGTCGATGTCGGTGAGCCGGCTGACCAGCCGGCGCGACCTGGGCCCGGCGACGTTGATGCTGGCGTAGCCGTCGGTGACCGCGGTGATCTTCACGTCCCAGTCGGGGTGGCCGGTCTGGAGCCACTCGTCGAGCCAGTTCCACACGGTGCCCGCCCCGCCGGATGTGGTCGACATCATGTAGTGGTCTCCACCGAGTCTGGCGGTCACCCCGTCGTCGAGGATGACCCCGTCCTCGGCACACATGATCCCGTAGCGGACCTTGCCGACGTCGAGTTTCGACCAGCGGTTGACGTAGACCAGCTCGAGGAGCTTGGGCACGTCGCGGCCGCGTAGGTCGATCTTGCCGATCGGGCTTACGTCGATGATCCCTACCCCGTCGCGTACCGAGCGGACCTCTGCCGTCGGGTCGCCGTAGTGTTCGGGTCTGATCCACTGACCGGCGACCAGGGGAACGGCGCCGTTGGCCTCGTGCCAGGGTTGGATGGTGGAGTGACGGACCGGCTCGTATTTGCGGCCGGCGAGGGTGCCGAGACGCACCGGTGCGTACGGTGGCCGCCAGGTGGTCGTCGAGGTTTCGAGGAGACTGGACCCCACCGTCTCTCCGTGCACGGCCAGGGCGTTGACCGCCTCCACCTTGCCCTGGACGGGTCCCATGCCGACGGTGGTGTAACGCTTCGCCAGCTCCATCGAGTCGTAGCCCTCCTTGGCGGCGGAGATGAGGTCTTTGGAGGTGACGTCTTCTGAGAAGTCGACGATCCCGTGGGTGGAGGAGCGGAACATCTCGGGGTGGGAGTCGTGACCGAGGTGGGGGATCTCGGTGGGCTCGGAGCGGGGGATCTCGGTCTCGGCGGCGGCAGGTGCGGCGTTCTGCCAGAAGGCCCTGACCATAAGCGCCCGTCTCGCCGCTTCTGTCCCGGTGGCGGTTCCGTGGTCGATCAGCTGTCCGGTGGTGCCGTCGCCGACGATCCCGCCGGTGGCCATCACCTCTTCGGGCAGGTGGTCCGGGACATATCGGGCCGCCCGGGTGACGTAGACCGGCCGGTCGCCTGCCATGTTGAGCAGGGCGGTGGGGGAGGTCCATCCGGTGGCGGTGACCAGGAGATCGGCTTCGATCCGTTTTCCCTTCCAGTCGAGCACCGAGGTGACCTCCTTGCTGCCGTCCGCGGTGTGGACGCTTCCGCCCTCGCGGGCGTCGATCACCGAGGCGATCTCGACACCGGCCCGCTCCAGGTCCGCGACGGCGGCGTCGCCGGAAGAGTTGGCGGTGAGCACCACGGCTCGGCGCCCGGGGCGGACCGCATGGAGGTTGATCAGCCGGCGCACCGCGGTGGAGAGCATCACCCCGGGTAGGTCGTTGCCCCGGAACACATAGGGCCGCTCCAGGGTGCCCACCGCCACCACGAGACATTTGACCCGTGCCTTGACGAGACGCTCGGTGACCCCGGGAACGTCACGTTGGACCACCGACACCCAGTTGTGGTCGAAGCGGCCGGTGACCACGGCGTCGGTCATCACCTCGATACCCGCCGTGGATTCGACCCGGGCGATGAGATCGGCGAGCGCCGACAGCTCGGCGGAGCCGCCATAGCGGAGATGCCCGCCCAGTGATCGCTCCTCTTCGGCGAGGATCACCGTCGCTCCCGCCTCGGCAGCGGCGATGGCGGCGGCCACTCCGGCGGGCCCGCCCCCGGCGACCAGCACGTCGGGATGGGCGAAACGATGATCGAACCTGGCGGGCTCGGTGTCCGGATCGACCCGGCCTCCGTTGGCGAACCGGGCCAACACCTTCTGGTAGGCGGGCCGGAGCGGCCGGGGTGCCATGAACGTCTTGTAGTAGAAGCCGGGGGAGAGAAACCGCCCCACCAGTCGGTTGGAGGCCTTGACGTCGAAGTCGAGAGACGGCCAGGCGTTCTGCGGCTCGACCACCATGCCCTCGGAGATGAGACGGTGGGCGGCCCGCACGTTGGGGTCGTCTCCCACCTGGACCATGAGGTTGGGATCGTGGTAGGTGGCGGTGAGGATCCCTCGAGGCCGGTGATATTTGTAGCTGCGGGAGAAGATCCGCTCCCCGTGGGCGGCCAGGGCCGAGACGATGCTGTCGCCCCTGTAGCCCTGATAGGCGTGCCCGTTCCAGTCGAACGTGATCCTGACCGTCCGGTCGAGGACCTCGCCGGGCTGGGGGTCGAGACGATGACTGCTCATGCCTGCTCGCCCCCCAGGAGCTCCACATCCCGGATCTCGTTGCTGACGGTATGCCGCTCCAGCATCAGATAGCGGCGACACCCCGAAACGTGGAACCAGCGCTCCGACACCCAGCCGGCCTCGTTGGAGCGCATGTACAGATATCGTCTCCACTCGCCGGCGTTGGTGGCGTTCACGTCGGGGCGGGGCCGCACCTCACCCTGGTAGGTGAACTCGTCGCTGTTGCGAGGGCCACAGTTGGGACAGATGATCACCAGCATGCTCAGTGGCCGACGGCGGCCGCACCCTTCTCTGCGGTCAGGGTCCCCGACTCGAACCGATCGAGACCGAAGGGGGCGATCAGCTCGCCGGGACGCCCGTTGGCGATCATCTCGGCAACCGACTCCCCGGCGACCGGGCCCGCCTTGAAACCGTAGGTGCCCCACCCGACGTCGACATAGAAGCCCTCCACCGGCGTCGGCCCGATGACCGGCCCGAAGTCGGGGGTCATGTCACACAGACCCGACCACTGGCGAAGCATCCGCAGGTTGGCGATCGCCGGCATCAGCTCCAGGACGTGAGTGGCGAGACCGGTGGCGAACTCCAGCGAACCCCGGGTGGAGTAACTGGCGAAAGGGTCGACGCTGGCACCGAACACCAGCTCACCCCGGGAGGTCTGGCTGACATAGGTGTGCAGGCTCCCCGAGACGATTACCGGGTGAAGGAACCGTTTGACGGGCTCGGTGACCGCCGCCTGGAGGGGACGGGTGGTGATAGGAAGGGTCACCCCGGCCATCGCCGCCACCAGCGAAGCCCAACCTGCGGTGCAGTTGATCACGGTGCCGGTGTCGATCGGCCCCCGGCTGGTCTGCACCCCGGTCACCCGGCCGTCGGAGACGTCGATCCCGGTGACCTCGGTGTCCTGGTGGATGTGTGCTCCCAACGCATTCGCCGCTCGGGCGTAACCCCACACCACTGCATCGTGGCGGATGATCCCTCCCGGGGGATGCCACAGAGCCCCCATGATCGGGTAGCGGGGGTGGTCGGTGACGTCGAGGAACGGCGCCAGCTCTTTGACTGCCTCGGGGCTGATCACCGACGAATCGATTCCCTCGAGCTTGTTGACCTCCGCCCGCCAGCGCATGGTCCGCAGCGAGGTGTCACTGTGCGCCAAAGTCATGTGACCGCGCTGTTCGAACATCACGTTGAAATTGAGGTCCTCCGCGAGACCCTCATAGAGCCGCACCGAACGGTCATAGAAGCGGGACCCCTCCGGAGTCAGATAGTTGGAGCGGACGATGGCAGTGTTCCGACCCGAGCCGCCGCTTCCGATATAGCTCTTCTCGATCACGGCGACATCGGCGATCCCGTGATTCCGAGCCAGGTAATACGCGGTGGCGAGACCATGCACCCCCCCGCCCACGATCACCACCTCATAGGAGGGTGCCAGGTCATGGTGCTCCCACACCCGGGGCCACGAAGAACCTGCCAGCCCATGCCGGAACAGGTTCCACGCCGAGAATCGAGGTGTCTTGGTCATGAAGGCGTGACCCTAGATAAGCTCGACGCCCATGAGCGAGAGACGCCACTACGACGTAGTGATCATCGGTGCCGGGATAATCGGCGCCAACCTCGGTTTCGAGATGTCGAAGGCGGGCTACAAGACGCTCAACATCGAAAAGCTCCCCGCAGCCGGGTACGGATCCACCGCCAACTCCTGTGCCATCGTCCGCTGCCACTACTCCACCTGGCCGGGCGTGGCCATGTCGTATGAGGGATTCCACTTCTGGAAGAACTGGGAGGAGTACCTCGAGACCGACGACGAGCGCGGCCTGGCCGGATTCGTTCAGTGCGGAGCCGTCTACGTCGGGGACTCGGAGCGCTATGAGAACAAGGTGCTCCCGCTCTTCGACGAGATCGGCGTCGAATACGAGGTCTGGGATCCCGGCGCGATGTCTGAGGAGGTCTCCTTCCTCGACACCGGCAGCTACGCCCCACCGAAGCGACCCGAGGACGACGCCTTCTGGGAGGACCCGCCCACGCAGATCACCAGTGCGGTCCACACTCCGATCGCCGGGTACATCACCGACCCCCAGCTCGCCACCCACAACCTGCAACGCGCCGCCGAGGCCAAGGGCGGTGAGTTCATGTTCAACGCCGAGGTAGCCGACATCCGGGTGGTCGACGGACGGGTGGCCGGGGTGACCCTCGAGAACGGCACCGAGATCGACGCTCCCATCGTGGTCAACGTGGCCGGGCCCCATTCGTTCGTCATCAACGAGATGGCTGGGGTGGCCGACTCGATGAACATCAAGACCCGCGCCCTGCGTCACGAGGTCCATCACGTTCCCGCGCCGGAGGGCATCGACTTCGAGACGGAGGGGATGCTGGTCGGGGACGATGACCTCGGGACCTACTTCCGTCCCGAGGTGGGCAATCACATCCTGGTGGGAAGCCAGGACCCCGACTGCGATCCCCAGATCTGGGTCGAGGACCCCGACGAGTTCGAGCGGGCCATCACCGAGGACCAGTGGAAGGCCCAGGTCCTCCGTCTGGCGCGGCGCATACCGTCACTCGGGGTGCCCTCCGAGAAGAAAGGCGTCGTCGACCTCTACGACGTGAGTGACGACTGGATCCCGATCTACGACAAGACCGATCTACCTGGCTTCTATGTCGCCATCGGAACCAGCGGAAACCAGTTCAAGAACTGCCACATCGCCGCCTACTGCCTCACCAAGCTGATCGAAGCGGTGGAATCGGGTCATGACCACGATGGCGACCCGGTGAAGGTGGAGATGCCCTACACCGGGCTCGAACTGGACATGAGCGTCTTCAGCCGTAACCGCGAGATCAACAAGGACTCCTCCTTCAGCGTCCTCGGCTGAACCGCGAACCCTGGGTTGCGGGCCCCGCTCAGCGAAGTCTGGCGCCCCGAGATCAACCCTGGGTTGCGGGCCCCGCTCAGCGAAGTCTGGCGCCCCGAGTTCGCGAGCAGCAGGGGCACGGCTAACTTCACCGGCTCAACCCGGAGGTCGAGCGAAGATGTCAGACCAGTGGGTCGCCCACAAGTTCGGCGGCACGAGCCTCGCTGACGCCGATGCCTATCGGGCGGTGGCCGCGATCATCGAGGGTTCGGGTCATCCGAGACAGGCGGTGATCGTGTCCGCCGCCGCGGGCATGACCGACGGCCTCATCGAACTGGTGGCGCGCGCCGGCCGTCGTGAGGGCACCGACGACGACCTCGCCCACAGGCTGCGCAGCCGTCAGATCGCCCTGGTAGAGGAGCTCCTGGGCGGATCGGGGCCGGGCGACCTGGTCGCAGAGGTCGACAAGGACTTCGCCGACATAGAAGACGTCCTCCGGGCATCGCGGGTGATGGGGACGGCGGTGGACAACGCCATCGGGGCGGTCGCCGGCTTCGGGGAGGTCTGGTCCGCCCGGCTCCTCGCCGGCCATCTCCGGGACCGCGGTGTGGATGCGGTGATGCTCGACGCCCGCCAGGTCCTCGTGGTCACTCCGGCGGACACTGCACCCGCGGTGGACTGGGAGGTGAGTCGGGACAATCTCGACTCGTGGCTCTCCGACAACCCGGGAGACGTCCTGGTGATCACCGGCTTCGTGGCTGCCGATTCCGCCGGGGCGCCGACCACACTGGGCCGAAACGGGAGCGACTACTCGGCTTCGATCTTCAGCTCATTACTCGGTGCCCGGGAACTGACCATCTGGACCGACGTGGACGGGGTCATGAGCGCCGACCCCCGACTGGTCCCCCAGGCAGAGGTACTCGAGGAGCTCTCCTACGACGAGGCGATGGAACTCGCCTACTTCGGGGCCAAGGTGATCCATCCGGCCACGATGACGCCCGCAATCCGGCGGGGGATCCCGGTCACCATTCGCAACACCTTCAACCCGGATGCACCAGGGACCCGAATCGCGCTCCGGTCGCGCGATGACTTGCCGGTCAAGGGGTTTGCCTCGATAAGCGACATGGCTCTGGTGAACCTGGAGGGAACCGCGATGATCGGCGTGCCCGGCATCTCCGAGCGGCTGTTCGGCTCGCTTCGCCAGTCCGGGGTATCGGTGGTGATGATCTCCCAGGGCAGCTCGGAGCACTCCATCTGCTTCGCCGTCCCCGATGACCAGGCCGACGTGGCGCGGGCCGCGGTCGAAGACGCCTTCGCCGCGGAGCGTCAGCGGGGGCTGCTCCGGGAGCTCGACGTGACTGCCGGCTGCACCATCCTCGCCGCGGTCGGCGACGGCATGTCGGGAACCCCCGGCATCGCCGCCCGTCTCTTCGGGTCGCTGACGAGGGCGGGGGTCAACGTGAAGGCCATCGCCCAGGGATCTTCGGAGCGAAACATCTCGGTGGTCATAGACGGCAGTGACGCCAGCCGGGCCCTGCGAGCCGCTCATGCCGGGTTCTACCTGTCCCGACAGACACTCTCGATTGGGCTGATCGGCCCGGGCCACGTAGGTGGCACGCTGCTCGACCAGATGGCGCGGCGACTCGAGTCGCTCGTCGACGAGACAGGGGTCGACCTGAGGGTGAGAGCGATCGCCGGTAGCTCGAGCATGGTCCTCGACGAGCACCGGATCGACCTGACCTGCTGGCGGGACCGATTGCAGGAAGGGGGTGCGGGCACCATGCCCACCGATCTCGACCTGCTCGTCGACTACGTCGACACCGATTCGGTGCCCCACGCCGCCATCATCGACTGCACCGCGAGCGCCGAGATAGCCGTGCGCTACCAGGACTGGCTCTCGAGGGGTATCCACGTCGTCACCCCGAACAAGAAAGCCAACACCGGAGCCATCGCCTACTACCGGGCGCTCCAGGCGTCATCACGTCGCGCCGATGCCCACTACTTCTACGAGACGACGGTGGGAGCGGCGCTCCCGATCATCCAGACCCTGCGCGATCTGGTCCAGACCGGAGATGAGGTCCGCCGCATCGAGGGTGTGTTCTCAGGGACGCTGTCGTATCTGTTCAACAGCTTCGATGGGTCGACCCCATTCTCCGGCATCGTGCGGGCGGCCCGGGAAAGGGGTTATACCGAGCCCGACCCGCGCGAGGACCTCTCCGGTATGGACGTGGCCCGCAAGGTGGTCATCCTCGCCCGGGAGTTGGGGATGGACACCGGGCTCGACGACATGGAGATCGACGGGCTCATCCCGACCGGCCTCGAGGAGGGCACCGTCGATGAGTTCTTGGAGCGACTCGCCGACCACGACGCCCGAATGCTCGACATCGTCGATGTGGCCCGCTCGTCGGGCAAGGTGCTCCGCTTCGTCGGAGTCATCGACGCCATCGAAGGATGTCGTGTCTCGCTGCGCTCATATGACACCGATCATCCGTTCGCCCGCATCAGCCTCACCGACAACATCGTCGCCTTCCAGACGGCGCGGTACGCGGACAACCCGCTGGTGGTCCAGGGGCCCGGAGCCGGCCCCGAGGTGACCGCTGGTGGTGTGTTCGCCGACCTGCTGAGACTGGCGAGCTATCTCGGCGCCACCCTGTGACAGCAGCAGTTCGTCGGTAACATCTCCAGTGCGCCGACAGGGATGACCCCGATGACCCAGAGCTACCGCGACGTGGTGGCAGCAGCCAAGCGCCGGATCAGGGAGATCGAGCCCGACGACCTGGAGACCAGGCTCGCACAGGTGATACTGCTCGATATCCGGGAAGCCGATGAGTTCGAGCAGGGGTCGATCCCGGGTGCCATCCTGGCCCCGCGTGGCCTGCTCGAGTCCACGATCTCGAACCACGTCACCACCGCCGACCAGGAGGTCGTGGTCTATTGCGCCGCGGGAGCCCGCTCGGCACTCGCCGCCAAGACGCTCGAGGACATGGGTTACCGCAACGTCTGGTCACTCGAAGGCGGGTTCACTCGATGGAAGCGAGAAGGTCTGCCCTGGAGGATTCCTGAGAGCCTCACCTCCGATCAGCGAGGCCGCTACAGCCGCCACATCCTGCTTCCCGAGGTGGGTGAGGGTGGCCAAGCCCGACTCCTGGACTCCAAGGTGGTCCTGTTGGGCGCCGGGGGCCTGGGATCACCGGCGGCCATCTACCTCGCCGCCGCCGGTGTCGGCACGATCGGAATCGTCGACTTCGACGTGGTAGACGCCAGCAACCTCCAACGCCAGATCGTGCACAACCTCGACCGGCTCGGCCAGCCGAAGGTGGAGTCCGCCCGGGAGACACTCACCGCCCTCAATCCCGATGTGAAGGTGGAGCCGCACAACCTGAGGCTGGCCGCCGACAACGTCCTCGAAGTCCTGTCCGGCTACGACGTCATCATCGACGGCGGGGACAACTTCCCCACCAGATACCTGGTCAACGACGCCTCGCTCCACCTCAGGACCCCGGTCGTCCATGGCTCTATCTTCCGATTCGAGGGACAGGTCAGCGTCTTCGACCCCTATCGCGGGCCCTGCTATCGCTGCCAGTACCCGGAGCCGCCGCCACCGGAGTTGGCTCCGTCGTGCGCCGAGGCCGGCGTGCTCGGTGTCCTGCCCGGGATCATCGGGTCGATCCAGGCCGTCGAGACGATCAAGCTGATCCTCGATATCGGGGAGAGCCTGGTTGGTCGTCTCCTCACCTACGACGCCCTCACCCAGGAGTTCATGGATCTGCGGATCCGGCGCAACCCGGAGTGCCCTGCCTGCGGTGACGAGGCCATGCCGCCCCGGCTCGTCGACTACGACGCCGCCTGTGCCTACCCCGGGGCGGTCGCCCGGAACGGCTGATCTTCCTCGCCGAGCCTCAGGCCCGGAACTCTCCGGGCCTGGGCTGCGAGCCAGGATCGCCGAAGCCCGCTTCCCAGGGAAAGCACCCTTCGCCATCGTCGTAGCTCAACTGGAGCACCGGGACCGAGAACTCGGCGGGTCGCTGATAGAAGCGGTTGGCGGAGAAGACGATCTCACCGGGATTGGGGACCTCCTCTGGTATCACCAGGTGGTCCCAGCCGTCGATGCTCAGCAGGAGCCCTGCCAACATCGCCTCGTCGGCGCGGACCCGCTCACCGAGCGTGTCGAGCAGGTGCATGGCCGTCGCGGGATCCAGCCCCAACACCAGCAGCTCGGGGTGACCCAGCCCGAACAGACCGACCGTGTAGGCGAAGGGTGGACCCTCGTCGTCCCCACCGTCGCAGCCGGGGACCGAGCAACAACCTCCTCCGATGTACTCGATGGCCCAGCCATGGCGTCTTATCACCGAGGCGATCCGGGCCTCTTCCTGATCCAGCCAAGCCTGGATGCGCGCACTCATCCGTGAACCCCCTTGTCGAGATGCACGTTGCGGCGAACGTAACGCGCGCGGCACCGACAGAATTCGGCGGTGGGGACCTGGTGGGGGCGTCTCGAGTCGACGAGACGCTCGAGTAGACCGATGAGTCCGGCTCCGAAGATGGCCCCCCAGCCCCAATACGGTCTAGACGGGGTTGCCCCCGACGAAGAAGCCGAGAACCGCGACCACGGTCCCGATGACGGTCAACATGAGGACGGGCAGCGAGGGTCCCGCAGACCGCGAAGACGGCTGTTCGGGATCGCTGCGCACGGTGGTCGATGCTAGCCGAGGGCGGCTTGGCAGACCCCGGCTGCGCTAAAATCGCCACCACGTCCTGGGAGGGTTGCTCCCCGTGACGGAGGCGGATCCATGGGAACACGAGTGCCGCACTTCGAATCCCGAGACACCGGTGGCTGCGTGGACCGGCCGGGCTGGAGCTCGCGTTGACCGAGACAGTTCCATCGGTGGGGACCGATCTCCCCGGCGGCACGCTGACCTTTCTCTTCGCCGACATCGAGGGCTCGACCCCGATGCTGGAGCGGCTCGGAGACGAGTATCGCAGGCTGCTGCACACCTATCACTCCATCATGAACATCGCCGTCTTTCGCCACGGCGGGAGAACTGCTGCCACCGAAGGCGACGGGTTCTTCTGTGTTTTCGTCAGCCCGGTCGAGGCGGTGGAGGCGGCCCACGACGTCGGCGCGGCGATGGAGCGGGAGCGATGGCCCGGGAACGAGCAACCCCGATGCCGGATCGGCATCCACACCGGAACCGCGGTCAGGACCATGGAGGGCTACGTCGGGCTGGACGTACATCGGGCGGCACGAATCGGATCTGCCGCCAATGGCAGCCAGGTCCTGCTCTCGGCGGTAGCGGCGTCGATCGTCGAGGACCATGTGGAGAAGAGGGGATGGACACTCGTCGACCTCGGGGAGTTCCGGCTCGAGGGGATCAATCGGGAGGAGCGGCTGTTACGGCTCGAGATGCCCGACGTGCCGTCGGTGGCCACGAAACCGAGGGCGCGGGCGCGGTTGCGTCTCGACCTACCCACGACACCACGTCCCATCGTCGGTCGGGTCGACGACCTCCGGGTCGCCTCGGACATGATCCTGCGCGACTCGGTCCGGCTGGTGACGATCACCGGGCCCGGAGGGACGGGAAAGACCCGCCTCGCCCTGGAGATGGCCGTCCGGTTGGGGAGCGAGTTCCCGGACGGGATCGTGTTCGTCGACCTCTCCTCGGTTCGCGACCGCAACCGCTTCTTGCCCGCGGTGGGGCGCGCCCTCGGGGTACAGGAGTCGACCGAGCGCGGGATCCTCGACGGCCTGGAGACGGTGGTGGGGGGGTCGCGCGTGCTCCTGGTCCTAGACAACCTCGAGCAGCTCCTGGGGGCGAGCCCGGAAATCGGTCGCCTCCTCGAGACACTTCCCAACATCCGGATACTGGCGACCAGCCGGTCGCCGCTCAAACTGTCCTGGGAGAGCGAGTACCCCTTGTCCCCGCTGCCGGTTCCCGAGCCGTCTGCTCGGGGGGAGGCCATCGGCGAAGCCGACGCTGTCGCCCTGTTCGTTCAGAGGGCCAAGGTGGTCCGGCCGGGTTTCGTGCTCGATGCCGAGACCGCTCCTGTGGTGGCGGAGATCACCCGTCGCCTCGACGGCCTACCGCTGGCCATCGAGCTCGCCGCGGCCCGGCTCCGGCTGTTCACGGTCGAAGAGCTCCTCGACCGTCTCGACGATCGTCTCGGCCTGCTCGACCGGGGGGCGTCCGATGCCCCAGAACGACATCGCACCCTCCGTGCCGCCATCCAGTGGAGCCACGACCTGCTCTCCTCGTCTGAGAGGGTCGTCTTCCGACGCCTCGCCGTGTTCGCAGGTGGCTGGACGCTGGAGGCGGCACTGCGCGTGTGCCAGGACGGGGCGCTGAGCGACGTCGAGATCCTGGACGTGCTCGAGGAGCTGGTCGCCAAGTCGTTGGTGGTGTTCGCCGTCGACGACGACGGTCGGCGCCGATACCGGATGCTGGAGACCCTGCGCGAGTTCTCCTTCGAGAAGCTGGTCGAGGATGGTGAGGAGCGGGTCGTGCGGCGGCGGCACCTCGACTGGTGCCATTCGAAGGCCGGGATGATCATGGACGTCCTGGCGACACCGCGTTTCCCGGCTTTTCTCGACGAGATCGAAGTCGAACGGGCCAACCTGCGGTCGGCGCTGCGGTGGAGTGCCGAGAGCGGCGAGGATCTCGAGGCCGCCCTCTCGATCTGTGGCGACCTTCCCCTGTTCTGGGACACCCGGGGCTACGTGACCGAGGGCGTCGAGCTGACCAAGCGGTTGGTGAGGAAGACGGAGGGAGCCTCGGTGAGCAGGGGCATGGCGCTGGCGGCGCTGGGTTGGCTGGAGATGCTCGCCGGCGACCCCGACGGCTCCGAGTCGTCTCTGAGTTCAGCGGTCCGGATGTTTCGCGAGCTGGGCCAAGACGTCTGGCTGTGCCGGGCGCTTTCGATGCAGGGGATGACGACCTACAACCGGAACGACCTCGATGCTGCCGAGCGTCAGTTCGTCGAGGCCATCGAACTGGCCCGTGAGCACGATCTCGAGTGGCTCAGCGATGCCTGGTGCTCTTACGGGCTGGCTCACGTCGCCCTGGCCCGTGGCGACTTCGAGAGATGCTTGGCCCTACTGGAAGGCGCCCTCGAATACTCCCGAGAGCACGGCCTCACCTGGGGTGTGGGCCACACCCAACTGAGTCTCGGCGCGCTCGCATTCATGATGGGGGATCTCGACCAGGCCTTCCTCCGGTTGTCGGAGAGCACCTTGGTGAGACGAGAGCTGCGAGACGCCCGTGGGATCTGTGACTGTCTGGGGATGATCGCCCTGCTCGTCTCGGCGAGTGGCGACCACGAGTTTGCCGCCCTGATGCTGGGGGTGGCCGAGATGGCACGGGAAGCCTCGGGCCATCGGGTGGTGCCCTGGTTACAGCCGCTCATGGAGGAGGCTCAGATGATCGTCCAACAGGCCCTCGAAGATGCTTACGAGGTCAAGCTGGCGGAAGGCCGTGCCCTGCCCACCGATCGGGCCATTCAGATGATCCTCGATCGATTCCCCAGCTCGGAGAGGGCGGTCGCGGTAACCGTCTGAGGTGCGTGGCGGCGGCACGACCCAGACCGAGCCGATAGCGTCGTCCTCGATGGTAACCGCAGAGTCCCCCGATACTCGGAGTCGATTCGTCGAGCTCCACACCACCGGCACCTTCGTCATGCCCAACGTCTGGGACGTCGGGTCGGCACTGGTGCTCCAGTCGCTCGGCTTCGAAGCCATAGCCACCACCAGCTCAGGCCTCGCCGCCGCGCTCGGTCGTCACGACCAGAACGTGACTCTGTCCGAGCTCACCGTCCATGTCAAGGACGTCTGCTCCGTGGTGGAGATCCCGGTCAGCGTCGACTCCGAGGCGGGATATTCGACGGACCTGGAGGGGCTGAAGCGAACCGTCGGCCACCTCGCCGCGGCCGGTGCTGCCGGGGTATCCATCGAGGACTATCTCCCCGACCGGGGCCTGATCGCCGTGGAGGAGGCGACCGAACGAGTGGGGAGCTTCTCCGAGGCGGCCCACGAAGAGGGGGTCTTGGTCACGGCCCGAGCCGAGAACCACCTCTACGGGGTCGACGATCTCGACGACACCGTCGCCCGGCTCGAGTCGTATCGGCTGGCCGGAGCAGATGTGGTCTACGCCCCGGGTTTGGGGGAGATCGACCGGATCGCGCGCCTGGTCGGCGAGGTGTCCGCCCCGGTGAACGTGCTCTTGCTTCCCGATGGGCCCACCGTCGGCGAGTTGAGGGAGATCGGAGTCAGGCGGATCTCGACCGGCGGCTCGTTGGCCTTTGCGGCTTACGGAGCACTCGCCGCCGCCGCCCGGGAACTGCTGGAGCGGGGAACCACGGACTTCATCGCCGGCGGGTTGACCGACGAGGAGCGAGAGGCTGCATTCGGGGGTCGATAGCCGGTCTCAGGCCGGGACGACCTCGACCTGGATCCCGTTCAGCACCGCATTGCCCGACATCGGGTCCATGTCACCGGTGGAGAGCCGGTTCGAGTTGATCCCCGGCCGGTCCGCGGCGATGGACAGGGCGGTATCTTCATAGTCGTGCCCCCAGCCGTGGGGCAGGCTCACCACTCCAGGCATGATGTCCTCGGTTATCTCCACCGGTGCCACCACCGATCCGGCAGGCGAAGACACTTTGGCCCGGCCTCCGGGAGTGACCCCGATCCGGGCGGCGTCTTCGGGGTTGATCTGGAGAGTGCAACGCTCCCTACCCTTGACCAGGACGTCGATGTTGTGCATCCAGGAGTTGTTGGACCTGACATGGCGTCGACCGACCAACGAGAAACCGCCATTCGGGCCACGGTGCGATGCCGCGCGCAGCCTTTCGACGTCGGTTGCCAGTGCCTCCGGGGCGAGATCGATCTTCCCCGACGGGGTCCGGAGGACGTCGGGGAGTCTCGGCTCGAGAGGGCCCAGGTCGATGCCGTGAGGATGCGCCTCCAGCTTCTCGAGGGAGAGCCCTTCCGGGTCCTCCCCGAAACCATCCCCGTACGGCCCGGTCCGCACCAGGAAGTCGAGGACCCGCACCGGACCGCTCCCCCCGTCGGTGGAGTGGAAGATCTCCTCGGGTGAGCGGCCGTAGATCCTGGAGTCCGGGTCTGCCACCGCGGCGCCGATCATCATGCCGAGCAGGGCGTCGTCGATTGCTCCGACGTCGGGGTTCGATCCCTGGCCGGTGAGGGTGGTTCCCAGTCTGAGGAGGATCTCCCACTCGTCGGGGGTCCCGTCGGGGAGATCGAAGAGGGCAGGGGAGTAGTTGGCCACGTTGCGCACCGACAATCCGTAGAAGGCGAAGTCGTAGTGGGGGCGTCGTAGCGGAGTCGTCCCGGGGAGGATCACATCGGCATGTCTGGTGGTCTCGTTCAGGTAGACGTCGAGTGAGACCATGAAGTCGAGCCCGCGCAACGCCTCGTCGAGGCGATCGCTGTCGGGGGTGGAGAGGACCGGGTTCCCGGCGATGGTCACCAGCGCCCGGATCCTGTCATCCCCCGGTTCGAGGATCTCCTCGGCCAGGGCCGACACCGGCAGCTCTCCCCGCCTCTCGGGGAGCCGGCGCACCCTGGTCGACCATCTTCCGGTGGTGAAACCCCGTCTCGCTCGGGGCTGTTCGTGCGCCGGTCGGGGGAACATGGCGCCACCGGGGCGATCGAGATTTCCGGTGATCGTGTTGAGGGCGTCGACCATCCACGAGGCCAACGTCCCGAACTCGGTGGTGTGAGTGCCCATCCGTCCGTAGACCGCGGCGCTGGGGGCCACCGTCAGCTCCTGGGCGATCCGTCTCGTGGTGGTGGCGGCGACGCCGGTCGCGGCCTCCACGGCCTCCGGGGAGAACGGCTCGACCAGAGAAGCCAGCTCATCGATCCCATCGACCATGCCCTCGAGACGACCCAAGTCGGCCAGGTCCTCGGCGAAGATCACGTTGGCCAGGGCGAAGAGGAAGAGGGCGTCCGTACCCGGCCGTATTGGGATGTGCTCGTCGGATGCCTTGGCGGTTGGGGTGTGGCGCGGGTCGACCACCACCACCTTCCCGTGGCGCTTCCTGATCGCCTCGAGGCGCCCCGGCCAGTCGGGGGCGGTGGCGAGGCTTCCGTTGGACTCGTAGGGGTTGGCTCCCAGCATCAGCAGGTACCCCGTTCGGTCGATGTCCGGGACCGGTATCAGGTCGGGATGACCGAACAAGTAGCCGGAGGAGACGTGCTTGGGCATCTGGTCGACGGTTGCCGCGGTGAACACGTTTCGTGACCGGAGCATCTTCACCAGAGCCCTCACGTAGAGCAGCCCGGACATCGAGTGGACATTCGGGTTGCCCAGGTATAACCCGACCACGTGCGGGCCATGCTCGGTGACCAGGGGCGTCAGCTTCTCTTCGATCAGCGCGAATGCCTCGTCCCAGGAGGCGGGCTCGTGGGTCCCGTCTCTCTTGATCAACGGTGTCAGGATCCGGTCGGGGTCCCGGTCGAGTTTGGCCAGCGTGGATCCCTTGGGGCAGATGAACCCGTGGCTGAAGACGTCGTCGCGGTCCCCGCGGATGCGGACGATCTCCCCGTTGCGATGGCTGATCTCGAGCCCGCAGGTGGCCTCGCACAGTGGACAGGTGCCGAAGTGGACGGAGGGTTCCATCACCGACGAATCTAGTAGAGGCTCACTCCCGCACGTCGAGCACCGATCCGGTATCGATGCCTCCTTCGATGGCTTCCCAGACCCGACGTGCCGCCTCTTCCGGTTCGGCCAGCCTGCCTTCGTCGTGGAGCTCGTGGAACCGCTCGACATTGGGGAAGTCTCGTTCCGATATCCTTCTGATCTCCTCCTGCATCGGCGTCGCCACGACCCCGGGAGCGATGGCGGACACACGCACCCCACTGCGCTCCCTTTGCTCCGAGCCGACGTTGCGCACCCACTGGTCGAGGGCCGCCTTGCCCGCTCCGTACGAGGACCAACCCGGGTAGACGGTCCGGGCCGCGCCCGAGCTGATCATCACCAGGTCGTGTCTCCCGGGACGGCCGTGGATCGCTTCGAGGAACAGGTGCCCCAGGACCTGACCCGATGCGCTGTTGAGCACCACGTTGGAGGCATAGGCGGCGGAGTCCACCTCACCGGCGAACCCCATCGGGGACAGCGTGCCCGCGGCGTGGATGAATACCGCCCGATTGGGCTGGTGATGGCTCACCAGGCGCCTTATCTCCGCACCCACCGCTGGCCACGACGACGGGTCCGACAGATCGGCCGGCACGTGTTCGACGGTGCCGTCGGGGGGCCCCGAGCGACTGATGTCCACCACCGCGGCCGGGAACGGGACGGTGCGGGCGAGGGCGAGGCCGAGACCACTGGAGGCCCCGGTGATGATGACTAGATCAGACATGCACTCTCAGGCTAGGGGGAGTCCTACCAGCCCCGGATGTCCTCGGTGCCCGGGAGGCGGGCCTCGTCGGTGTAGGGGAACACCTCCATGAGCTCGCCGGCCTCGATCCGTTGTTGGATCGCTCGCCATGGCTCCACCTCGAACAAGTCGCCATGCCGCTCGAGGAACACCTCCGCCAATTCGTCCGAGAGGCCAAGGAATCGCTGGTGCTCCTCGGGGAAGATGTCCGAGCCACCGACTCCGAACCATGGAACCTCGGACATGGTCTCGAACTCGTCGCGGGGCTCGGGAAGGTCCTTGAACTTCACGTCGGTCAAGGCACTGAGTTCGTCGTAGTCGTAGAAGACCACCCGGCCGTGACGGGTGACACCGAAGTTCTTCGTCAACAGGTCACCGGGGAAGATGTCGGTGCAGGCCAGGTCTTTGATCGCCTGCCCGTAGTCGATCACCGCGGCCGAGCCCGCCGCGAACACCGCCTCTCGGGCGTACAAATCCAGCGGTATCACGCGGCGTTCGACATAGAGATGCTCGAGGACCACCTTGTCTCCCTCGAGGCGCACGGTTCGCCCCACTTCGGCGAGTAGCTCCTCGAGGAGGGCCGGGTCGAAGCGGTGCTTGTCGAACTGGAGATGCTGGAAGTCCTGAGCGTCGACCAGCCTTCCCGCCCGGTCGTGCTGGAAGACCAATCGGTACTTGCCCATGATGGCCTCCCTGGTGGTCCGTTTCGGTGGGGGGAAGCGGTCCCGGATCACCTTGAACACGTCGTCGTAACCCGGCATGGTGAACACCAGCATGACCAGGCCTTGGGTCCCGGGAGCGTATTCGAACCGCTCGGCGGTCGAGTTGAGATGACGGAGCAGGTCGCGATATCGCTCCGTCTTGCCGTGTTTGTTCTGTCCGATCGAGATGTACAGCTCGGCGATCCGCTTCCGGGGCATCAGCCGACGAAGGAACCGGACCAGGTCGTAGGGTCGGCGAACGTCGATGTGGAAATACGAGCGGGTGAAGCTGAAGAGGATAGAGACCTCGTCCTCGGTCAGGAGCACCGCGTCGACCACGACTCCGCCTTCCTCGTGGCGTAGCGACAACACCATCGGCAGCCGCACCGACCCGGCATACAAGAGTCCCACGATGTATGCCGATTGACCCCGATAGAACACCGATCGCACCACTTCGGCCCGACCCACCACCGGGAGACCGCCTCGTTTGTTCAGCATCGCCTCGATTCGACGAGCGACTTCCGCGGTGTCGGAGTCGAGTCTCTTGAACGCGACATCGGAGAGGAAGTCTGTCAGGACCCTGCCCACCAGCGTGTCCGTCGACTCCTGGCGGTCGTAGATAAGGTAAACAGGCTCGGTGGAGGGGCTCGGCGGGCTGTCGAAGTCGGTGTCCACGAACTCGATTCGGTCGTCAACGCCGACGGTGTCGAATATCTGGCGGGTGATCGAGTTGTGGAAGGTCTCCGCCAGTTCCCAGTCCTGGCGACCGGTGATCAAGCCAGAATAGACCGCCTTGATGGCGACCCAGAGCAACGGGTCGTCGACACGGGGCCCGAGCAGCTTGGCAATGTCTTCGATCACTTTGCCCACCACGAGGGAGTACACCTTGAGTCTCCCCACGGCGTCGGCCTGAAGTCCCCGCCAGTCGGCGTTGGCGAACCGCTTCGGGGCGCGGGCGTTGAAGGCGGCGAAGCGCGACATGTACTCCTCGAACCCCTGCAGGATCCGCGCCGCGCTGAGGTTGGAGAGCCGGCTGTCGGAGACGGGAGCGGTCACTGCTGAGGCGTCAGCTGGGTCTGGCGCCCAGCACGTCAGCGCCCAGGTCGTCCGGCAGGTTCATCGGTGTTCTCCTCGGTTGCGGCGATGGCAATCGTAGGGTGTCGCCGCAGTCGTCACTGAGGCTCGAGCTCCTGTCTGATTACGATGCCGACATCGTGTCGGGATACGGACGTTATCGGGAGTACGCAGAAGCGATCTGGGAGATCGAGGAGCTGGGTATCCCGGTCATCCAGGCGCGCATCGCCGATTGGCTCGGCGTGTCCCGGGCCAGTGTCAACGAGATGGTCCACCGGATGAGAGAGGACGGCTTGGTCGCCATCGACGACGAGATCGAGCTGACCGAGGAAGGCCGTCACCTCGCCGCGGTGATCGTCCGCCGCCATCGTCTGGCGGAGCGATTCCTCACCGACGTGCTGAAGCTTCCCTGGGACAAAGTCCATGCCGAAGCCGAGGTGTGGGAGACCACCATCTCGGACCAGGTCGAGGAAGCCATGTGGAGTGTGTTGAACGATCCCCAGACCTGTCCTCACGGCAACCCCATCCCCGGAGCGGGCTACCGGCCCCCCAAGATGAAGCCGATCAGCGCCATGGAACCGGGCGAGATCCGACCCCTCGAGCGGATATCAGAAGAGCTGGAGCTCGACGACGAGATGCTCGGGTTCCTCTACGAGTCCGGCTTTCATCCCAAGACCGATATCGAGCTGGTCAGAAAGGATCCCCAGGGGGCTTTCACCGTCTCAGTCGATGGAAAGCGTGTTGGGGTGGGATCGTTCGCCGCCGATCGCCTCTTCGTGGCCGTCTGAGTCGACAATCTCCGCCCGGATCATCTCCACTAGGGCGTTGGCCCAAACCGGACTGGCGTTCATACAAGGGACGAGGAGGAGGTCCTCGCCACCCATCCCGGCCCACTGCTCGCGCAGCCTGATCCCGATCTCCTCGAGTGTCTCGAGGCAGTCGGCCACGAACGACGGCGTGAGCACCGCCAACCGTCGCACCCCGCCGGCGGATAGACCGTCGAGGACGCCATCGGTGTAAGGCTCGATCCACTTCTGCCCGGCGAGTCGTGACTGGAAAGACGTGGAGTAGCTGGCTTCGTCGAGACCCATCTCCCCGGCCACGGCACGGGTCGTGGCGAAGGATTGGGCGCGGTAGCAGTAACGATTCTCGGCTCTAATCGTCGCACAGCAGTCGCTCCGCTGAAGACACCACTGGCCGGACGGGTCGCTCTTGCGGATCTGGCTCTCCGGAAGACCGTGGTAGCTGAACAGGACGTGATCGGGTCGGAACTCGTCTAGAAGCGGACGGGCGATCTCGGCGACCGCGCCGACGAAGCCGGGGTGATCATAGAAAGGGGGGATCGTGGATGTCGACGGGACGTTCCACTCCGCGGCCACCAGCTCGAGCGCCTTGGCCACCGCCGACCCGTAGGCTGCGGAGGAGTACTGAGGGAACATGGGGGCGATCACGATCCGGTCGCAGCCGGCGTCGCCGAGTTCGGTGAGGGCGGACTCGATGGACGGGCTCTGGTATCTCATCCCGACAGCCACCATGTAGCCGTCGCCGAGACGCTCCTGGAGCCGCTCGGCCAGGTGTTCGGTATGGATGAGGAGAGGTGACCCGTCTTCGGTCCAGATCTTGCGGTACTGCTCCGCCGACCGACGGGGACGGAAGGGGAGGATCACGGCATAGAGCAGCAGAGCCCGCACCGGGGCGGGTAGGTCCAGCACCCGTGGATCGGAGAGGAACTCGCGCAGATAGCGGCGGACGTCCGACACTTCAGTGGAGTCAGGGGTGCCCAGTTGGAGCAACAGGACGCCGATCATCGAGGTCGACCGTATGGCACGGCCTATTCGACAGCCAGTCGGCATCGAGTCGACTCGGTGTCGGAAACACGCCCTGGCAGTCTCACCCGGATGTCGAGGCGGAATACGAGTGGCAACGAAATCCGGCTCCTGGCCGCGGGCAGACCCGGTATCAGGCGGTCGGTCCTCGTGCTCTCCCTGCGCGGCCTGGCCCTCGCCGGGGCGGCCGTAGTTCTCGGCCGGGTCGTCGACCTCGTCGTGGAAGGTCGGCCGGTTGGGTTCACCTCGTTGGTGTTGGTCGGGCTTCTCGGGACGGCTGCAACCCTCGGGTGGGTGTGGCCGCTGCTCGCCGATGACACGAGGTCGAAAGTCGAGAGCGATGTGACGCTTCGGATCGTCGGCACGGTGATAGACCGCCCCACCGGGCCCTATCGCGCCGGCGAGGTGACCAACCGGGCGATCGAAGGCTCCGGCGCGGTCGGCTCACTGGCAGGAGCATTTCTTCCCCAGCTCATCGCTGGGGTGCTCATCCCCCTCCTCATTTGTCTCGTGGTGGCGATGATCGACCTGCTCGCCGCCCTGATCCTTCTAGTCACCGTGCCTGCCGTCCCGCTTCTCCTCAGACTGTTGGAGAAACGCTTCGCCAGTGTCACCGCCCGCTACTGGGCAACGGCCGACCAGCTCACCGCGCGCTTCTTCGACGGCATACAGGGGATGAAGACACTGAAGGCTCTGGACGCCGCAGGCGACTACGGAGACCGCCTCGAGGAGGAGTCGGAGCGATTGCGCGGTGAGACCATGGCTCTGCTTCGGGTGAACCAGCTAGCTCTCCTCGCGGTGGATTCCCTGTTCACGTTGGGAACGGTCGTGGCCGCTTCGGGCGCCGCCATGTGGCGTCTCCAACAAGGTGCCATCTCGATCGGAGAGGCGGTGGCGCTGGTGTTGCTCGGCGTCGCCCTCATCGAGCCGATGTCTCAGATCGGGCGGTTCTTCTATGTGGGCGCGATCGGGCGGGCCTCGGCGAAGGACATCAAAGCGTTCCTCTCCGAGCCGGGGACGAGATTCGTCCCGAGGTCCGGGGACGAAGGGCGGATCACGATCGAGGACGTCACCTTCTCCTACGACGAGGAGCGCCCCGCCCTCGACGGCGTGAGCCTCGCGGTCGAGCCGGGCGAGGTCATCGGTCTGGTCGGCCCGTCTGGGGCCGGAAAGTCGACACTCGCCGGGTTGATCAGCGGGCTCGCCCAGCCCGACTCGGGGCGGGTCTCCGTCGATGGGCGGGTGGCACTGGTCGCTCAGCAGCCCTTCCTCTTCCACGGGACCCTCCGAGACAACCTGGCACTGGCGGATCCGAAGGCCACCGACGACGCGCTGTGGGGCGCCCTCGAGGCGGCCGACCTGGCCGCGATAGTGTCCGACCGGGAACACGGCCTCGACCTGCCGGTAGGTGAGCGCGGGCTCGAGCTCAGCGGTGGTGAGGCACAGCGGCTGACCATCGCTCGCATGGTTCTCACCGGCGCTCCGATCGTCGTCCTCGACGAGCCCACTTCCAACGTCGACATCGACACCGAAGCGAGGGTCCGGGCCGCACTCGATCGGCTCACCGCCGACAAGACGGTGATCGTGATCGCCCATCGTCGCTCCACACTCACCGGGGTCGACCGCATCGTGGCGATGAGAGAGGGCCGCATCGTGGCCGACACCGATCCGGCCGGCGAAGAGGGGGCGGCGATCCTCCAGTCGATGGCGGTGCGATCGTGAGAGGTGAGACGGTGAGGCGTCTCCTGGCGATGCTCCGGCCTCACCGGGGGCTGGTCGTCTCCTCTGCTCTGTTCCGCATCGTCAACCAGGGCCTGGGGGTCGCCATCCCCGCGGTGGCCGTGGCTTACGTGATCGAGGTCTTCGAGGGCTCTGCGGCCACGGCGGGGGCGCTGGGGGTGCTCGCCGGTCTCGCCCTGGTGAAGGGTGCGTTCCGCTATCTCGAGCAGTACAGCGGGCACGTGGTGGCCTTCCGTCTGCTGGCACAGCTCCGTGGCCAGGTGTTTCGCTGGTTTGAGCGTCTCGAGCCGGCGATGCTCGAAGACGAGCGCAGCGGCGACCTGGTGGCGCGCGTCTCGGGAGACATCGACCGGGTGGAGCCGTTCTACGCCCACACAGTGGCACCCGTCGTGGCGGCCGTGGTCGTTCCGGTGCTCACCCTCGCCGGTCTGGCGTGGGTGGGGGACGCAGTGATGGCCCTGGCGTTGGCCCCTTTCGTGCTGCTCTACCTGATTCTCGTGCCGTGGATCGGCTGGCGGAGGGTGGCGGAAGCCGGTCCGGAGGTTCGCCGGATGTCGGGTGACATGGCGGCCTCCGTCTCCGACCTGATTCAGGGTGCCCGGGAAGTTGCGGTGTTGCAGGCCGGTGATCGAGTTCTCGATCGGTTGAGACAGGCCGGGAGCCTCAAGGCAGCCCGGGAACGGGCACTAGCCAGGAGCTCGGCCCTGCGGTCGCTGATCGGTGGTGTCATCGCCGCCGCGGGGCTGCTCGCCGTGGTCTGGGTGGGGGTCGTCTCCGGGCTCGGGGTACAGGCTCTGGCGGTGGCGGTGGTCCTCGCCTCGACGGTGATGGCGCCGATACGTGCTCTGGAACAGATCGTCCCCGACACCGAGCAGTCGCTGGCCGCCGCGGCGCGGCTGTTCGAGCTCGAGGATCTCCCGCCCCAGCCCTGGGGGGAGCTCGACTCCACCCCCGCAGAGGGTGGGGTGCGCTTCGAGTCGGTGACGGTGCGCTCCGGGGAGACCATCTTGGTCGACGGGGTCGATCTGGAAGTCCCTGCCGGGTCTTTCCTGGGGATCGTCGGTCCCTCGGGCTCGGGCAAGTCAACCCTCGTCCAGACCCTGGTCCGGGGCCGTGACCCTCATTCCGGCCTGGTGAGCGTTGGGGGACGCCCGGTGGTCGAGTTGTCACCCTCGACGTTGCCCGACCTGGTCGCTTTGGCACCGCAACGCCCCGACTTCTTCTACGGATCTCTCGCCTCCAACCTCCGCGTGGCGAGACGGGACGCCAGTGACGACGAGTTGGCTGCCGCCCTGGGACGCGCCCGGTTGGGTGAATGGCTGGCGAGCCTCGACGACGGGCTGCAGACCCATCTGGGAGAAGGTGGCGTCGGGGTGAGCGGTGGCCAACTCCAGCGCCTCGCCGTTGCTCGCGCCTTCCTCCGCGATCCGGTGGTGCTGGTGCTCGACGAGGCGACGTCGGAGCTCGACGGGCCTACGGAGCGAGCACTGCTCGACGAGGTCTACTCGGAGCGGGGCCGCCGCACCCTCATCGTGGTGGCGCATCGCATGGAGACGATCAGCAACGCCGACCGCATCGCGGTGATGGACGGAGGGAGAGTCGTCGAGGTCGGGACTCACTCCGAGCTGGAACGGGCCGCTGGGCTGTATGCCGCCCTCTGGGAGCGGCACCGGGACATGCTCGCCGGTGTCTAGAGCGAGAGGATGGCGTTCAGGTCGATCCAGATGAGGACGAGCATGAAGGCGATCACTGCGATGTTGACCCCGATCACGAGGCGCCGAAGTCGGTGTCGCGAGCGGGCGAACCGCCGGATGCTGAATCCGTTGGCCCCGATCGCCACCACACCGATCCCCATCCCGAGCCAGGGGCCGACGCCGGGTGCCAGACCGATTAGGGGCGCTACGAAGGGTAGAAGGATGTAGGCGATGACGCAGCGAATCCCCGAGATCACCATGGCCATGCTGAAAGCGTGCTGCGCCCCAATTGCCGAGACCCGGGGATATGTGGCTGGAGTCTCCGGCTGGCGGCTGGTGATCTGGTCCACGACGTGAGCCTAACCGCGGTAGGCGGCCATCTGAATCCGACGCGGGACGCTCAACTCTCGAGGTGGTAGGTCGCGCCCAGCTGGCGGAACATGTCCGCCATGTTGGGCCCGCCCCACTGCTCAGCGAAACGACCGTCCTCGACCCGGATGATGTCGACCAGCCCGACAGTGATGTGTTTGCCGGTAGGTGCCAGCCCGGCGAGCTCACCGTGGTGGGTGCCGTTGATCGTCGAGCGGAAGGCGATCCGGTCGTCTTCGGTCATCACCTCTTCGACAGTGAGCGTGATGTCGGGGAAGGCGTTACGGAACCCGGCGAGTCGCTGAATCTGCGCTTCGAGGTCGAGAGGGGGGAGTGTCGGCGAAACATGACGTCGATAGTGGGGGGCCAGGAACTCTCTGAGTGCTTCGAGGTTCCCGTTGTCCCAGACCTCGGCGACATAGCGGTGCAAGAGCTGCTTGTTCTCCTCTGGCGACATGGGACAACCCTACGTCACGGGTGGCGCCGGTCCTACGATCACAGAGCTCATATCCCCGAGATGGCGGTCCAGAGATGCGTACGAGTTGGTTCGGTCGTTTGCTGGTGTTCGTGCTGGTCCTCGTGGGGCTGCGACTCTTCTTCCATTGGAACATCTCCATCGTGGGAAGCCTCGTGGTGACCCTGTTGGTCTACCTGATCATGTCGGCGTTCGAGTCGAGCGGGGAGAAGCAGTCGGGGAAATGAGGTCGACCGCGACGGATTTCGACCGATCGAAACCTTTTTTCCCGGTAATCGACTCTCTTGTTTTGTCGTAGCGAACTTGTAGGGTCGAACATATGTTCGATGCGAAGGGTGTTTCGGTGGGGATCACTCTGCCAGTGTTTGGGGTGATGAGGGTTTCGACGATCTGGTCTAGCTGATCACTGTCGACGAGTTGAACTCGGGGAGGGTTGATGACCGTCAGATCCTTCCTGATCTCGAGGCGGTTGCGCCGGGTCCGGTTCTGGCGGTGCTTCCCGATGCGGTGGATCGTTCTCGGTTGATGGGTTTGACCTGGTGGATGTGATCCGGGCTCGGGAGCGGCTGGTGTCTCATTTCCAGGCTGGTAGTGCAGCTGATGTGCACGAGTTGGCCTATGCCGCTCCTGGTGATGCCACCTCTGATCCGGGTCGTCTCAGTGAGGGTTTCGAGTATGCGGCTGATGAGCTTCGTCCTGCCCTGTGTATCACCAGACGCGCCGCGCAAGGTCGTCTCGGTCTCTCCTATGACCTGAGGGAGCGGCTGCCCAAAGTCTGGGACATGTTGGACCAGGGGTTGATCGACCTGGGTCGGGTGATCTGTAATGGCACCGCTCATCTCGACAAGGCTGAAGCCAGAGAGATCGTGGATACGGTCACAGAACGTGCTTCCGCGGTTGACTACCGGCCCAGTTGGGGGTGTGGATCCGCCGTCTCTGTGTCGAATCCGACCCCCACCGGGCCCGGAAACGGTATCGCCATGCTCGGGAGGGTCGGCGGTTCTGGATGGAACAGACCGAAGCCGGCACCGGCAACGTCTACCTGTTGGATATCGACATCGCCGACGCCAAGGCGATCGGAAGACGGGTCAACGCCCACATGATCTCGCTACGCGGTGAGGGAGACACCCGGTCTCACGACAACCTCCGCGCCGACATTCTCACCGATCTCATCCTGGGTTCGGATCCCGCCAACGGAGGCCGGGGGCTGGTCGAGATGAGAGTGTCGATGACCACCCTGGCCGGGTTAGACCACCAGGCGGCAGAGATCCCCGGCATGGGTCCGGTGATCGCCGACGTGGCCCGCAGGTTCGCCGACCTCCATCCCAAAGCGGAATGGCAGGCGACGGTCACCGACGACCACGGTGAGGTCGCCGCGGTGGTGACCACTTCACGTCGGCCCACCAAGACGCTGTCCCGACATACCGAATCCACCCAACCCGTCTGTTCCTTCCCCGGGCTGTCGGATGCCGGCAGGCGAATGCGACTGGGACCACCTCCTCCCCTGGGCACAAGGCGGGGAAACCTCATCGGACAACGGCGGACCGAAATGCCGCCACGACCACACCCTCAAAGACCACAGATGGAAACACCACAGAATCGCCGGCCAAGACCACTGGACCAGCCCCCACGGCCACACCTACACCACCGAAAAACCGCCCTAGCAGAAGGGGCTCAGTCCGGTATCCGAATCGATTGCCGCACGGTCCACGTCTCAAACGGACCGGGCGGTGAGACGCCGCCCTCTGGCTGCCCTGAAGGTGAGGACCAGGAAGAAGAGGACGATTGGGGTCACCGCCATGGTGGCCGATCCCGAAGTGTTGGCGTGATAGCTGATGATCAGCCCCCCTACCACCGACACCACTCCGAGGAGCGCGGCCACCGCCATGATGGCGGGGACCCGGCGGACCAGGAGGGCGGCTGTGGCCGCCGGCCCGACAAGCAGCCCGAAGACGAGCAGGGTGCCCACCGTCTGGAACGAGCCCACTATGGCGAGGGTGATCAAGGCGAGTAGGGCGATGTGGGCGAGACGAGGTCGAAGCCCCAGCAGCTCGGCTTTCTGCTCGTTGAAGGCCAGCACCAGGAAGGGGCGGAATCCCAGGATGCTGCCGGCCAGCGTGAGCACGAGCAGGCCGGTCAGCAACCAGATGTCGCCCATGGTGACACCGAGGGCGTCTCCGAAGAGGATCGCGGTGAGGCTGCCGGCGTAGGAGTCGGTGCTGGAGATGATGATCACTCCAAATCCGAGCATCCCGACGAAGAGGAGACCGATGCTGGTGTCCTCCGAGAACGCCGTCTGACGGTGAACCAGGTCGATCCCGAGGAGCATCACCACCGCGGCGGCGATGGCACCGATGAGCAGGTTGAACCCGAAGAGGATGGCCAGGGCGATGCCCGGGATCACCCCGTGGACCAAGGCATCTCCCAGGAAGGACATGCCCCTGATCACCACCCAGGTCCCTACCAGTGCCAAGGCGACGGCGGCGAGGGAACCGCCCAGGAGGGCGCGTTGCTGGAAGGCGAGCTGGAAGGGGTCGATCAGCCAGTCCACGTGGAGAATCTAACTGCGCATCATCTCGAGATCGCGTCTGCGATTGCGATGGCATTGCTGCGAAGCATTTCCACCACTGTCTCGGCTCCCGACCCGGTATCGCCGAGGGACTCGGTGTAGAGCTCGACGACCACGACATCTTCACCCACCTCGGCTG
The DNA here is from genome assembly GCA_964558575.1 of uncultured Acidimicrobiaceae bacterium. GTDB lineage: Bacteria > Actinomycetota > Acidimicrobiia > Spongiisociales > ZC4RG35 > JANQRA01. The sequence continues at coordinate 11,561 of CAZLEQ010000001.1, read as the reverse complement.
CCACCGCCTCCGCCAGTCGTGTGGGCTGGCTGGTCTCGGCGAAGATGGTCGACACCCCCTCCTCGAGCATCTCGTCGACCAGAGCTGCCAAGGCGGCCGAGCTGGGGTCCGCCAAGGTGGAACCTCCGGGGATCACCACCCCTATCACCTCGAACCCGTAACGCAGGGCGAAGTACCCAAGCGCTTCGTGGTTGGTGACCATCTTCCGTTGAGCGTCGGGAACGGAGCCGAGGATGCCTTCGATCTCTTGGTCGAGTTGCTCCATTTCGGCGACGTAGACATCGGCGCGCGCCGCCCAATCGACGTCCGGAGCAACCGTGGCGAGCCGTTCGGCGATCAGAGTGGCGCCGCGCGCCACCCGGATCGGGTCGAACCAGACATGAGGGTCGAGATCGCCATGGTCGTGGTGGTCTTCTTCGTCGTGATCTTCGTCGTGGTGACCGAACTGGATCGGATCAAGTTCTGGTGCCACCTCGAACACGTTGGCGCCATCGCCCTCCGCACTTTCGAGGATGTCGTGGAGACCCTCTTCCAGCCCGAGCCCGTTGGCGACCACCAAGTCGGCTTCGAGGAGCAAGGCCACCTGCTGTTGTGTCGGTTCGTAGTCGTGGGCGTCGGCTCCGATGGGGATGAGCACCTCCACCCGGGCCTGGTCGCCGACGATCTGGCGGGCGACGTCGCCCCAGATGGAAGTGGTCGCCACCACCAGTGGGCCTTCGGAGTCGTCAGCGGGGGAGGTGCCGCAGCCGGCCAAGAGCATCGCCAGCAGGGCAGGCACCAGAAGCACCTTTCTCATCTCAAACTCTCTCAGATCCATCCTGCAAATGAGAATCGTTATCATGATACTGAGAATCATAATCACTAGGATGTGGTCATGACCAAATCGACTCTCGATCGCGAGATCGAGATGAGGCTCTACGAACACGATGCTCGCTACACCAAAGGGCGCCAAACGGTGGTCGCCGCGCTGGTCCGCGCCTCCGGCCCTCTGTCTGCTGCCGAACTGAGCGGAGAATTGGGTTCCGACGTGCCCCTGTCGTCGATCTACCGAACTCTCTCGGTCCTCGAGGATGCCGGTGTGGTCGAGCACCATCTCGGAGCGAAGGGACTCACCAGGTTCGAGTTGGCGGAATGGCTGACCGGCCACCACCACCACCTGGTCTGCGTTCAGTGCGGGACAGTCGAGGACATCGACATCCCCGCCACCCAGGAGGAGAGTGTTCGCAGTCTCGTCTCCGAGATCGCCGCTCTCGCCTCGTTCCACGCTACCGATCACGCCCTCGAGATCGAGGGCCGTTGCGCGAGGTGTGCATGAGGGGCACCGCAGTCCGCGCGGAACGGCTGAGGGTGAAATTCGGCCCCATCGTCGCCATCGACAGCTCCGACTTCGAGGTTCCTGCCGGCCTGGTGGTGGCGGTGATCGGGCCCAACGGCTCCGGGAAGTCGACCCTCCTCAACGCGATTGCCGGCTTGGTGGAGCCCACCTCGGGCTCGATCGATGTCCAGGTTGGGCCCGGGCGGCTCGCCTACGTGATGCAGGCCACCAAGGTCAACGAGAGCCTGCCCGTGACGGTGCGGGAGGTGGTCGCCATGGGCCGGTACGCCGGCCACGGGGCCTATGGGCTGATGGGCGCAGACGATCGCGACGCGGTCGATCGAGCCATGGAACGTCTCCAGATCTCGGATCTAGCCACGCGTCACCTCCACGATCTGTCCGGTGGCCAGCGTCAGCGCGTTTTCGTCGCCCAGGGTCTCGCCCAGGACCACGACATGCTGCTCCTCGACGAGCCGATGACTGGAGTCGACCTGACCACCGCTCAGGCCATCGACGAGGTCATCCACACCGAGACCCGGGAGGGCTGCACCGTGATCATGACCACTCACGATCTCACCGAAGCGAGGTCGGCCGATTACGTCATCCTGTTGGCGGGACGAGTGGTGGCGTCAGGGGCACCGGAGGAGGTGCTGACCGAGGATGGCCTGGTCGAGGCATACGGGCCGTCCCTGCTCCACGTCGAGAAGGGACGGATCTTTCTCGACGATCCGGCTCACGCTCCCGTGGAGGGGAGACACTCTCACGAGCGGTCGATTCACACCGAGACCGATCGGGCCGACCTACACCGGGAGTGAGCGGCTGCTCGATCCTCACCGTGGTCTCATCCCAGGCTGGCCGGCCACGACCAGGGGTGGGCGGTTTCTCGGCCTGGCGCAGGCAAGATGTCGCCGGAGGGCGTAGGTTGACGTTCGCAGAGCGAAAGGAGACAATTTGACGTTCTGGGACAATCTCGTAGATCGGCTCCGAACCCTTGGAGAGAGCGTGATCGAGTGGGCGATCCTCATTGTGGTCGCACTCGTGGTTCTCATCGTCGGTCGGTGGATCATCGGGCTCATACGCAAATGGACGGAGAGACTATTGGCCGCTCGGGTCCTCGACCCGGTGTGGAAACGCTCCGGGATGGCCAAAGCCCTCGAAGGGGGTGAACACACCCCGGCATCGATCGTGGCCACGGTCCTCTATGCCTATCTGATGGTGGTTCTCTTCCTCATCGTGGCGCGGATCCTCCAACTCGGCACCATCGAGGACCTCCTGGTCAGGCTGTTGGCCTGGATCCCGCTGCTTCTGCTGGCAGCAGTGGTCATCTTGGTTGCGGCTGCAGCCGGGAGTTGGGCCGCCAATCTGGTCCGTCCGTTCGCCAACGAGCAGAACGTACCCTGGCTCACGACTGCGGTGCACATAGCCGTGGTCGTCTTCGGGGTTCTCTTCGCGTTCGAGATTCTCGACGTCACATTCGCCGAGGACATCGTCAAGATCGTCGTCGCCGCTGCAGCAATCGCCGCGGCCATCGCCTTCGGGGTGGGCGGCATAGAAGCCGGAAGGAGATGGTGGTCCAGATACGGCACTCCCAAGGGGGGCCCTCCCCCATCGATCTGACCGAAGCGATCGGGTATGAAGAGGCGCTGTCACACGGCGGCGCCTCTTCTAATTGGGAAGCCGTGGGCACCCGGGGGCGTTTACTGTCCCGGTCGCCATGATCGAGATCCGCTCCATCACATCAGAAGACGCCTACATGTACCGCTCCCGGGTCTCCCAGGGATTCGGCCAGGATGTAGATACCGATGATGCTTCGAAGGAGCGATTCGAGGCGCTCTTCGACTTCGATCGGACGCTCGCTGCCTTCGACGGTGATGACATGGTCGGCACCTGCGCCGCCTTCTCGTTGGGGTTGACCGTTCCGGGTGGCATGGAGGTACCAATGGGAGGGACCACAGTGGTCACTGTGCGCACCACCCATCGACGTCAGGGCGTGTTGCGCGCCCTCATGTCGCGTCATCTGGACGAGATCGCCGAGCGAGGCGAGCCTCTGGCCGGGCTGTGGGCGTCGGAGGGAACCATCTACGGCCGATTCGGATATGGCCCGGCGACTCACCTCTACGAGGCCAAGATCCACGCCCGCCATGTGGGGTTCGCGGGCCGCGATCACGGCGGATCGGCAAGACTGCTGGACGTCGATGAGGCCGGCCCTTCGATTCGCCGCATCTACGAGCGGGGGCGACTCCGACGTCCCGGCATGCTGACCAGGAGAGAAGCGTGGTGGGATCATCGTGTGCTCGCCGACCCCGAGTCGTGGCGCAATGGGAAGTCGGGCCACCGCTACGTCGTGTATGAGGAGACCGGCGAGCCCACCGGTTACGCCCTGTACAGGCAGAAGGGAAAGTGGCTCGACTCGCTACCCGACGGGGAAGTGAGTGTCACCGAGGTGATTTCAACCACCCCGGACTCCCACCTCGGTCTGTGGTCCTTCCTCCTCAACATCGATCTCTTTCCCAATGTGGAGTACTGGAACCTGGCGGTCGACGACCCGCTGCCCCTGGTGTTGGACAACCATCGCCGGGTCGCCCGTCGCCTCGAGGACGGCCTCTGGGTGAGACTGATGGACGTGCCGGCGGCTCTGAGCGGCCGAGGCTATGAATACGACGGTGTCGTCGTCTTCACCGTCCACGACTCCGCCCCGCATGGCGCGGCCGGCACCTATCGTCTCGAGGTGGCCGGGGGCGTGGGCCAGTGTGAGCGTGTCGACGTCGACCCCCACCTGGAGCTCGACTTGTCGGTGCTGGGTCGTCTCTACCTGGGTGGTGGTTCTCTGCCGTCGCTGGCGGCCGCCGGCACTATCGAAGGAGGGCAGGAAGCCATGACCACATTGCACAGGATCATGCGCACCGACGTGGCTCCGTGGTGCCCTGAGATCTTCTGAGTCCGCGGGCTATTTGGACCGTCGGCCCCCACGGCCGGAAGAACCCGGTAGCGTGGTGGAGAGAGTTTGAGTGGAAGGTCAAATATCGATGTCTGACTCCGATGCCGCCCGGGTCGACCAACTCGTCGACGATTTGGTGGAAGCACACCCTCCGGACGCCACTGCCGAAACAGAGTTCTGGGGGGCCCAGTACGACCAGGGTCTCGCCTGGGTCTGGCATCCGGAGGGCTTCGGCGGGCTCGGCCTCGCCCGGAGGCTCCAGGCCAGGATCAACCAGAGACTCGAGGCGGCCGGTGCCTCCATCGAGAACAGGTATCGAAACCTCCTCGGCATCGCGATGGGAGCAGGGGTCCTCGACGCCCACGCCAGCGACGAGCAGAAGCGTCGCTGGCTTCGTCCGATGTTCACCACCGAGGAGATCTGGTGTCAGATGTTCAGCGAGCCAGGGGCGGGCTCCGACGTGGCGGGACTCGCCACGCGCGCGGTGAGAGACGGCGACGAGTGGGTCGTCAACGGCCAGAAGGTGTGGACCACTTTGGCCCACGTCGCCCGGTGGGGGATGCTCGTCACCCGGACCGACCCCAACGTCCCGAAGCATCAGGGCATGACCTACTTCATCGTCGACATGACCGCCGATGGCGTCGACGTCAGGCCGCTGTACCAGATCACCGGGGAGGCAGAGTTCAACGAGGTCTTCTTCAACGACGTGCGCATTCCCGACCAGTGCCGCATCGACGCGGTGGGTGCCGGCTGGCGGGTGGCGGTGACCACCCTGATGAACGAGCGGGTGGCGATCGGAGGGAACGTCCCGCCTCGAGAGAGTGGATACATCGGCCAGGCCGTCGAGGTGTGGCATCAGTCCGGCTCTGAAGATCCGGTCCTGCGCGACCGGCTGCTCCATCTCTGGGCGGAGGCGGAGGCGGCCCGTCTCACATCGATGCGTGCCAACGAGATGGCCACTGCTGGGATCCCCGGTCCGGAAGGCTCCACCGGCAAGCTCGCCTGGGCCAACCTCAACAAGGAGATAACTGCGTTCACCACTGACCTGCTCGGACTCGACGGGACCCTGTATCCGGATGGGTATCAGCTGGTGCGACCTGAGGGTTTCTCACAGCACGGACCGCAGAAGGCATTCCTGCGCACCCGCGCCAACTCGATCGAAGGCGGCACATCGGAGATAATGCTCAACATCCTCGGGGAGAGGGTCCTGGGTCTGCCCGGGGAGCCCAGGGTGGACAAGGATTTGCCCTGGTCGGAAGTTCCCCGTGGCTGACAGCCCGACGGTCTCGTACGCCCCGACGGACGAACACGACCTCATACGCACTACGGCGCGCCAGTTCCTCGAGGAGAGACTCCCTCTTCCCAATGTCCGTGAGTTGATGATGTCCGAAGAGGGCTTCGATGCCGCCGTGTGGAAGGACATGGCCGGCATGGGATGGATGGGATTGGCCGTCGCAGAGGAGCATGGAGGCTCGGGCCTCGGTCCCGTCGAGATGGGAGTGCTGCTCGAGCAGATGGGACGAGTGGTCACCCCGGGACCGTTCTTCGGGTCCGCGGTGATCGCCACCAGCGCGATCCAGGAGACCGCCACCGCCACTCAGAGCACTGACCTACTCCCGCCTCTTGCGTCCGGAGAGACGATCGCAGCCCTGGCCATCTTCGAACATCCCCGCCGGTGGTCGGTGGAGAGCCCGGAAACGACGGCCGTACGGTCCGGTGACGACTGGGTGATCGACGGGACCAAGCGGGCGGTGGTCGCCGGCGTCGAGGCCGACCTGTTGTTGGTGTCGGCGGTCACTGAAGACGGTGTGTCGCTCTTCGCCGTGCCCGCTGACACCGATGGCGTCGAGGTGAGCCCAGAGCCCGTTCTCGACCCGACCCGTCGCCAGGCACGGGTTGCTCTCGGCTCGGTTCGGGTCGGGGATGCCGCCCGTCTCGGCGGATCGGATGTCACCGTGGCCCTGCGTCGCACCCTGGCTCTCGTGGTGACGGCTTTGGCCTCCGAGCAGGTCGGTGGCGCGCAGCGCTGCCTGGACATGGCGGTGGAGTACGCCAAGAGCAGGCATCAGTTCGGACGGCCCATCGGGTCGTTTCAGGCCATCAAACATCGCTGCGCCGAGATGTTGATGAAGGTGGAGCACGCCCGGTCGGTTGCCTATCACGCCATCCGGGTGACCGACGACCCCGACGAGCTGGCGGTGGCGGCACCACTGGCCGGATCGGTCGCCTCTGAAGCCTATGTCTGGGTCGCCGGTGAGAACATCCAGGTCCATGGGGGGGTCGGCTTCACCTGGGAGCACGACTCCCACATCTACCTGAAGCGGGCCAAGGCCTCGTCGCTGCTCTTCGGAGATCCTTCACATCAGCGCCACCTCCTGGGCAAGGCGCTCGGCATTTGACGGGACCGTCCTACTGACGCGTAGCTTTGTCCAAGATGACCCGGATCAGACGGCTCACCGACTCTTGTCTTCTCGTCACCACCGACGAGGAAGCGACCTTGTTCGACCCCGGGTTTCACACCTTCCTCGAAGGTGTCCTCGATCTGGAATCGATCGGTGATGTCACCCGCGTACTGGTCACCCACGAGCACGCCGACCACGTCAACCCCGAATTCGTGAAGTGGTTGATCGAGCGGAGGAGGGACCTGATGGTCTACTCGAATCAGGCGGTCGCCGACCTGCTCGACGGTCACGGCATCGAGGTGTCGATCGAAGTCCCAGAATGGACCACCGTCGAAGACGTCCTCCACGAGAGACTCCCCACCGGTGCCCGCCCGCCCAACCGGTCGTGGACCATCGACGGTTTGATCACCCATCCCGGAGACAGTCACCAACCGACGATCACCGCCCCGATCATGGCGCTTCCGTTGTTGGCTCCCTGGGGCTCTCTGACCGGTGCCGTGGCGTTCGCCCGACGCATCCAACCGGAACGGGTGATCATGATCCACGACTTCTTCATGAGCGAGAGCGGTCGGGCCCGGATCCGCAACCTGGCCAGGGACGTCCTCGCCGGGGCCGGCATCGAGATGCTCGACCTCGACTGGGGCGATCAACTCACGCTTTGAGCTCGAGAGACTCCCGACGGGTGCGGCAGCTGTCGGCCGACCGGAGTCTGTTCGCGCGGGGATCGTCCCGTTGGCTTTAGGGTGGTGATGTTGGATCCACTGGTCCGCGGCTCAGCTCGAGGATTTGGAGGCGTCGCTCGAAGTCGGCCGACCTCAAAACGTCGGCCGACCATCTAGCTGCTCCTGCTGCGCAGTTTGGGGTCGAGGGCGTCGCGTAGACCGTCGCCGATGAAGTTCACCGAGATGACGGTGAGCGAGATCATGAGACCCGGCCAGACCACTCGCATCGGGCTGATCTGGAGGAAGTCCTTGGCGTCGAAGAGGAGTCGCCCCCAGGTCGGGAGGCTCGGCGGGAAACCGAGGCCGAGGAACGACAATGCCGACTCGGTGATGATGGCGATGGCGACGCCGAGGGCGGCGGCCACCATCACCGGGCTCAATACGTTGGGCAGGATGTGGCGGAGGACGATGTTGCGCTTGCGGGTCCCGATACTGTTGGCGGCGAGCACGAACTCCTGCTCCTTCACCGCCAGGACCTGGCCGCGGACCACCCGGGAGGTGGTCATCCAGCTGGTGGCCCCGATGATCGCCACCACGAGGAGGAAGATTCCCAGCTCTGGGCCCAGTGCCTGTTGCAGCCTCTCCCTGAAGAGCATGATGATCACGAGCAGCAGGGGAAGGACGGGCAGGGCCAGGAACAGGTCGGTGATCCTCATCAAAGGGCCATCGAGCTTCTTGAAGAAGCCGGCGAGGATGCCGATGGTCGTGCCCAGGGTCACGGCGACGATCATCGCGGTGATGCCCACCGCCAGTGAGACCCGGCCGCCAAAGAGCACCCGGGCAAACACGTCACGACCCAGGTTGTCGGTTCCCATCGGGTGCGACCAGGAGGGAGACTGGCTGGCATTGGCGGTGTTCGATCGGAATGGGTCGACGTCGTAGATTATCGGGCCGACGAAGCTGGCCAGGGTGATGATCGCCAGCAGGACCAGACCGACCACTGCGCCCTTGTGGCGACGAAACTGGCGCCAGACGTCGCCCCGCAGTGAGCGGTGTATCGGCCCGGATTCGACAGGGGCTTCGGTCGTTTGCTCGAATCTCTCTTGCGTGGTCGCCATTGCTCAGTCGCTCCTCAGTCGTACCTGATGCGGGGATCGAGGAATCCGTAGGTCACATCTGCGATCAGATTGAAGATCACGATCAGGACGGCGAACATGAAGGTCAGGGTCTGCACCATGGGCACGTTGTTCTGGCTGATCGAGTTGATGAGCAAAAAGCCTATCCCGTTGATGCGGAAGATCTGTTCGGTGATGATGGCTCCGGCGAATATGCCCGGGACCTGGAGGGCGATCAGGGTGACCACCGGGATCATGCTGTTGCGCACCACGTGGATCGTGATCACCTTGTTCTCCCGCAGGCCCTTGGAGCGGGCGGTGCGGACATAGTCGGCGTTGAGGTTGTCCAGCACCGAGGCCCTGGTGAACCTGCTCAGGGCGGCGGCATTGAACAGCCCGAGCACGGCCACCGGCATGATCATCTGTTTGATCTGGGTCCAGATGCTGTCCCAGCTGGTCCAGTTGACGACGTGGTTGGTGTTGTAGAACGAGGGGAACCAGCCGAGGTGGACGCTGAAGATGACGATGGCGAGCAGCCCGGTGAAGAAGGTGGGGACCGAGTAGCCCATCATCGTCACGAAGGTCCCGATGTTGTCGAACCAGGAGTACTGCTTGTAAGCCGAGATCACGCCGACGGGTATGGCGATGAGGATGCCGATGATGAAGGCGAAGCCGAGCACCCAGAAAGTCTGAGGGATTCGCTCCCAGATGGTGTCGAACACGGGCGCTCGTGTCGACCATGAGATGATGCGAGCCCGGCCCTCGCAGTCACCGATGCAGGTGTTGAAGACCGAGTCGATGATGTGGAGCGGCTCGTTGATGAACAGTAACTGCATCCACTTGATCCAGCGGATGAAGAAGGGCTCACCCAGTCCCAACGAGAGGCGGATCTGCTCGCGGACCTCCAGGGGGACGTTGAGGGGCAGGTTGGCGGTGGGGTCACCTGGGGCGAACGCGAGGATGGTGAAGATGACCAGGCTGATCGCGATCAGCGTCGGGATCGCGACCAGCGTTCTTCTGATTACGTATCGGCCCATGGGTCACCTGCCAAACCCGTGCCCGTCTCAGGGGAGAGAGCCCTCCGAACCGGAGGGCTCTCTCGATTAGTCGGTCGAGTCTAGATCCGGGTCCTTACTCCCGGTACCAGTCCTCGACGTTCCAGTACTCGCTGTCCCAGCCGTTCACACCGCCGACACCTTGGATGTCATTGGCGAACGCCGACACCGATCCACGCCAGACCAGCGGGATGAGCACCGAGTCGTTGATCAAGATGTCGTTCAACTCGATCACGAGCCGGTCGCGCTCGTCCGGTTCAGCGGTCGAGGCGAGCTCGGCGTGCAGAGCGTCGTACTCCGGGTTGGAGTAGCGAGGCACGTTGCTCCCGCTGTAACCAGTCGTGGAGTCGATGATCTCGTCGGTCGTGTACTGCACGAGCAGTGCCGCCGGGTTGGGATCGGGCGTGAAGGTGTACATGAGGATGTCGGCCAAGAAGGCGACATACGAATCCGGGTTGGCCCCGGTTCCGTCGAAGAACACGCTCGCGTCCGCATTCCTCATGTTGGCCTGGATGCCGATCTCACGCCAGTACTCCTCGATCAGGGCCTGGAAGTCCTGACGCACCGCGTTGGTCGAGGTGCTGTAGTCGAAGATCAGCGGAACGCCGTCGGGCGTTTCGCGGATGCCATCGCCGTCAGTGTCCTCGTAACCCGCTTCGTCGAGGAGGGCATTGGCCCCATCGATGTCCTGGGTCAGACACCAGTCGTTGTTGGGTGAAGCCGGAGGCGGGTTCCAGACGTTGCAGACCGCGACACCGGTGTCACCATATCCGACGGCTACCAACTCGTCCCGATCGATCGCCATCGACATCGCCCTGGCCAATTCCGGGGCATCGTGGAAGATCGGGTGTGGGTTGTCTCCGTCAAGGAAGTCGGACGGGCTGTCCGGGTTCCGGTTGTTGGTCTGGTTCAGGTTGATGTGCTCGAGGTTGGCGTTGAGTCCAACTCCGACGGCGCCGAGACCGGCTGCCTCCATGCTGGCCAGCACGTCCGGGGCCACCTGGAGGTTCCAGGCGTAATCGGCGTCTCCGACCTGGAGAACGGACGTCGCGGCAGCAGCTGCATCACCGCCACCCTTGATCTCGAAGGTGCCGAAGAACGGCTTGCCTTCGGGAACCCCCCGGTACTGCGGGTTGTACTCGTAGAGCACCGTGTCCTCGGCGCGGAAGTCGGTCACGATGAACGGACCGGTCCCGATCGGGAACTGGTTGGCCTCGGTGCATCCCACCGCGTCAGTCCCGAGACAGTCGGCGAATTGTGCCGCCTGGATCACCGGGCTCTGCGACGAGGTGAACGGGAAGTACGGGAACGGGGTCGGCTCATCGAACTCGACCCGCACCGTCAGCTCGTCGACGGCGACGACGTCGGCGACGCCGCTGAACCGGTCGGTGAACGAGCATCCCGATCCCTCCGCCATGCAGTACTCCCACGAGAACACGACGTCCTCGGAGGTCAGTGGGGTTCCGTCAGACCACACCACACCCTCTTGGAGGGTCCAGGTGACCGACATCAGGTCCTCGGCGAAACCACCGTTCTCCAGCGTCGGGATCTCTGTGGCCAGCTTCGGCTCCAGTGAGGTATCCGGCGCAAAGGCGGCAAGCGGCTCCAGCACCAGCGATCCGGCCAAGAGATCCTTCGTACCCGAAGATAGGTAGTTGTTGACGATGGACGGTGCCTGCCACTGCAGGGCTACGAAATGGCCTCCGGAGCCGGCTTCACCATCGGGTGCCCCTGTGGGCTCCGTGGTGTCTGTCGTGTCCGGCGCGGTGGTCTCGGGAGTGTCTCCCGCGGTCGTGGTGGTGGCGTCCGTATCGGTCGCCCCACACGCCGCAACCACCATGGCCAGCACCGCGAACAGCGCCAGCAATCTGGTTCGTTTCATATTTTGTTTCCTCCATGCGCCGGATCGAACGTCCGGCGTCTGCAGCCGAACGCTAACACCGAGTCGGGGGTTTGGGGCGAAAACTGAGCCCAATGGGAGACTCGGCTCACCGTCTCTCGTCCGTCCGTGTGACGGGGTCAGGCGTTGGCGGGAAGCTCGAGGTCGGAGTCCCTCTCGGCGAAGTGGCAGGCG